>NZ_JAPDUI010000037.1 GCF_025980345.1 Arenimonas sp. GDDSR-1 | reverse complement strand
GCGAAACCGCGCAGACCGGCCAATCGGTCGCCAGCGGCGACCGCATTGAAATCGACGGCAAGGTATTCGTCGCCTCGGCGCTGAGCGAACCGAGCTCGGTGCTGATCTACAACAAGCCCGAAGGCGAAGTGACCACCCGCGAAGATCCCGAAGGCCGCCCGACCATTTTCGATGCCCTGCCCCGCCTGAAAGGCGCGCGCTGGATTGCGGTCGGCCGCCTCGACATCAACACCACCGGCCTGCTGCTGCTGACCACCGACGGGGAGCTGGCCAATGCCCTGATGCATCCGTCCGGCAACATCGAACGCGAATACGTCTGCCGCATCCACGGCGAAGTGCCCGACAACGTGGTCGATCGTTTGGCCCGCGGTGTGGCGCTGGATGACGGTCCGGCCAAATTCGAAAAAATCGAACGCATCGGCTCCAGCGATTCACACGCCTGGTTCCAAGTGGTCATCACCGAAGGCCGCAACCGCGAAGTCCGCCGCCTGTGGGAATCGCAGGGTTATCAGGTCAGCCGCCTGAAGCGCGTGCGCTACGGCGAAATCACCCTGCCGCGCCTGCTCAAACGCGGCCAGTGCGTGGAACTGGAACAGGCCAAGGTGGAATCCCTGCGCGCCCATTTCGGCCTCGACAACAACGCCCCGGTGCTGACCCTGCAACCGGTGATCGGCCAGCGCAAGTCGCGCCCGACCGAAATCCGCGTCGGCAGCGACCGCAACCAGAACGCCTACGTCAACGGCCATGTCAACGAAGAAGCCCGTGAACTGCGCCGCTTCGACCATGTGCGCGAAGAGCGCCCGCGCGGCGGCCGTGGCCGCCCCGGCGCCGGCGCCAAAAAGCCGTTCAACAAAGGCGGAAAATTCGGCGGCGACAACGCCGGCAACCGCGCGCCGCATGCCGGAAAACCGTTCAACAAAGGTCCGCGTCCGGAACGCGATGACAACTTCGGCAACCGCGCCGAGAAACCGCGTTTCAACAAGGGTCCGCGCAGCGGGCAAGGCGCCCAGCCGGCCGGCGAGTTCAAGTCCTGGTACGTGCCCGAGGGCGTCGATACCGGCTCACGCGTGGCGCCGCCGCGCACGCCGCGTGCCCCGAAGCCCTTCGGCGAACGCGGTCCGAAACCTTACGGCGACCGTGCCGCCAAGCCGTTCAATAACCGCGGTCCGCGCCCGCAAGGTGATCGCCCTCAAGGTGATCGCCCGCAAGGCGACCGTCCGTATGCACCGCGTGGCCCGAAGCCCTATGGTGACCGCCCGCAGGGTGATCGTCCGTTCAATGCCCGCGGTCCGCGCCCGCAGGGTGATCGTCCGCAAGGCGACCGTCCGTACGCACCGCGCGGTCCGAAACCGTATGGCGACCGTCCTCAGGGGGATCGTCCGTTCACTGCCCGCGGTCCGCGCCCGCAGGGTGACCGTCCGTTTACGCCGCGTGGCCCGCGCCCTGAGGGCAACCGTGCCGGTCCGAAACCGCCGTTCAAGAAACGCAAGCCGGAAGACGGCTTTCCTTCGGATGATTAAAAAAAAAGCCCGCGTAAGCGGGCTTTTTCATATTACGCCGGCGGCTGATTCTTGACTGGCGGGTCACAGACAATGGTGCAGTTGGCCACTGTGTCGGTCACGATGATGCTGTATTTGGCATTCTCAACCTGCGTATTGGCATCCACAATCGAACCGGCTCTTGTTGAGTTGCCGTTCCAGGTCAGCTGGCTGGCGCCGTCGCCAGTGAAGGTGCAGTTGGTGATGTCATAGCGCCCGTCGGCGACGATGCGGATCGGCGCCGTATCCCGGCCCTGCCCGACCGTCATCACCAGTCCGCCGGCACCGTCGTCGCCGCCGGTGTAGGAATAGCTGTAGGTCTGGTTGTTGCTGCCCTGCACGTTGGTCCAACCCGGCGCATTGGTGGGAAAATTGCGGACGTCCAACGAAATCTGCGGTGTACTTGGCATGGTGAAATCCCCTAGATGGTTAGTGGTAAAAAAGTGACGCTTATGCGGGTCCCACCCGCATGCAATGCTGCTCCTTCGAATAACGTCCGCAACATTCAGGAAAAGGCCCGGAAGGGCACGAAACCCGCCTGTTTGAGACGTTCCTTGTAAGGTGCCGCCTGCTCGTTTTGGCCCAGCAATTCCAATGCCAGAACCAGATCTTCCAGCCGCGTGAACGGCAATTCGCCGCCCGGATTCTCGGCCAATAATTTCACTGTCGTCTGCCACTCGGCTTGGGCCTGTTGTTTGTTTCCTTGCAGCTTGGCGACATTGCCCTGCAGGATATGAATCTGCGCTTTGCGTAGACGCAGATCTTCATTGGGCTGCAGCTTCCATTTCGGATCGATGACGGCGCTTGCCTCCCGGGCACGCGCGGCAGCGCCGGAGGCATCCCCTGAAATCAGCGCCAACTGGCCTTGTGCCAGGAACACCTTGGCCAGCATGTCGGCGGTCCGCTCATTCTTCGGATTCAGGCTGAACGCCTTTTCGATGATGGCCCTGGCCTCCCGCAATTCTCTGTCGGCATCGTTACGGGAAAAAACAGCATGTTTGAAGCGGCACTCGCCCAGATTCATCATCCAATCGCTGTTTGACGGATCCTGCCTGGATAATGACTCAGCAATACTCATCGCCTGGGATACGGAAGTTTTCGCCTGATCCAAACGGCCACGCTGGATTTGCACCGCATAGAGAAAAAGCAGGGATTCGGAATAATTTTGCTTCCATTTAGCGTTACCCGTGTCCTCACGCATATTCATGGCATTGGCATCTGCATAAGCCTTGAAATATTGTTCGGCCTGCTCCAAACGACCATGTCTTAGTGAAAGACTTCCTAACCAGGAATCAATATTTGCAGCCTCAAATCGAAGATCAACATCCTTCGGATGCTGTTTCAACCAGCCAACATACAGTTCACGCTCGGCCAACATCGCTTTCTCGGCCGGCTCGTAACGTCCCCGGCTTTCATCGAGCACGGCCATGTTGTGATAGCCGTACGCCGCTTCTTTCTGCCAGGCGAAATTGCTGCGGTCCATCGCCGCCAGTTTGATACCGCTGTCGCGGTATTTGCCGAACCACAACGCGGTTTCCTCGAAATTGCCCTGCTGCCAGGCCACGAAGCCGATCCAGTACTCGGCCTGCGCCAGATCGAACAGGCGTTGGCCGTTGCCGGGCTCGCGCTCGTACAACGCGGTGCTGCGTGCATGCGCCTCGCGGAAGGCGGTCATCGCCTCCTTGTGGTTGCCCTCGTTGACGCGCACCTCGCCGATGCCGGTCAGCGAGCGCGCCTGCTCTTCCAGCGCGCGGTCGCTCAGATCGCGCGGATTGAGCGTGGCGAAATAACCGGTGGCCTTGTCGTCCACCGAGCGCATCAGATCCAGCCGGCCGACTTTGGTCAGGTTCTTGCGCAGATCGCCAAGCATGAAGCCGAGGATGTCTTCGGCCTGGGCCTGCCGGCGCTCGGCATCGTTGCGGGCGATATAGGCAGTGACCGCCAAGCTCAGGGCAATCGCCATGCCGGCCAGCGACGCCATGGTGATGAACGCCATGCGCCGGTGCCGCTGCTGGGCCTCGCGCTGGGCCAGATCATCGAAGCCGACGCCGAGCAGTCCGGCCACCAGCTTGAGGAAGGCGCGGTCGCGGCCGTCGCCGGCTTTGCGGGCATCAGCGGCCAAGGGTTCGCGTTCGGGGCCGCCGGGCGTTTCCGGTTCGATCAGGGCCTGCGGGAAGCTCGCCACCCCCGGTTCCCGGCTGGCCGGGTCGCCGTCGATGATGAAACTGAAGATGCGCTCGCCCCGGCCGCTGGCCCGGAAGGCGTCGATTTCGGCATTGACCCAGCGCGAACGCGCCGAGGATGGCGAGCAGATCACCACCAAGGCCGAGGAATCGGCCAGCGCCGCGCTGATGGTGCTGCTCAGATCGCCGGCGCTGGGCAGTTCGTCGCGGTCGCGGAACATCTGGCCGAGCTTGGCCGGAATCGGGCCGTCGCGCCCCGGGGCGCCGACCAGATTGCGCGGCACCCGGTACGCCTCCAGGCGGCGCATCAGCCAGCGCGCCCATTTTTCATCGGCGTGGCTGTAACTCAGAAAAGCCCGATACCGCATGTGTTCCCCTCAAACCCGATATGCCCGCGCTCCCGTGACCGGGCCCCTGTGCCGAGCATGCGCTAGAAATAGCATATCGGCCCCGCCCGCACCACAAGAATAATTACGGGGCCCTCTCGTTAAGCTAAGTCTTTGTCCGCGAAAGTATAGCCACAAGCCCCGGTCACGCCTATCATCGGGATGCAATGAGGGGATTTTGCGCCAATTACCGACCATACCGAGGCAATCATGAAAAAGGCACAACACGCGCTGGTGGCTTCCATCAGCATCGCCCTGCTGACGCTGGGCGCCTGCAAGAAAGAAGAAGCACCGGCCGCACCGGCAGCCACAACGCCCGCTCCCGCGGCAGCAGCACCCCCGCCGCCACCGCCAAGCGCCGAGCAGATGGCGCAGGCCGCCGAGGAACGCAGCAGCACTCTGGAAGCCGACGACACCACCTGGTCGCCGGAGGCGATGGAAGAACTGTTGGCGCCGATTGCCCTGTACCCCGATACCGTGCTGGAACAGGTGTTGGTCGCCTCGACCAACCCGCAGGAAGTACTGGATGCCGGTAACTGGCTGTTCGACAATCCGACCCTGAAAGGCAAGGCCT
The DNA here is from genome assembly GCF_025980345.1 of Arenimonas sp. GDDSR-1. Lineage (GTDB taxonomy): Bacteria > Pseudomonadota > Gammaproteobacteria > Xanthomonadales > Xanthomonadaceae > Arenimonas. The sequence continues at coordinate 13,620 of NZ_JAPDUI010000037.1, read as the reverse complement.
TGGATCAGGCCGCGGAAGCCAAAGGCTTCACCCCGCCGGTGCTGGCCCTGGTGCAGTTCCCGGAAACCGTGGACATGCTCTGCCAGGAAATGGCGTGGACCACCGAGCTCGGCCAGGCTTACGTGAATGACCAGGCCGGCGTAATGGAGGCCGTGCAGCGCCTGCGCCGCCAGGCCAGCGATGTCGGCACCCTGAAATCCTCGCCGAAAATGACTGTATCCACGCAAACCGTCGACAAAGTCCAATACGTCACGGTCTCGCCGCCGAGCCCGGAAGTGATCTATGTGCCGCAGTACGATCCGGTCGCGGCCTATGCCCCGCCGCCGGCTCCGGCGCAAACCCAATCCACCACCGTGGTCAAAGAAGGCCATAGCGATGGCGCCATGGTCACCACCGCCATCGTCGCCTTCGGTGCCGGCATGCTGATCAACGAAATCTTCGATGACGACGATGATTACTGCAACCGCTATTCCTACAGCTACAACTGCCATGGCGGCAGCTATTGGGGCCGCCCGCCGGTGTATTACCCGCCCTATCCCTACCGTCCGAATTACGGCAACGGCTTCTACCCCAGTTACGGTTACAACCGTCCGGGCTACAACAACCGCCCCGGTTACAACAACGACAGTTTCAACAACAATAACGTCAACATCAACATCAACGGCAACAACAATGACTATTGGAACCGTTATGACAACAACAATGCTTACAACAACCGCCGCAAGGAGCCCCGCAGCCCGATTTCCCAGGCCAATCCCACCCGCAATGATCTGAACGATCTGAACCGTCAGGCCGCGAAAGGTCCGAAACGTCCGGCACCGACCAAAGGCCCCGAGTTCAACGACCGGGAGTCCTACAAAGCCGCACGCCCGGCCGACCGCACCGCCAGTACCCGCAACAGCATCACCGGCAAGCCCGGCGCTGCGAAAGACGGCAAGGTACAGGGCAGCTACAAAGGCGCCAAGCCGAACAACGACAAGATGGCCGCCGGTAAAGCCGCTGGCGCGGCGGCAAGCCGCGATTTGCCGAAAGTGCAGGGTTCCTACGCCGGCAGCAAAAACAAAGCCGACATGCCGAATCGTGACGTCGCAAGCAATAAATCGGCCCGCCCGGCACCGGATAAAGGCAATGCCCAACGTCCGCAGCCGAGCAACAAAGGCGGCGCGGATCGTGGCTATGGCGATGCCAACCGTGATCGGGCGCAGGCCCAGAACCGTCCACAACAGGATCGCCAGCAACAGGATCGTCAGCAGCAGGACCGCCAAGCCCAGAACCGGCAGCAGCAGGATCGTCAGCAGCAGGACCGCCAGGCCCAGAACCGGCAACAGCAGGATCGTCAGCAGCAGGACCGCCAGGCCCAGAACCGGCAACAGCAGGATCGCCAGCAGCAAAACCGCCAGCAGAATCAGCAGCGTTCCTCGGCTGTTTCCGGCAGTTCACGCGGTGGCAATGATGCCCGTGCTGCCAGCCAACGCGGCAAGCAAAGCATGCCCGATGGCGCCCGTAGCAAACAACCCGCCAACAAAAAGCAGCGTTAAGGAGCACACCCCATGTTTATGAAATCTCGGATTCTGCACAGCTTCGCTGCCATTGCCCTGCTCGGCCTTGCCCTGGCCGGGTGCGCGAAAAAAGACGATACCCCTCCGGTAGCCGAAAGCCGCCTGTTCGCCACACCGGAAGCAGCGGTCGAAGCTCTGGTATCGGCGCTTGAAAAACAGGACAAAGCCGAACTGGACCGCATTCTCGGATCGGATGCGGCTGAAGTTCTGTCTTCCGGCGATCCCGTCGCCGATGCCAGCGATCGGGATGACTTCTTGGCCGCCTACAAGGCCAAGCATGCCCTGCAGCCGGATGGCGAGCGGAAAACGCTGGTCATCGGCGAAGGCGATTGGCCGTTTCCGATTCCGCTGGCCAAACAAGGCGACAAATGGTTTCTCGATACCCTTGCCGGCGCCGAGGAGCTGATTTACCGCCGCATCGGTGAAAACGAACTCGGCGCGATCGCCGTCAGCCGCGGCTATGTGGACGCCCAGAAAGAGTATGCCTCGGTTGGCCGCGATGGCGGCGAACCCGGCGTCTATGCCATGAAAATCCTGAGCGATGAAGGCCGCCAGAACGGTCTGTACTGGCCGACCACGGAGGACGAAGCCCCCAGTCCGATCGGCGCATTCGTGGCCGAAGCCGCTGCGGAAGGCTACCGCACCGATGCGGCATCGGCCTATCATGGCTACCGCTACCGTCTGCTGTACCGTCAGGGCGACAAAGCCGCGGGCGGCGCCAAGGATTATTTCGTCGATGGCCGTCTGACCGGCGGCTTTGCGATGATTGCCTGGCCGGCCGATTACGGCAACAGCGGCGTCAAGAGCTTCCTGGTCAATCAGGACGGCACCGTGTTCGAAAAAGATCTCGGAGAAAAAACCGACGATGCCGCCGCAGCCATCGACAGCTTCAATCCGGACGAAGGCTGGAAAGCGGTACCGGCAGAATAAGACGGGCTGGAGTCTGACCTAAAAAACCCGCTACGGCGGGTTTTTTTCAGGGTGGGAAACTCAGGGCATGGATTCCAGGCGCAGCAGTTTCCCCGAGTCGGTAATCAGAAACATCGCGCCATCCGGCCCCTGTTCGACATCGCGGATACGCTCGCCCAGATCACCGAGCAGGCGTTCGCGACGGACTTCCTTGTCACCGTCAAACGCGATCCGCCACAACGCGGTACCGGCCAACGAACCCATCAGCACCTGATTCCGCCATTTGGGGAATTCCATGCCGGTGTAGAACAGCATGCCGGACGGCGCGATCGAGCGCGGCACCCAGGTGCTGTTCGGCTCGATGTAACGCGGCGCATGTCTGCCGCCGCCCAAACGGCATTCCTCGCCGACCGGATCGCCGTAATTGCAGCCGTAGCTGGCATTGGGCCAGCCGTAATTGCCGCCGGCACGCACGCGGTTGATTTCATCACCGCCCTGCGGACCGTGCTCGCTCAACCACAACATGCCGGTGTCCGGATGCAGGGCTGCCCCCTGCGGATTACGATGACCAAGGCTGTAGATTTCCGGACGGGCGCCGGTGGCCTGCCACTTCGGATTGTCTTTCGGAATACGGCCATCGCGCTGGATACGTACCACTTTGCCCAGACTCTGCGTGATGTCCTGTGCCGGCGTGAATTTCTGACGCTCGCCCAAAGTGATGAACAGATTCTTGTCGCGGCCGAACACCAGCCGCGATCCGAAATGTCCGGCACCCTCCACCTTGGGAATCTGGCGGTAAATGATTTCAGTGGATTGCAGACGGCCCGCAATGAACTTCGCCCGTGCGACCGCCGTACCGGCCAATCCGCCTTCGCCCGGTTCGGCATAGGACCAATACAGCCACGGCGTTTTTGCGAAATCCGGATCGAGTGCCACATCCAGCAAGCCGCCCTGTCCCTGCGATGCCACCCGCGGCAGTCCGCTGATCGTTTGTTCAATACGACGTCCATCGCGCGACATGACCGCTATGCTGCCGGATTTCTGGCTCACCAGCAGGCGGCCATCCGGCAAAAACACCATGCCCCAGGGGGATTTCAGTCCGGCATTGAGTTCGGTCACCTGCAGCAGGTAATCGCCGGATTTCACCAACTGCGTTTTCTGTGCAGACGCCGCGCCCGGCAACGTCAGCACCGCCAGACCCCAGCCGAACAAACGGAATGTGCTGAATGCCATGCGCGATCGCCTCAATCGTGGAGGGTGAAGGCATCCGCATCCAGATGCACGGGAAAGCGTTCGCGGAACGCCGTCAATTCAGCATGGGAAATGCGGGCACTCTGTATCTGGGGCGTGTCGCCGGATTCGACGATGGTCTGTCCGAGAAAATCGAGCACCGTGCTGCCGCCAAGGTAGTGCAAGCCGTTGCCATCGCCGCCGGTACGGTTGACGCCGATCACATAACTCTGGTTTTCGATGGCACGCGCCTTGAGCAGGGTCTGCCAGGCGAAATGGCGCGGACTCGGCCAGTTGGCCACGTAAATCAACAGGTCATAGTCGTAGCCATCCGTCCGGGCCTGGCCGAAGCGGTTGCGGGAAAATACGGGGAAACGCAGGTCGTAGCAGACCAGAGGGCAGATGCGCCAGCCCTTGTAGTCCAGAATGATTTTTTCGCTACCGGCGGCATAGCGCTCGTGTTCGCCGGCCATGCGGAAAAGATGGCGTTTGTCGTAATGGCGGACGCTGCCATCGGGCGCGGCCCAGAGCATGCGGTTGAACACCGCTCCGCCTTCGCGGATCTGCACGCTGCCGGTGATCACGGCATGCATTGCCATGGCCTGTTCGCGCAGCCAGGCCACGGTCGGGCCGTCCATGCCTTCCGCCTGCGCCAGCGCGTCGTTGGAAAATCCGGAGGTGAAGGTTTCCGGCAATACGATGATGTCGGCGTCCGGCGCCATGCCGGCCAGTAGTGCCGAGTAATAATCGCGGTTGGCCTGCGGGTCATGCCAGACCGTGTCGGCCTGCACGGTGCGGATGTTCAGATCCGGCGGACTCATACCTGCTCCAAACGGGCAATGGCCGCATCGAGGGTTTCCGCGTTTTTGGCAAAGCACAGCCGTATCAGGCGCTGGTTCGCCGGCGGCGTTTCATAGAACGGCGACAGCGGAATGGCGGCCACGCCTTTTTCCGTACACAGCCAGCGCGCGAATTCGGCATCGGGCAGATCGGAAATGGCGGAATAATCGACGAGCTGGAAATAGCCACCGGGCACCGGCAGCGCCTTGAAGCGCGTGCGCGCCAGCTTGGCCGCCAGATAATCGCGCTTGGCCTGGTAGAAATCCCCGAGTTCGGCGTAATGTCCGGGCTGCTGCACGATCATTTCGGCAAACGCCCACTGCGCCGGCGCGAAGCTGCAGAAAGTGTTGTACTGGTGCACCTTGCGGAATTCCGCCGACAGGGCTTTGGGCGCGATGCAGTAGCCGATTTTCCAGCCAGTGCAGTGATAGGTCTTGCCGAAGCTGGAAATCACGAAGCTGCGTTCGGCCAGCTCCGGATAGCGCAGCGCGCTTTCATGCCGGACGCCGCCGAACACGATGTGCTCATACACTTCATCGGACAGCACCAGGATGTCGGTATCACGGGTCAGTTCAATGAGTTTCTGCATATCCCCGGCCGACCACAGGGCGCCGGACGGATTGTGCGGAGTATTGATGAAGATCATCCGGGTCTTGGCGGTCACTGCAGCGTGAAGCCGCTCCCAGTCCACGGAAAAATCGACCGGATGCAAGGGCACGTGCACGCAGACGCCGCCCGCCAGATCGATGGCCGGTTCATAGCAGTCGTAGCAGGGGTCGAGCACGATGACTTCATCCCCCGGACGGACCACGGCCAGCACGGCGTTGAAGATCGCTTCCGAGGCGCCGCTGGTGACGGTGATTTCCGATTCCGGACAGGCGGCATGGCCATAACACGTGGCCGTTTTGGCCGCGATGGCCTCGCGCAGGGCCGGAATGCCGGTCATCGGTGCGTACTGATTTTTGCCCTCACGCATGGCACGGCTCAGGGCATCGACCAGGAAATCCGGCACTGGAAAATCCGGAAAGCCCTGCCCCAGATTGACCGCCTGATGCTGCATGGCCATCTGCGACATGACCGTGAAGATGGTGGTGCCGACCTTCGGCAGCTTGGTTTGCAGGGGCATGGCAGGGTTCCGGTGTGACTTGAATCAATATTATGCAACAGGATTGCGAAATTCACGGGAAATTAGCGTTTAAGTCCTTGTAAAAACGCTAAAATGAGCGGGACGTTTTTCGGAAGCCCCCTGCCCGCATGTCCGCCGCCATCGCCGCCTTGATTCACGCCGATGCCCTGTGCTTTTCGCGCAATGCCGAACGCATCTTCGGACCCTTGAATTTCCAAGTACAGGCCGGCGAAGCACTGATGGTGAAAGGCGATAACGGTTCCGGAAAAACCACTCTGCTTCGGGTGCTCGCGGGCCTCTTGCCCCCGGAATCCGGCTCCATCCGATTGAACGGACAGCCCTTTAGCCGGGATGGCTTCGTGCATCTGGCGGCCTATCTGGGTCACCGGCATGGCCACAAAGCGGAGTTGACGGTGCTTCAGAACCTACGCTTCACCGCCAGCCTGCACGGTTCCGTCCGCGAAAGCCGGCTGGAAACCCTGATCGGCGAATGCGGTTTGGCCGGCTTTGAAGACACCCCGGCCGGTAAGCTTTCCGCCGGCCAGAACAAACGCCTGAGTCTGGCCCGTCTTCAGGCCCGGCCGAGTACCCTGTGGCTGATGGATGAGCCCTATGCCAACCTCGATCTGGCCGGCATCGATTGGGTCAATCGGCTGGTGCAAGGTCATATCGCTGCCGGCGGCGGCGCCTTGATCAGCACCCACGGTGCCTATGCCGCACCGGCGGTACCGGTCCGCGTGCTGGAAATCTCCCGGAGCACGGCCCATGCGTGAACTGCGCGCCCTGCTCGCCCGCGATCTTGCCCTGATGTGGCAGAAGCGCAGCGATGCCGCGCAACCCATGCTGTTCGCCTTGATGGTCTGCGTGATGTTTCCGCTGGCTATGGGTTCCGAACCGACGCGGCTGGCGCAGAGTGCCGGCGCGGTGATCTGGGTCGCCCATCTGTTGGCCGGCATGCTCGTGCTCGACAACCTGTACCGCAGTGATTTCGAAGACGGCAGTCTGGAACAGCTGCTGCTGGCGCCGGTACCGCTGCCGATGGTGATTGCCAGCAAGGTCGCCGTGCATTGGTTGACCACCGCTCTGCCCCTGCTGGTGCTGACCCCGCTGCTGGCACAACTGCTGTTTCTGCCCATGAATCTGTTGCCGGTGCTGATGCTGAGCCTGCTGCTCGGCTCCCTGCTGATGAGCCTTATCGGTGCGATCGTGGCGGCCTTGACCCTGGGCATCCGGCGCTCCGGCCTCCTGCTGGCCCTGATGGCGCTGCCGATGTATGTCCCGGTGCTGGTGTTCGGCGCGGGCAGCGTGTGGTCGGCCGGACAGGGACTGCCTTGGCTCGGGGCGATCTATCTGATGTGCGCCGGATTGGTGCTTCTTCTAGTGCTGGCGCCATGGGCCGCCGCCAGCGCATTGCGTTTGGCCCTGAGTTGACGGAACGATGAATAAACTCCTTTTATGGTTCAACCAGACCGGCTCGCCCGCCCGCTTCGATGCCTTCGCGCAGCGCTGGAGCAGACCGAGCTTCATGTTGGCGGCCGTTCTCATGGCCGTCGGTGTTTACGGCGCCCTGCTGGCGGTGCCGGCCGACTACAAACAAGGCGACAGTTTCCGCATTCTCTATATCCATGTGCCTGCGGCCTGGATGAGCCTGATGATTTTCGTGATCATGGCGGTGCAGAGCGCCATCGCCCTGATCTGGCGCATCAAGATCTGCGAACTGATCGCCATGGCATCGGCACCGATCGGCGCGGTATTCACCGCCATCACCCTGATCAGTGGTGCGGTCTGGGGCAAGCCGACCTGGGGCACGTGGTGGACCTGGGACCCGCGCCTGACCTCGGAGTTGGTGTTGCTGTTTCTCTATCTCGGCGTGATCGGGCTCTACAACGCCATCGATGACCGCCGTGCTGCCGGCCGTGCAGCCGCGTTTCTGGCCATCGTCGGCGTGGTCAATGTGCCGATCGTGCATTTTGCGGTGACCTGGTGGAACACCCTGCATCAGGGCGAAACCATCCGCCTGATCGGCCCTTCGAAAATGGACGGCAGCATGATCTGGCCCCTGCTTATCCTGGTCGTGGCCACCAAATTCTGGTACATCGGCTCGGTCCTGGTGCGCACACGTGTGCTCAACCTGCAGCAGGAAAGCCGAAAGCAATGGGTCCTCGACCGTTACGGAGAATCGGCATGAGTCACTGGATATACATCGCCCTGGCCTACGGCAGTTTCACCCTGCTGCTGCTCTGGGATTTCCTGGCACCGCAGTGGTCGCTCGGCAACGCCGTCCGCGCCATCCGCCTTCAACAACGCAAAAGCAGGTCCGCATGAATCCCGTCCGCAAACGCCGTCTCATCCTGGTCGGTCTGGTGCTTGTAGCCGCCGCCGCAGCCGCCGTGTTCATCACCCTGGCGTTGCAGGAAAACATCAATTACCTGCATACCCCGACGGAAGTCCGCACCGGCAAAGCGCCGGAGTCGTCACGCTTCCGGCTGGGCGGCGTGGTCTGCAACGGCAGCGTGCAACGCACTGAAGGCACGCTGGATGTGCGCTTCAATGTTACCGATGGCAAGCGCTATGTGCCCGTACACTTCAACGGCATCCTGCCGGACATGTTCAAGGAAGGCACCAGCGTGATCGCCACCGGCACGATGGACAGCGGCGAATTCAGCGCCAGCGAAGTCCTGGCCAAGCACGACGAAACCTACATGCCGGCCGAAGTGGCGAAAAGCATGACCCCCGAGATGCGGGCCAAAATGAGCCAAGGGCCGGCCATGCATGCGCTGGACTGCGGAGCGCCCTGATGCTTCCCGAACTCGGGCAAGTGGCCCTGCTGATTGCTTTTGTACTGTCCCTGCTGCTCGGTGTTCTGCCCCTGTGGGGTGCGCAGCGCGGCAATGCCGCCCTGCAACTGGCCGCACGGCCGTTGGCATTCGCATTGCTGGCTGCGGTTAGCGTCAGTTATGTCCTGCTAACCGTGGCGTTCGTCCAGCATGATTTCTCCGTCGCCTATGTGGCCAAGAATTCAAACAGCCTGCTGCCGGCGATGTATCAGTTTTCAGCGGTCTGGGGCGCGCATGAAGGCTCGCTGCTGCTCTGGGTGCTGACGCTCTGCGTGTGGACTGCCGCCGTGGCGGTGTTCTCGAAAAACCTGCCGGATGCCGTGCGGGCGCGGGTATTGGCCGTGATGGGTCTGGTGGCCTTCGGCTTTCTGGCCTTTACCGTGATCACCTCCAATCCGTTCGAGCGCTTGCTTCCCGCGCCGGGCGAAGGCCATGACCTCAATCCGCTGTTGCAAGATCCGGGGCTGATTTTCCATCCGCCTCTGCTTTACATCGGCTATGTCGGTTTCTCGGTGGCCTTCGCTTTTGCCATCGCCGCCCTGATCGACGGCCAAATCGACACCCGCTGGATCCGCTGGGCGCGGCCATGGACCAACATCGCCTGGGCCTTCCTCACGCTGGGCATCGCGCTGGGCAGCTTCTGGGCCTATTACGAACTCGGCTGGGGCGGATGGTGGTTCTGGGATCCGGTTGAAAACGCCAGCTTCATGCCCTGGCTGGTGGGTGCCGCTTTGCTGCATTCCCAGGCCACCACGGAAAAACGCGGCAGCTTCTCCAGCTGGACGCTGCTGTTGGCCATTGCCGCCTTCTCGCTGTCCCTGCTCGGTACGTTCCTGGTCCGTTCCGGCGTGCTGACCTCCGTGCATGCCTTCGCGTCCGACCCCGAACGCGGCATGTTCATCCTGGCGTTTCTGTGCTGCGTCGTCGGCGGTTCGCTGGTCCTGTTCGCGCTCAGGGCACCGAGGGAGACCGGAAGGGCTTTCCATTGGCAATCGCGTGAAAGTCTGCTGCTGCTCAACAATCTGCTGCTCACCGCAGCGGCAGCCATGGTGCTGCTCGGCACGCTTTATCCTTTGCTGGCCGAAGCGCTCGGGCTGGGCAAGGTGTCGGTCGGTCCGCCGTATTTCGGCAAACTGTTCCTGATTCTGATGGCACCGATTGTGCTGCTGATACCATTCGGCCCCCTGAGCCGCTGGCAACGGGAGAACCTCACGAATGTCGCACGCTGGTTGGCGCCCTGGCTGGTGCTTGCTGCGCTTATCGCTGTCATCGCCTATTTCCGGGCACCGCAGCATCCGCTGAAATCGGCCATGGCCTGGTTCGCCGGCATCTGGATTGCCTTGGGTACCGCACGCTTCGTCTGGCAACGCCTGCGGCAGGCGCAGGGCCGTCTTACCGCAGAGATGATCGGCATGGTCACCGCGCATGCCGGTGTCGCCGTATTCTGCTTCGGCGCGCTGATGACCGAAGGCTTGAGCGTGGAAAAAGACGTGGCGGCAAAGCCCGGACAAAGTTTCGAAGTCGGCGATTACCGCTTCACCTTTATCGGTGTTTCTGAAATTGCCGGACCCAACTTCATGGCACAGCGGGGAGCCATCCAGGTCGGTACCGGCGAGCGCAAACTCGGCATCCTGCACCCCGAAAAACGCCAGTACGCTTCCGGCGGCAGCAGCATGACCGAAGCCGATATGCACGGCAGCCTCACCCGGGATCTCTACGTCGCCCTCGGCGAGCCGATCGACGATGCCGGCGGCTGGGCACTTCGCCTGCACGTGAAGCCGTTCGTGCGCTGGATCTGGTTCGGCGCCATCCTGATGGCGCTCGGTGCGCTCATCGTAATATTCGACAAGCGCTTCAAACGCAAAGGCAGCGGGGCATGAGCCGTCTTCTGCCCTTGCTGGCGTTCATTGCCTTGGCGCTTCTGCTGTTCGTGGGTGTCCGCATGAATTCGGGAAAAGACACCTCGGCGATACCCTCGCCCCTGATCGGCAAAACGGCGCCTGCTCTGCAGCTGCCGGAGCTGGCGCTGCCGGAATCCCGCATCGGTGTCGCCGAACTGAAAGGCCGGGCGCACGTACTCAATGTCTGGGGCAGCTGGTGCGTCAGCTGCCGCGTCGAACATCCGGTCATTACCGAACTGGCGCGATCAGGCGCCGTGGTGGTCGGCTACAACTATAAAGACACTCCGGAAGACGCCGCACGCTGGCTGGCCCGATACGGCAATCCGTTTGCCCTCGTTGTCCAGGATCAGGATGGCACGGCGGCACTGGACTGGGGCATTTACGGGGCCCCGGAAACCTTCGTCATCGATGCCAGCGGTGTAGTGCGGTTCAAACACATCGGTCCGCTGACTCCCGAAATCGTGTCGGCGCATATTCTGCCGATTCTGCAGGAGGCGCCGTGATGAAGATGCGTGCTGCTGTCCTTTTGCTCGCCGGCCTGCTGCTCTGCGGCACCGCCGCCGCACTCGATCCGATCGACTACCAGAGCCCGGCCGAAGAACAGCGCTTCAAGGCGCTGGCGGCGGAACTGCGCTGCGTGATGTGCCAGAACCAGAGCATCGCCGATTCCAACGCGCCGATCGCGCATGATCTGCGCATGGAGGTCCTGCGCTTGATGCGCGAGGGCCGCAGCGACGAAGACATCAAACGCTATCTGGTCGAGCGCTACACCGATTTCGTGCTTTATGAACCGCCGATGCGCGGCGGCAACTGGCTGTTGTGGATCGGCCCGTTCGCGCTTTTGCTGATCGGCGGCATTGCAGTCGCTGCGGTCATCCGTAACAAACAGAAACAGCCGGATCCCGTCGGCAGCGCCGATAACGGCGAGGAATGGTAAATGCCCCTGTTCATCCTTATCAGCGTATTACTTGTACTGGTGCTGCTGGCTTTCGCCCTGAAACCGCTCTGGCCGATGCAACGCGGTCTGGCCGGAATGCTGCTGCTGGCCGCTGCATTGGCGACCGGCGGCCTGTATTGGCATTTCGGCCGACCTGAGGCCATCGACTACCAAGCCCCGCAGGCGGCCGAACAGACGGTTGAGCAGGCGTTGGCCGAACTCGCCACGGTCGTCAGTGAACAGCCGGACAATCTCGAAGCGCGCGTCCTGCTGGCGCGGAGTTATCTCCAGACCGGACAATATCCGGCGGCACAGACCCACTTCGCCGAAGCGCTGAAGCAGGCCCCGGACAACGCCGGACTGATGGTTGATTATGCGGAATCCATTTTCCGTGCCGGCAAACCGGATACCGCGGACCCGCGCGCTCGCGAATGGCTTGACAAGGCATTGGCTGCCGAACCGGACAACCAGCGTGCGCGCTTCTTCAGCGGCATTCTCCTGCTGCAGGCCGGAAAACCGGGCGAAGCCGCTGCCACCTGGGAAAGCCTGCTTCCGCGTGTCGATACGGCAACGGCGCAGGCCCTGCTGCCGCAGATCAACCGCGCCCGCGCCGAGGCCGGCCTTCCCGCCATAGCCATGCCGGCAACGCGTGCAGTCAACATCACCGTGACGCTCGATCCGGCACTGGCCGGCCAGTCACCGCCGGGCAGCGTGCTGTTCGTCTTCGCCAAACGCACCGACGGCGTCGGACCGCCCTTGGCCGCCAAGCGCATACCGCTCACGGCGTTCCCGGTCCAGCTGCAATTGTCCGATGCCGATTCCATCATGCCGACGGCCGCGCTGTTCAGCCAGCCGGCATTCACCCTGCAGGCACGCCTTTCCACAAGCGGTAGCGCGGATGCCGGCACCGGTGACTGGCAGAGCATGCCGGTCACGCTGCAATCGGATAAACTGGCTCCGGTTACTTTGATTCTGCGCCGGAATCCATGAGCGAATTCATCTCCACCGGTACGCGTTTCGCCCCGCTGCCCTCGCCGTTCGGATTCAAGCGCGGTGGCAGTCTGAACAATGGACGGATGGCCTTCGAAACCTGGGGAACCCTGAATCCAACGCGTGATAATGCCGTGTTGATTCTTACCGGCCTGTCGCCCAGCGCCCATGCCGCCAGTTCGCCGGATAACCCCGAGAAAGGCTGGTGGGAAGCCATGGTGGGGCCCGGAAAAGCCATCGATACCGATACCTGGTATGTCATCTGCGTCAATACGCTCGGCAGTTGCAAGGGCTCGAGCGGCCCGGCCACGGTGGATCCCGCGACCGGCGAAGCCTACCGGCTTCAGTTTCCGGATTTGTCCGTGGAAGACTGCGCGCTCGGCGCGAAAGCGGTATTGAACCACCTCGGTATCGATTCGCTGGCCTGCCTGGTCGGCAACTCGATGGGCGGCATGGTGGCGCTGTCCTTCCTGCAGCAGTTTCCGCTGTACGCGCGCAACCACATCAATGTTTCCGGCAGCGCGCAGGCGCTGCCTTTCTCGATCGCCATCCGCTCACTCCAGCGCGAAGCCATCCGTCTGGATCCAAACTGGAATCAGGGCCGCTATGACCGCTCCGCCTACCCGCGCAACGGCATGCGCATCGCCCGCAAACTCGGCGTGGTCACCTACCGTTCGGCGATGGAATGGGACGGCCGCTTCGGGCGCGTCCGGCTAAACAGCGAAGTCGCTTCGGAACGGTTCGGCATGGAATTCGAAGTGGAAAGCTATCTGGAGGCGCACGCCGACCGCTTCGTCGATCAGTTCGATCCGAACTGCTATCTCTACCTGAGCCGTGCCATGGACTGGTTCGATGTCTGCCAGTCCTGCGCCCGCGACGGCGATGATGTGGTCGGCGCGCTGGCCACCATCCCGCTGCACAGCGCGCTTGTGCTCGGCGCGACCACCGACATTCTTTTCCCGCTGCACCAGCAACAGCAGATCGCCGACGGCCTGGCCCGCGGCGGCGCCAAAACCCGGTTCATGGCCCTCGATTCCCATCAGGGACATGATGCCTTTCTGGTCGATATCGAAAAATTTGCCCCGCCCATCCGACACTTCCTCGACGAACTCAAGGACACTCCATGAACGATCTCCACTTCACCGGTAAAGACCGCCTTCTGGACCTGATCCGCGAAGCCTGCGCGGCCAAGGACACCCAGGCCACCATGGCCATCCTGCGGGACGGCTTGAGCGCTTTGATTACCTCCAAGTCGGTGTTTCTTCCGGAATGCGTCTATGAGCCTGTGGAA
>NZ_JAPDUI010000009.1 GCF_025980345.1 Arenimonas sp. GDDSR-1 | reverse complement strand
GTCCGTTGGATGTTGGGAAACAGCAATCGTGCTTTGGTCCCCGTAGACGACCCCAGGGCATTTTCCGACAAGATACTGGAAGCTCTTGAGTCCACACATGAAAACATCACTACGCCACAGGACTGGCATCAGGGCGCTGAAAAACTGGACAGTCTGCTTCGAAATTAAAGCGGTAAAATTGCTCTCTCCAAGTCCCGACCAAACCTGATCCAGCCGAACTTTGCCATGATTCCATCTTGTTGCTGGATGTTTCGAGGCTGATTCAAAACACTAAGAACCGCTAACGAAAAGCCAGGATAATCACCCGGAGTCAGCAGTTGGCCTGTATGCCCTTGATCAACAGCATCCGCCACTCCGCCGGCATCGAAGGCCACCGTCGGCAGGCCGTTTGCCGCCGCCTCGATGGCCACCATGCCGAAGCCCTCGACATCATCCGTGCTATCCAGCACCGGGAACACATGCACATCCGCGGCCTGGTAGGCGGCCGTCAGCGTGGCATCGTCCACGCGCCCGAGAAATCGCACTGACTCTTCCAATCCGGATTTGGACAAATAGGCGTGGATATCCGCCAAGGCACTTCGTCTGTCCTTGCGCAGCGCCTGTTGCGGCTCGCTTCCGATCACCACAAGCTTGGCATCGGGATGCCGTGCAAGCACCGCGGGCCAGGCCTTCTGAAGAAACGGCAACAGCCCTTTGCGCGCGGTAATCCGGCCCACCGACAACAGCAAGGGGCAACTGCCGAAACCGAACTTGATTCGGAATGCCGCAGCCTTTTCCGGATCGGGCTCCGGAATATCGGTTCCGGGGTGCACCACCGATATCCGGTCCGCCGGCACGCCCACCGACTCTGCCAGGCGCTGCGTGTTTCCGCTATTGGAAATGACCGCATCGCAACGACGGATAAACGGCAGCCACAACCAGCGGTAAATCCGGCTGTCGGCAATCAGATCGAGGCCGTGCACGTACACCGCGGCGCGAGCGCCTGAAAGCCGCGCCGCAAGCCAGGCATACGGCGCGGTCAGGCCACTGCCGGCCAAACAGATCGCGGGCCTCCGGGTCAGTGCGAGATAGATTGCCATGCATTTGGCATAAATCAGAAACACGGGCATATTAGCGACCGGCGCTTCGTATACCCGCGTGCCCTCCGGCGCGAAACTGCGGCAGCCCTTCGGGCCGATCAACAGGGTCCGGTGGCTTTCGGCGAGGCCTTCCAGCATCCGCTGATTGAGCTTTTCCATGCCGCCGACCAATGGCGGGAAATTACGGGTAATGAGCAGAACGGTTTTCCGGCGCACTTCACTCATGTTTCTTGTACATCAACGCCGTAATCTGTTCGGAAACGAGACCGATCAGGAAGATGATGACCGCGGCACTGAACAGCAGAACGCTCATGTTGGTGAACCGGCCTTCGGTGAAAAAGGTATAGGCGTAATACGCCATGCCGGTCAGAAAGAACAGCAGGGCCGTGGGCGCGAACAGCTTCACCGGCGAGTACAGGGTGGCGATCTTGAAGATGATCAGCAGGAAACGGATGCCGTCCTTGAGCGGGCGGATGTGGCTGTTGGTGCCGATCCGCTGCAGCACCTGCACCGGCACGTAGGCCACCGGATAGGCGCTGCGGAAGAAGGCCATGGTACAGGTGGTCGGGTAGGAAAAGCCGTTGGGCAGCAGGTGCAGGAATTCGCGGAATTTATCGGCGCGCACGGCGCGGAAGCCGGAGGTCAGGTCAAGGATGCGGTGCCCGGTCATCCAGCTGGCCAAGCGGTTGTAAAACCCATTGGCCAGACCACGGCCAAGGCTGGCCTGGCCGCCCTTGACCCGGGCGCCTACGGCCATGTCATGGCCGGCGTGCAGCGCCGCCAGCAGATGCGCTACTTCCTCCGGCCGGTGCTGGCCATCGGCATCCATGAACACGATCACTTCGCCATGCGCGGCACGGGCGCCGCGTTTGATGCTGGCGCCGTTGCCGAGCGAATAGGGGTTGGACAGCACCTGAACACCGGCCGCCAGCGCCACGGCGGCGGTTTCATCGGTGGAACCGTCATCCACCACCAGAATTTCGGCCCCGGGGTGGGCCGCCCGCAGTGCCGGCAGGAACCGGCGCAGACCTTCGGCTTCGTTTTTGGCCGGCAGAACGATGGAAAGGTGCATGGATTCCCTGAATTCGGACTGGTTCTAGAGTACAACAAAGCTCTGCCGCGTTGGCACCCGGGGCCGGTGGCCTGCCCGGCGTTAAGCAACAGGGCACGGAACCGGGTCCGGGATCGGGTTATTTCCCAAAAATGCGCGCTAAATCCCTTTTGCCATAGGGTTTTTTGCGGTAAGCTTCGGGTGGGGAATCATAAAAACCAGATCTGAAATATGAATGCAGCCGCTGCTAATTTGGTAGGAATTACCGGAATCACCCGGCGCTTGGTGCAGGATGGCGCCTTGGGCGAAGCCGAAGCCCGCACGGCCCAAACCGAAGCCGCCAAAGACAAACGCCCCATCCAGAAGTATCTGGTCGAGAAGAAGCTGGTCAGCAGCATTCAGCTGGCCAGCGCGTTTTCCCTCGAATTCGGCCTACCCCTGTTCGATCTGGCGGCGATGGACCTGAGCCAGTCCCTGGCGTCCCTGATTCCCGAGGAACTGGCCAGCAAACAGCAGGTGCTGCCACTGCAACGGCACGGCGGCAAGCTATTCGTGGCCATTGCCGACCCGACCAACAGCGATGCCTTGGATGCGGTGAAATTTGCCAGCAACTCCATCGTGGAGCCGGTGGTGGTGGCCGAAGACGCCCTGCGCAAGGCGCTTGAACTGGCCTATAACAATCCGGCCGATACCCTCGATGACAGCGGTGATGACGAGCTGGTCAATCTCGAAGCCATTGGCGGCGACGAAGACCTCGGCGACGACAAAGCCGACAACCGCGCCGACGACACGCCGGTGGTCAAGTTCGTCAATAAACAGCTGACCGACGCCATCCGCCGCGGCGCCTCCGACATCCACTTCGAGCCCTACGAAACCGAATCCCGGGTCCGTTTCCGCACCGACGGCATCCTGCGCGTGGTCGCCAAGGCCCCGATCGGACTGCACCCGCGCATCGCCGCGCGCCTGAAAGTCATGGCCGCGCTCGACATCGCCGAACGGCGGGTCCCGCAGGACGGCCGGATCAAGCTCAATCTGTCCAAAACCAAGCAGATGGACTTCCGCGTCAGCACCCTGCCGACCCTGTTCGGCGAAAAGATCGTGCTGCGCCTGCTCGACAACTCGGCCGCCAAGCTCGGCATCGAAAAGCTCGGCTACGAGCCC
This sequence comes from Arenimonas sp. GDDSR-1, assembly GCF_025980345.1. Taxonomy (GTDB): domain Bacteria; phylum Pseudomonadota; class Gammaproteobacteria; order Xanthomonadales; family Xanthomonadaceae; genus Arenimonas. The sequence continues at coordinate 38,402 of NZ_JAPDUI010000009.1, read as the reverse complement.
GATCAGATGCAGATCTATCTGGAGGCCCTGGCCAAACCCTACGGCATGATCCTGGTCACCGGTCCGACCGGTTCCGGTAAGACGGTGTCCCTGTATACCGGCCTGAACATCCTGAACACGCCCGAAGTCAACATCTCGACGGCCGAAGATCCGGTCGAAATCCGCGTGCCCGGCATCAATCAGGTGCAGGTCAGCAATAAAAAGGGCATGACCTTCGCCGCGGCACTGCGCTCCTTCCTGCGTCAGGATCCGAACATCATCATGGTCGGCGAAATCCGCGATCTGGAAACCGCCGAAATCGCCATCAAGGCCGCGCAGACCGGACACCTGGTGCTGTCGACCCTGCACACCAATGACGCCCCGCAGACCATCTCGCGCCTGATGAACATGGGCATCGCGCCCTACAACATCACCTCGTCGGTGACCTTGGTCATCGCCCAGCGCTTGGCGCGGCGCCTGCACGACTGCAAAAAGCCGATGAAAACGCCGCTGCCGCCGGCCGCCCTGCTGAAAGAGGGCTTCACCCAGGAAGAAATCGATGAAGGCATCACCTTGTATGATCCGATCGGCTGCGATGAATGCACCGAAGGCTACAAAGGCCGAACCGGCATCTATCAGGTCATGCCGATGACCGAAAAAATCCAGGAAATCATCCTGGCCGGCGGCAACGCACTGGATATCGGCCGCGCCGCGCAGGAATCCGGCGTACGCGATCTGCGCCGTTCCGCCCTCATCAAAGCCAAAGCAGGCCTGACCAGCCTGGCCGAAATCAACCGAGTGAGCAAGGACTAACCCATGGCCGCCTCCCGTACCGCCGCCGCAAAAAGCGCGAAGACCAACGCCCGCAACGACGATATCCTGAAACAGTACAGCTGGTCAGGGGTCGATAAACGCGGCATCAAGATGAAAGGCGAGGAATCGGCCAAGTCCGAAACCGCGCTGAAACTCGATCTGCGCAAGCGCGGCATCAGCAATCCGGAGGTCAAGGCCAAGGCCAAGCCGCTGTTCGGCGCCGCCGGCAAGACCATCAGCCCGCAGGACATCGCCGTGTTCTCGCGCCAGCTGGCGACCATGATGCAATCCGGCATCCCGATGGTGCAGGCTTTCGGCATCGTGTCCGGCGGCCAGAAAAACATTCGCATGCAGAACCTGCTGGAAAACATCGGTTCCGACATCGCCAGCGGTACCGCGCTCTCGGAAGCCCTGTCCAAGCATCCGCTGTATTTCGACAAGCTGTACCAGAACCTGGTGTTCGCCGGCGAAAACGCCGGTGTGCTCGATACCGTGCTCGACACCATCGCCAATTACAAGGAAAGCATCGAAACCCTGAAAGGCAAGATCAAGAAGGCCCTGTTTTATCCTTCCGTGGTCATCGCGGTCGCGATTCTGGTGACCGCGATTCTGCTGATTTTCGTGGTGCCGACCTTCCAGAACCTGTTCAAAGGCTTCGGCGCCGATCTGCCCGCTTTCACCCAGCTGATCATCGCGGCCTCCGACTTCCTGATCAAATGGTGGTGGGTGATTCTGGGGGTGATTGTCGGCGGCGTATTCCTGACCATCAGCAGCCTGAAACGTTCACGCGCCTTCGCCGAATTCGTCGACCGTCTCCTGCTCAAGATCCCGGTCATCGGCCAGATCATGCACAACTCGGCCATCGCCCGTTTCTCGCGCACCCTGGCGGTGACCTTCAAGGCCGGCGTACCGCTGGTCGATGCGCTGGCCACGGTGGCCGGCGCCACCGGCAACATCGTCTATGAAAATGCGGTGATGCGCATCAAGGACGACGTCGCCACCGGCTACCCGCTGAACGTGGCGATGAAACAGGTCGGCGTGTTCCCGCACATGGTCATGCAGATGACCGCCATCGGCGAGGAAGCCGGTGCCCTCGATACCATGTTGTTCAAGGTCGCCGAGTTCTACGAGCAGGAAGTGAACAATGCCGTGGATGCGCTGTCCAGCCTGATCGAGCCGATGGTGATGATCGTCATCGGCGGCGTGGTCGGTTCGATGGTCATCGGCATGTATCTGCCGGTGTTCAAGCTGGCGGCGGCCATTTGATGCTGGCGGTGCTGCAGGCCAATCCGGTCCTGCTCATTGCCTTGACCTTCGGATTCGGCCTGCTGGTCGGCAGCTTCCTGAATGTGGCGATTCTGCGCTTTCCGGCCCGCCTGGAATGGGGCTGGCGTCAGGAAGCGCGTGAAATTCTCGCGCTGCCGGAAGTCTACGAACCCAAACCCCCGGGCCTGGTGTTCAGCCGTTCGGCCTGCCCGCAGTGCGGACACGCGCTGTCAGCCTGGGAAAACATTCCGCTGCTCAGCTTTCTGTTGCTGCGCGGCAAGTGCCGCTCCTGCCGCACCCCGATCTCCTGGCAGTATCCGGCCGTCGAGCTGATTACCGGCATTCTGTTCGCGCTGTGCGTCTGGCGCTTCGGCATTTCGCTGCAACTGCTGTTCGCCCTGCCGTTCACCGCCGCGCTGGTGGTGCTGTCCGGCATCGATCTGCGCACAACCCTGTTGCCCGACCAGATTACCCTGCCCCTGCTGTGGCTCGGGCTGATTGCCAGCCTGATTACCCTGTTCGTCGACCCGGTCTCGGCCATCCTCGGCGCGGCGGCCGGTTACCTCAGCCTGTGGTCGGTGACACGCCTGTTCAAACTGCTGACCGGCAAGGACGGCATGGGCGAAGGCGATTTCAAACTGCTGGCGGTCATCGGCGCCTGGTGCGGCATCAAGGCGGTGTTGCCGGTGCTGCTGCTGTCGTCCCTGGTCGGCGCGGTCATCGGCGGTCTCTGGCTGGCCACGGCCGGCAAGCACCGCGATACCCAGATTCCTTTCGGCCAGTATCTGGCCATCGCCGGCTGGATCCAGTTCATTTCCGGTGCCGATCTGCTCGGCCTTTACCTGAGCTGGGCCACGGGACGCTGATGCCGCTTCGGGTCGCCGTCAGTGGCGGCATCGCCGCCGGAAAATCGGCGGTCTGCCGGATTCTGCAGCAGGGCGGTGCCGGCATCATCGATGCCGACGACATCGCGCGCGAATTGGTCGCGCCGGGCAAGCCGGCCTTGGCGGAAATCGCGGCACAGCTCGGCTCGCAATTCATTCAACCCGATGGCATGCTCGACCGCGTGGCGCTTCGCGCTTGCGTGTTCGCCGATCCCGACGCCAAAGCGCGCCTGGAAGCCATCCTGCATCCGCGCATCCAACAGAGCCTGCAGCAGCGCAGCGAGGCCTCGGACAGCGCCATCGTTGCCGTGGCCATCCCCCTGCTCAGCCCGCAGAGCCGGGCGCGCGCTTACGGCTGGCTGGACCGGGTGCTGATCGTGGAAGCACCGCCGGTGCTTCAGATTGCGCGGATCCGTGCGCGCGACGGCTCATCGCAGGAACTGGCAGCGGCCATGGTCGCCGCGCAGCTCGACAGTGCCGGCCGCCTGCCGATGGCCGACGATGTCCTGATCAATGACAGCGATCTGAGCAGTCTGGAGCATTGGACGCAGCGCCTGCTGGCCCGCTATCGGCAGCTGGCGACGGCACGGAAATGAAAAAGGCGGCCGAGGCCGCCTTATATCTTCGCGATGCCGGCCTCAGGCCAGGCTCGGCCAGAACGCACGGATACCGGCCACGCCCTGCGCGCCATGCTGGCGGGCCGTAGCCACATCCTGCGGACCCAGACCGCCGATGGCGAAGATCGGCAAGGACACTTCAGCCCGCATCTCCTGCCAGGCTTTCCAACCCATCGGTGCCAACTCCGGATGGCTGGCGGTCTTGTTGACCGAGCCAAGCACCACGAAATCCAGACCCAGCGCCTGGGCATGCTTGAGCTGCTCGAGATTATGGCAGGAGGCCGCCACCGGCAGGCGCGCGGCCAGCGGACGCGACTGCAAAGCCATCAGCTGTTCGCTGGTCAGGTGCAGACCGACATCGAAATCGTGCGCCAGACCGAGTTGACCGTTGATCAGCAACTGGGCCTTGTGTTTCTTGCACAGGGCCACGGTCAGGGTCAGCAGCGCCTTCAGGGGTTTTTCCTGCCAGGTTTTGGCCCGCAGCTGCACCAGACGATGACCGGAAGCCAGAGCCGTATCCAGTTCACGCAGGAAACGCGTGGTGTCGGTGGTCGGTTCCGGGGTGATCAGGTAATGCGGCGGCTTCTGCAGCACGGCCACCACCGGCAGATCGGCCGGCGGCATCGGATAGGAGCGCAGTTTGCTGTTCGGCACCCAGGCCAGCGCCTGGTTTTCAAGACCGCGCGGCTGGCCGCTGTATTTGGTGACTTTGAACACGTCGAGCATGATGCTCTTGCTGCCGGTATGCTGCGGCACCGACATCAGCGGTTCGGTGGCCAGCACATCGATGCCGAGCTCTTCCTTGAGTTCGCGCTTGAGCGCTTCCTCCGGGGTTTCGTTGCGTTCGATTTTTCCGCCCGGAAATTCCCAGGCGCCCGCCAGATCACGTCCGCTGATGCGGCGCGCCAGCAGCACGCGGCCGCTGGCATCGGTCAGTACGCCGGCGGCGACCGGCACTACGCGGGGAGTTACGGCTCTTCGCATCATCCGATCTGCCCATGACATTGTTTGAATTTCTTGCCGCTGCCGCACGGACAGGGATCATTGCGGCCGACTTTCGGGCCGGCGGCCTTGATCACGCCCATATCGGCCAGTTCCTCATCGGCGCCGGACGAGCCGGCCGACGGATGCTGGAAGTTCATCTGGCTGGCCTGCTGCTCGTGGCGGCGGCGGTCGGCTTCTTCCATCGCGGTCACTTCGTCCTCGTCGCGCACGCGCACGCGCGCCAGCATCGAGGTCACATCGAATTTGACCTTGTCGAGCATTTCCGAGAACAGCTCGAAACTCTCGCGCTTGTATTCCTGCTTCGGCTGCTTCTGCGCGTAGCTGCGCAGATGGATGCCCTGGCGCAGGTAGTCCATGCGCGCCAGATGCTCTTTCCAGGTCTGGTCGAGCACGTTCAGCATCAGCAGCTTTTCGATCTGGCGCGCCATTTCCGGACCGACCTGGGCTTCCTTGTCGGTGAAATGCGCGTCAACCGCTTTTTGAACGGCTTCGGCGATGGCGGCATCATCGATTTCATCGGACGCCGCCAGCATGGCCTGCAGATCAACGCGGACCGAGAAATTCTCGAGCACGAACTGTTCCAGACCCGGCAGGTTCCACTGCTCGTGGATGGAATCGCGCGGCACGAATTTGCGGACCTGCTCTTCGACCACATCCTCGCGGATGGCCAGCACGGTTTCCGACACGTCATCGGCTTCCAGCAGTTCGTTGCGCTGCTGGTAGATGACCTTGCGCTGGTCGTTGGCGACGTCATCGTATTCCAGCAGGTTCTTGCGCATGTCGAAGTTGTGCGCCTCGACCTTGCGCTGGGCGTTCTGGATCTGGCGCGAAACCAGGCCGGACTCGATGACCTCGTCTTCCTTCATGCCCATCCTGCGCATGGCGGTCTGCACCCAGTCGGCGGCGAAGATGCGCATCAGGTTGTCTTCCAGCGACAGGTAGAAACGGGACGAACCCGGATCGCCCTGGCGGCCGGAACGGCCGCGCAGCTGGTTGTCGATGCGGCGCGATTCATGGCGTTCGGTACCGATGATGTGCAGGCCGCCGGAGGCGACCACCTGCTCGTGGCGGACCTGCCAGGCCGACTTCACGGCTTCACGTTCGGCATCGCCGGCATCACTGCCGAGCGCATGCAGTTCGGCTTCCAGGCTGCCGCCGAGCACGATGTCGGTACCGCGGCCGGCCATGTTGGTGGCGATGGTGACCGCCTTGGCGGCACCGGCATTGGCGACGATGTGCGCTTCGCGTTCATGCTGCTTGGCGTTCAGCACTTCGTGCGGCACGCCGGCTTTTTTCAGCTCGCCGGACAGCAGTTCGGAAGTTTCGATCGAGGTGGTGCCGACCAGAACCGGTTGGCCGGCCTCGTAACAGCGGCGGATATCTTCGACCACGGCCTTGAACTTGGCCTCGCGGGTCAGGTAGACCAGATCCGGATCGTCCTTGCGGATCATCGGACGGTGGGTCGGAATGACCACCACTTCCAGCCCGTAGATGTTCTGGAACTCGTAGGCTTCGGTATCGGCGGTGCCGGTCATGCCGGCCAGCTTGCCGTACATGCGGAAATAGTTCTGGAAGGTGATCGAGGCCAGGGTCTGGTTCTCGCGCTGGATCGGCACGCCCTCCTTGGCTTCGACCGCCTGGTGCAGGCCGTCGGACCAGCGGCGGCCCTGCAGGGTGCGGCCGGTGAATTCATCGACGATGATGACTTCGCCGTCGCGCACGATGTAATCGACGTCGCGCTGGTACAGGGCATGCGCGCGCAGTGCGGCATTCAGGTGATGGACCACGGCCAGGTTGTGGCCGGAGTACAGGCCGTCGTCTTCGGCGATGATGCCGGCTTCGCGCAGCAGTTCTTCGGCACGCTCCATGCCGGCTTCCGACAGATGGGTCTGCTTGGATTTCTCATCGACCCAGAAATCGCCTTCGCCGTCTTCCTTGTCCTGCTTGACGAACTTCGGCACGATGCGGTTGATTTTGACGTACAGCTCGGGCGATTCGTCGGCCGGGCCGGAGATGATCAGCGGCGTGCGGGCCTCGTCGATCAGGATCGAGTCGACTTCATCGACGATCGCGAAATTCAGGCCGCGCTGGAAACGCTCTTCCTTGCTGCTGGCCATGTTGTCGCGCAGGTAGTCGAAGCCGTATTCGTTGTTGGTGCCGTAGGTGATGTCGGCGGCATAGGCCTCTTTCTTCTCATGATGCGGCATGCCCGGAACCACCACGCCGACGCTCAGGCCGAGGAAATTGTAGAGTTTGCCCATGGTCGCGGCATCGCGGCGGGCCAGATAATCGTTGACCGTCACCACATGCACGCCCTTGCCGGACAGCGCATTCAGATAGACCGGCAGGGTGGCCACCAGGGTTTTGCCTTCGCCGGTGCGCATTTCGGCGATGCGGCCGGAGTGCAGCACCATACCGCCGATCAGCTGGACATCGTAATGACGCAGGCCGAGGGTGCGGATGGAGGCTTCACGGCAGACCGCGAAGGCCTCGGGCAGGAGCTGGTCGAGGGTTTCCCCGTTTGCGACACGCTGCTTGAATTCATCGGTTTTCGCCTTCAATGCCGCGTCATCGAGCGCTTTCAGACCGTCTTCCATCTGATTGATGCGGGCGATGTTCTTCTGGTACTGGCGCAGCACCCGCTCGTTGCGGCTGCCGAAAAGTTTGGTAAGCAATTGATTGAACATGGTTAAGCCGATGATGGTGGTTCCTGCTTGCGCAGGATTGAGCCCTGGAGGCGCCAAAAAAAGCGGCCACCCGGGGATAGCCGCATATTTTAACCTGTGGGCGGAATTTGGTATATCAAGTCTTAACCGCGGGATTTATCCAGGAATGCGCGCGGATTGACCGGACGGCCGTCCTTGTGCACTTCGAAATGCACGTGCGGTCCGGTCGAGCGACCGGTCGAACCGGCCTTGGCCACCACCTGGCCGGCGCGGACGACATCGCCTTCCTTCACCGTGAACGCCGAATTGTGGGCATAGACCGTGACATAGCCGTTCTGGTGGTCGATTTCGACGACATTGCCGAAACCGGTCTTCCAGCCGGCGAATTTGACCAGACCATTGCCGGCCGAGCGCACCGGATCGCCGATGTTGGCTTCGAAATCGATGCCGTTGTGATGGGCGCGGCCGCCGAGCACCGGATGCATGCGGTAACCGAAGTCGGAGGTCACGTAACTGTCGGTCGGGCGCGTGGTCGGCTGCGATTTCAGCTCCAGTTCCTGTTCGAACAGCATCGATTCCAGCACCGACAGCTGCTGGGCCGAGCTTTCGAATTCGGCCTGGACCTGCTTCAGATTACTTTTCAGATCGGCCGCGGACACATCCTCGGCGGCCTCATCACCGCCGGCGCCGGGGGTTTTTTCGAAATCGAATTCGCCGCCGGCCAGTTTGCTGTCGCGGGTCAGACGGATGCCCAGGGCATTCAACCGGTTGGCCTGGGCTTGCAGTTCGGCCAGACGCAGGGCCATGGCATTCATGTCGCGCTGGTTTTCCGCCTTGATTTCGGCGAGCTGGCGATCCTGCTCGGCCACGCGCTGCTGCAGATGGCTGAGCTGCAGACCGCCGACGGCTCGGCTGGCCGCCATGCCCATCGCAAACACCAGCGCCAGCGCCGCCAGCACGGCGCCGCCGAACGCGAAAGCGGTACGGCGGTCGTGCAGGTTGAATTTCTTGGGGGCTCGCAGGTGTTTTGAAACGAGTATGATGTTCAGCATTGCAGGACAATCTCTGGAATTCTTCATGGGCGCAGACAAGCCCGCAAAACCCGAGCAATCGGCGCTGACAGCGCTCAAAAGCTCCGGCCTCGAGGCCCTGATCGCGCGTGCCGGTGATTTGGCGGAGGCGGATCGGACGCTGCGTCGGAATCTACCGCCGGCCCTGGCCCGGCAGTGCCGGCTGGTGTCCTGGGACGACAATAGACTGGTTTTTCATGCCGCCGGTCCGGTTTGGAAAAACAAACTCCGCTTGCACAGCCAAGAGGTCTTGGCGGCGGCGCAGTTGCTTGGGCTTCATGCCCGGGAAATCCGGATCAAGGTTGCGCTCGATTTCACACCGAACACCGACCCGATGACATGAGCCATTGTCGGGGAAAAGCGGCAACAAAGGGTTAATAGACGGTTAAAATCAGGTTAAATGATTGAATTATTTCAGATTCAATTCAGCTAACCAGCACCGGATTGGCGTACGAAATAGGCGCAGCCTCTTCGTCGAACACCACTTCTTCCCAGGCGCTCGGATCGGCAATCAAAGCCCTAAGCAGTTGATTATTAAGGCCATGACCGGATTTATAGGCGTAATAAGCCCCGATCAGACTGTGCCCCATTAAATAGAGGTCGCCGATGGCGTCCAGAATCTTGTGTTTGACGAATTCGTCATCAAAACGCAGGCCATCCTCGTTCACCACCCGGTAATCATCGAGCACGATGGCGTTGTCGAGGCTGCCGCCCAGCGCCAGATTGCGGTCACGCATGTACTCGATGTCCTTCATGAAGCCGAAGGTGCGGGCCCGGCTGACCTCTTTTACGAACGAGGTGGTCGAGAAGTCGATTTCGGCGTTGGCCGCCGATTTCTTGAAGGCCGGGTGTTTGAAATCGATGGTAAACCCGACCTTGAAGCCCTCATAGGGTTCAAAGCGGGCCCATTTGTCGCCGTCGGTGACCTGCAGGGTCTTTTTGATGCGGATGAAGCGCTTGTGCGCGTTCTGCTCTTCGATGCCGGCGGACTGGATCAGGAACACGAACGGACCGGCCGAACCGTCCATGATCGGCACTTCCTCGGAGGACAGGTCGATGTAGGCGTTGTCGATGCCCAGCCCGGCCAGTGCGGCCAGCAGGTGTTCGGTGGTTTTGATCTTGACGTTGTTTTCATCGACCAGCACGGTACACAGCTGGGTCTGGCCGACCAGATGGGCCTGGGCCTTGACCTCGACCGGGGTCGGCAGATCGATGCGGCGGAACACGATGCCGGTATTGACCGCGGCCGGACGCAGGGTCATGAACACTTTTTCGCCACTGTGCAGACCCACGCCGGTGGCGCGGATGACGTTTTTCAAGGTGCGTTGTTTGATCATGAGGTGATTTTAAGGGGCGCTCGGTGTATGAAACATAAATAATGGCGCTTTTGACGGCAGCGGCCCGTTGAATTATCAGGAGTTTCCGTTTTTGATTGTAAGTCAAAAGCCGGCATTTGGGCAAAGAAAGGGCCCGGCGGATGGCCGCCGGGCCGAAAAGACCCGAAACCGCAAGGACAACGGTTCAGGGATGAACGCTGGGTTCCGCTTCAGTCGGCCTGGCGACGCAGGAATGAAGGGATATCCAGATAGCTTTGACCGCTGCTGCTGTTGGCCAGATCGTTCAGGGCCGTGGCCGGAGCGGCGGATGCCGTCGGCTCGGTCCGGCCGGAGCGGCGCAGCGTGCTGGAAATGCCGGGCGGATCGACCGGTTCGAACGGCGCCGGGCCGTGGGTTCCGGTGGCGGCCTGACGCCAATCGGGTTCGACCAGAACCGGGCGGGCGGCTTTGGCACGCGCTTGGTTGAGTCCGGTGGCGACCACGGTGACGCGCACTTCGTCGCCCATGTTCGGATCGAGAACGGTGCCGACGATGACGGTCGCGTCTTCGGAGGCGAAGCTTTCAATGGTCGTACCGACTTCATCGAATTCGCGCATGGTGAAGTTCGGACCTGCGGTGATGTTGACCAGCACGCCGTTGGCCCCGTGCAGATTGACCTCATCCAGCAGCGGATTGTTGACCGCGGCCTGGGCGGCGGCCTGGGCGCGGTCGTCGCCGCGGGCGGTGCCGGATCCCATCATGGCCAGACCCATTTCGCTCATCACCGTGCGCACATCGGCGAAGTCGACGTTGATGATGCCCGGCCGGGTGATCAGTTCTGAAATGCCCTGCACCGCGCCCATCAGCACTTCATTGGCGGCTTTGAAAGCGCTGATCATGGTGGCGTCGCGGCCGAGTACGGTGATCAGTTTTTCATTGGGTACGGTGATCAGCGAGTCGCAGTGTTTGGCCAGTTCCTCGATGCCCTGCAAGGCGGTCTGCATGCGGCGGCGGCCTTCGAACGGGAACGGTTTGGTGATGACCGCCACGGTCAGGATGCCGAGTTCCTTGGCAATCTGCGCGACCACCGGCGCGGCGCCGGTACCGGTACCGCCGCCCATGCCGGCGGTGATGAACACCATGTCGGCGCCTTCAAGCGCGCGCACGATGGCGTCGCGGTCTTCCAGTGCGGCCTGACGGCCGACTTCGGGATTGGCGCCGGCACCGAGGCCTTTGGTGACATTGGTGCCGAGCTGCAGATGGGTCTTGGCCCCGCATTGTTTGATGGCCTGGGAGTCGGTGTTGGCCATGATGAACTCGACGCCTTCCACGCCCGAGTTGACCATGTGCGCCACGGCATTGCCGCCGCCGCCGCCGACCCCGACCACTTTGATGACTGCATTGGGAGCAGCCTGTTCCACTAATTCGAAATACGCCATGATGATGTCCTCTTTGGTTTTATGTGTGTTTTACAACTCGCCTTTTACGAACTTGCTGATCTTTCCGAACCAACCGCCGACTGCACTTGGACTGCGGAAACCCGGACGGCGCGGGTTGTCGCTCAAACGTCCCCACTGCATCAGACCGACTGCCGTGGCAAAGGTGGGATTGCCGACCACTTCACCCAATCCCTGGATGTTCTGCGGAATGCCCTCGCGGACCGGCATGTGCAGCATTTCCTCGGCCAGCTCGACCACGCCTTCCATGCGCGCGGCACCGCCGGTCAGCACCATGCCGGCGCGCACGAACTCCTCGAATCCGGAGCGGCGCAGTTCGGCATGCACCATTTCAAAAATTTCCTCGTAACGGCTCTGTACCGCCTCGGCCAGCGACTGCCGGGCCATGCGCCGCGGCGCACGGCCGCCGACGCCGGGGACCTGGATCGATTCATCGGCGCGGGTCAGCTGCGCCAGCGCACAGGCATAGCGGACCTTGAGCTGTTCGGCATCGGGCGTGGAAGTACGCAGCAGATGCGCGATGTCGTTGGTGACCTGATCGCCGCCGATCGGCAGCGAAGCCGCATGCCGGATGTAGCCGCCGGCATACACGGCGATGTCGGTGGTACCGGCGCCCATGTCGACCAGCACCACGCCGGATTCCTTTTCATCCATGCTCAGCACGGCATGCGAAGACGCCAGCGAGGACAGCACCAGGCCGTCGACCTGCAGGCCGCAGCGGCTGATGCACTTTTCGATGTTGGAGGCGGCCGAGGTCGCGGCGGTGATCAGCAGCGCATGCAGCTCCAGGCGCACCGCCGACATGCCGACCGGATTGCGCACGCCTTCCTGGAAATTGTCGAGGATGTACTCCTGCGGGATGGCATGGATGATGCGCTGGTCGGAGGAAATCGCCACCACTTTGGCGGCCTGCAGCGCCTGCTCGAGGTCGTAATACTGCACTTCGCCGCCGGCCACCGGCGAGATGCCGGACGAGCGGCGGCATTCGGTGTGCGAGCCGGAAATGGCGGCATACACCGAACGGATCTCGCAGCCGGCCATCACTTCCGCCTCCTCGATGGCGCCCTTGATCGATTCCACGGTCGATTCGATATCGACCACCACGCCGCGGCGCATGCCGCGCGAATCGTGGGTGCCCAGCCCGATGACTTCGATCTCATCGGAATCGGGCGAGTATTCGCCGACCAGCGCGGTCACCTTGGAGGTGCCGATGTCCAGTCCGACAATCAGGGATTTATCGCTTTTGCGGCTCATGTCAGGCGGGTTCCTGTGGGTTCGTTATCGGTTCGGCCGGCGCCGGCGCGGGCACCGCCCGCCAGGTCAACGCGAATCCGTTGGTGTAGCGCAGGTCGGCATGCACCAGGCGGCGCGGCTCTTCCCGTTTGATTTTCGGCAGCAGCGCGACGAAGCGCGCAAGGCGGCCATCGGCATCATTGCGGCCGATATCGAGCACCAGTCCGTCGGACAGCACCACGCGCCAGGCGTTGCGCTCGCTGATGCTGAGTTCGGCGATGCCCAGGCCGACCGACTGGAACAGCGGCTGCGCCTTGGCATAGAACGCGACCATGTCCTGCGCCTGCAGCGGATGGCCGTTGAATGCCGGCAGTTTGGGCAGCCTGGTCTTCGGCATGGTGAATACCGAACCCTGTTCGGCCAGCATCTGTTTGCCGTTCCAGACCGCCAGCGGGCGGTATTCATGGATCTGCACGATCAGCGTATCCGGCCACTGTTTGCGGACTTCGACCCGCTCGACCCAATGCAGGGCCTGCAGTCGGGCATTGATGGCATTCAGGTCGACGGCGAAAAAGCCCTGCTTGAGATATGGCGCCGCCGCGATGCGGACCTGTTCCTGGCTGACGAACGCGAACGGCGCGCTGACCTGCAGACGCTTCATCGGCCAGTGTTGGCCGCCGACCCAGCCGTTGAGCACGGCCACCACCGGCGTGGCCAGAATGGCCAGCACCAGCAGTCCGAGCAGCAGGCGGCGGAAGGTCGGCATCAGCGCGCGTCTCCCAGACTGGATTCGAGAACCAGCCAGCACAGGGTTTCGAAATCGATGCCGATCTGCTGCGCCGCTTTCGGCACCAGCGAGTGCGAGGTCATGCCGGGCGCGGTGTTGACTTCCAGCAGATAGAAACGGCCATCGGCATCGCGCATGACATCGACGCGGCCCCAGCCGCTGCAGCCGGCAGCGCGGAATGCGGCCAGCGCCAGCGCACCGATGGCCAGTTCATCCGCGCCCTCGAGTCCGGGGCACAGATACTGGGTATCCTCGGCCACGTATTTCGCGTGATAGTCGTAGTACTCGCCGGCCGGCACGATGCGGATCGAAGGCAGGACGCGCTCGCCGAGTATGGCCACGGTATATTCCTGACCGACGATCATCTGCTCCATCAGCAGTTCGCCCGGATAGCGTTTGGCCAGATCGACCGCGGCGGCCAGATCGGCTTCGGCGAACACCCGGCTGACGCCGACGCTGGAGCCTTCGCAGGACGGCTTGACGATGACCGGCAACCCGAGATCGCGGGCCGCGGCGGCGACATCGGCGCCGGGCGCCAGACGCGCATAACGCGGAGTCGACAGACCCAGCGACAGCCAGATCTGTTTGGTACGGATTTTGTCCATGCTCAATGAGGAGCCGAGCACATCGGAGCCGGTAAACGGCACGCCGAAGGCCTCCAGCAGCCCCTGCAGGACGCCGTCTTCGCCGCCGCCCTTGTTGCCGTGCAGAATGTTGAATACCCGGTCGACTTTCCTGTCGACCAGCAGCGTGACCAGTGCCGGAATGCCGTCGACCGCGAAGGCATCGATGCCCTGGCCCTGCAGCGCGGCCAACACGTTACTGCCGGAATCCAGCGAAACCTCGCGCTCGGAACTGCTGCCGCCCATCAGTACGGCCACCCGGCCGAAACGTTTGGGGTCGTGTACGGTCTTCATGCTTTGTGCTCCAACTGCAGGCCGCTTGCGGCCAATTCATTCGCTACCGCGCCGATGTCGCCGGCGCCCATCACCAACAGCAGATCGCCGTCCTGCAACACGTCGCCCAGGATCTGCGGCAGCGCTTTGGCCGGACCGGCCACCACCGGATCGAGTCGGCCGCGGGCACGGATGGCGCGTGCCAGGGACTTGGCGTCGGCACCGAGGATCGGCGCTTCGCCGGCGGCATAGACCTCGGTCAGCACCACCGCATCGGCTTCGGAAAGCACGGCGGTGAATTCATCGAACAGATCGCGGGTGCGTGAATAGCGGTGCGGCTGGAAAGCCACCACCAGACGTTTGTCCGGCCAGCCGCCGCGGGCGGCCGCGAACACCGCCGCCAGCTCGCTCGGATGGTGGCCGTAATCATCGACCAGCAGGGCGCTGCCCTGTTTGAGGGCCAGCTCGCCTTTGATGTTGAAACGGCGGCCGACACCCTGGAATTCGCTCAAGGCTTTGGCAATGGCTTCCGGCGCCACACCGAGCTGCCAGGCGATGGCGGCGGCGGCCAGGGCATTGAGCACGTTGTGTTTGCCCGGCATGTTCAAGGCCACGGCCTGGTTCACGCCATCGGGCAGATGCAGCGTGAAGTGCATCTGGCCGCCGATCTGGCGGACCTCGGTGGCGCGCACTTCGGCCGCTTCGCGGAAGCCGTAGGTCAGGCAATGCCGCGGCATTTCATCGGCCAGGGCGCGCACTTCATCGTCCTCGATGCACAGCACGGCCAATCCATAGAATGGCAGCCGGTGCAGGAATTCCGAGAAGGCCTGCTTCACGCGGTTGAAATCGCCGCCGTAGTTTTCCAGATGGTCGGCTTCGATGTTGGTGACCACGGCCACCAGCGGATTGAGGCGCAGGAAACTGCCGTCGCTTTCATCGGCTTCGGCCACCAGCCATTGCCCGGAACCGAGCTGGGCATTGGCACCCGCAGAAAGCAGCTGGCCACCGATGACGAAGGTCGGATCCATGCCGCCTTCGCGCAGCACGCTGGCGGTCAGCGAAGTGGTGGTGGTCTTGCCGTGCGTGCCGGCGATGGCGATGCCGCGCTTGAAGCGCATCAATTCGGCCAGCATTTCGGCGCGCGGAACGATCGGAATGCGTTTCTCGCGGGCGGCGCGGTGCTCGGGGTTGTCGGACTTGATGGCGCTGGAAACCACCACCACATCGGCACCCTCGATCTGTTCGGCGGCGTGGCCTTTGTACACGGTCGCGCCCATGTCCTGCAGGCGTTTTGTCGCACGGCTCTCGCTTTGATCGGAACCGCTGACCTGATAGCCAAGCGTGACCATCACTTCGGCGATGCCGCTCATGCCCGAGCCGCCGATGCCGATGAAATGCACGCGCGGAAAGGCGCGGGCCAGATCACCGTCTTTCATTAAACGCCGCTTCATGCCGCCATCTCCCGAACAATCAAATCCGCAACATCGTTGGCCGCCTGCGGATAAGCCGCGGCACGCGCGGCTTCGGCCATGACCAGACGGCGCCGGGGATCGGCCGCCAGCATGGCCAGCGCATGCGTGATGTTTTTCGCCAGCAATTCATCCTGGCGGAACCACTGGCCGCCGCCCTGCTGCTGGAGGTATTCGGCATTGCGGGCCTGATGGTCATCCACCGCGGTCGGCAGCGGAATCAGGAGTCCGGCCACGCCGGCCGCGCAGATTTCGGCCACGGTCAATGCGCCGGCGCGGCCGATGACCACATCGGCCCAAGCGTAGGCCTGCGCCATGTCGGTGATGAAGGGCTCGATGTCGGCATCGACACCAGCTGCCGCATACGCGGCACGTGCCTGCTCCAGCATTTTTTCGCCGCACTGGTGACGGATGGCGAAGCGGTGCGCGGACTGCAAACCGGCGAATACGCCCGGCAGGGTTTCATTGATGGCACGGGCGCCTTGGCTGCCGCCGAGAATCAGCACGCGCAGTGCGCCTTCGCGGCCGGCGAAGCGCTCAGCCGGCGTTGGCAGTGCGCTGATTTCCGGACGGACCGGATTGCCGACCACCTGATTGGCAATGCCCGGAAAGCTGTCGGGAAAGCCGGTCATCACCTGATCGGCAATCCGTGCCAATAACCGGTTGGTCAGCCCCGGCGCACGGTTCTGTTCATGCACCAGCAAGGGCCGGCCCTGCAACCAGGCGGCCAGACCGCCCGGGCCGGCGGTATAACCGCCGAAGCTGACCACCGCCGCCGGTTTGTGCCGGCGAATCAAGGCCGCGGCCTTGCGCACGGCGGTGAACACGCGCCATGGCGCCGCCAACAGACTGCGCAGGTTTTTACCGCGCAGACCCTTGATCGCCAGGGTTTCAATGGCAATGCCGTGCGCAGGAACCAAACGGGTTTCCATGCCGCCCTCGGAACCGAGCCAGAGCACCGGGATGCCGCGCACGCGCAGCGCTTCGGCCACGGCCAGACCGGGGAAAATATGACCCCCGGTGCCTCCGGCCATGATCATCACGGGCGACTTCGCACTCATACCGAAGCTCCTGCCGTCGGTTCGATGCGGCTACGGCCGCCCAGTCGGGCTGCCTGCTGCGCGGCATTCATGCCCGCGGGCGCGACATGACTGAAGCCCGAAGCATCCACCCGAACCGGTTCGCTGCGTTCACCGCGCTGGCGACGGGCGCGATCGAGTTCATAACTGATGCGCAACAGCAGACCCATGGCGGCGCAGGTCATCATCAGACTGGAACCACCGGAGGAAATCAACGGCAGGGTCAGGCCTTTGGTCGGCAATACGCCGAGATTGACGCCGATCGACACCGTGGCCTGGATGCTGATCCACAGACCGAGCCCGAATGCGCAGTAGGCGGCGAAAGGACGGTTCAATTCCAGACAACCCAGGGCGGTGCGGAATGCGCGCCAGGTCAGAATGCCGAACAGAGCCACCAGCGCACAGATGCCGATGAAGCCGAATTCCTCGGCAAATACCGAGAAAATGAAGTCGGTATGGGCTTCCGGCAGATAATCGAGCTTCAGCACGCTGCCGCCCAGACCGACACCGGTCAGACCGCCGCGGCCGATGGCAATGAAGGCCTGCACCAGCTGGAATCCGGAGTCGAACTGATCGGCCCAGGGGTCGAGGAAGGTGGTCAAGCGCTTTACCCGGTAGGGCTCCAGCCAGGCGATGAACGCCATGGCGATGCCGATCAGAATGGCCGGCCCGATGATGTGTTTCTGGTTGGCACCGCCCAGCCAGACCATGCACAGGGTGATGGCCAGCAGCAGCGCCGAAGAACCGAAGTCCGGCTGGATCAGCAGCAGCGCCACCAGGATGCAGGCGATGCCGATCGGTTTCAGCAGGGCTTTCAGGCTGACCGGAATCTGGTCGCGGTAGCGCACCAGATAACTCGACAGCCAGACGATGAACATCAGTTTCACGGCTTCCACCGCCTGGAAACCGAGCGGCCCCAGATGCACCCAGCGCCGTGCGCCGTTGACCGACTTGCCGAGGCCCGGAATCCAGACACTGAGCAGGGCCAGAAAACACAGCAACAGGAACAGGTAACCGTATTTCTCGATCTGCTTGATTTCGGTACGCAGCGCCACGGCCGCCAGACCCAGACCGACGGCGAGGAACATCAGATGGCGGTTGAAATAATAGAACGCGCCCTGCCCGGTCATCACCGCATACGACATCGAGCTCGACGCCACCATCACGATGCCCAGGCCGATCAGCGCGGTGATCGCGCACAGCATCCAGACATCGACATGGCCGCCCAGTTCATTGTATTTGGTGGCCTGCGGAATCGCCATCAGCGCACCTTCAGGGTCGCCAGCGCGACCAGAACGAGAATGACCGAGATGATCCAGAAGCGCACGATCACGCGCGGTTCGGGCCAGCCTTTGAGTTCGAAATGATGGTGGATCGGCGCCATGCGGAACACGCGCTTGCCGGTCAGCTTGAAGGACGCGACCTGGATCATCACCGACAGCGTTTCGATCACGAAGATGCCGCCCATGATCACCAGAATCAGTTCCTGGCGCACGATCACGGCAATGGTGCCGAGCGCGGCGCCGAGCGCCAGCGCGCCGATGTCGCCCATGAACACCATGGCCGGAAAGGTGTTGAACCAGAGAAAGCCCAGGCCCGCGCCGGCGATGGCGGCGCACACGATGGCCAGCTCGCCGGCACCGGGAACGGCCGGAATCTGCAGGTAGCCCGAGAACACGGCGTTGCCGGAGGCATAAGCGAAGATGCCGAGCCCGCCGGCGACCAGCACGGTCGGCATGATGGCCAGACCGTCGAGACCGTCGGTCAGATTGACCGCATTGGAAAAACCGACGATCCAGAAATAAGCGACCACCATGAACAGGGCGCCGAGCGGGATGGCGACATCTTTCAACAGCGGCAGATACAAGGTGGTGTTCGAGGGCGCATCGGCGGTATAAAACAGCACCACGGCCGCAATCGCACCGAACAGCGACTGCAGCGCATATTTATGGCGCGATTTCAGGCCGTTCGGATCGCGGCGCACGATCTTGATCCAATCGTCCAGCCAGCCGATCAGGCCGAAACTCACCAGCACCGCGAGCACGATCCAGACATAACGGTTGCGCAGGTCGGCCCAGAGCAGGGTCGACAGGCTGATGGTCATCAGAATCAGGGCGCCGCCCATGGTCGGCGTGCCGGCCTTGGAGAAATGCGACTGGGGGCCGTCAGTGCGGATCGGCTGGCCGCCTTTCAGCCGCGACAGCCGCTCGATCACTGCCGGGCCGAGCCAGAGCGAGAGCGCCAGCGCGGTCAGGGCGCCGAGAATGGCGCGCATGGTGATGTAATCGAACAGGGCGAACAGCCGGGCGAATTCCTGCAGCCAACGTGCCAATTCAAGCAGCATCCGGTTTCTCCTGGGTTCCGTGGGTATGCAACAGCGCGCTCACGACCTCATCCATCCGGCTCGAGCGCGAACCTTTGACCAGCAGCCGCTGGTTGCCCTGCAGGCTGTCATTCAGCGCGGCGATCAGCGCCGGGCGGTCGGCGAAATGCCGGGCACCGGATCCGAAAGCATCGCTTGCGGCGGCACTGAGCACGCCGCAGGTCATCAATCGGGTAATGTTCTGGCTTTTCGCCGCAGCGCCGATCTGCGCATGCAGGTCCGCCGCGGTGCCGCCCAGTTCGGCCATATCTCCGAGCACCAGAACCGACTGTTTGCCGTCAAGCGCGCAGGCCGCCGCCAGTGAAGCGATGCCGGCAAGCACCGAACCGGGATTGGCGTTGTAGCTGTCATCGATGAGCACCGCACCGTTGCCCAGCAGCTTGCCGTCCTGACGTCCGGCGACCGGACGGGCTGATTGCAGTCCGGCGGCGATGGCCTCGAGCGGAGCGCCGGCGGCCAAGGCCATGGCGGTAGCGGCCAGGGCATTGAGAATATTGTGCCGGCCTGGCATCTGCAGATCGATACCGGCACGGCCGGCCGGAGTAATCAACTCGAAGCGCGAGCCCTCGGCGGTCAAGGCAATGCCTGACGCAGTGACATCGGCGTTGTTCTCCAGACCGAAGCGCAGTACGCCGCGCCCGGCAATGCGCTCGAGGAAATACGGGCAGAACGCGTCGTCGACATTGACCACGGCCAGACCGTCATCGGGCAGGGCCTCGTAAATCGCGCCTTTGGTTTCGGCGATGCCGAGCAGCGAGCCCATGCGCTCGATATGCGCCGGTGCGATGTTGTTGACCAGCGCGATGTTGGGCGTGACGATGCTGGTCAGGTAGGCGATGTCGCCCGGCTTGCCGGCACCCATTTCATAGATGGCGAACTGCGCGTCTTCCGGCGCATCGATGACCGCCAGCGGCAGTCCGATTTCGTTGTTGCGGTTGCCGGGATTGACGTAGGCTTTGCCGGCTTCCTGAAGGATGGCATGCAGCAGGGTCTTCACCGAGGTCTTGCCGTTGCTGCCGGTCAACGCCAGCACCACCGCAGGACGGCTGGTGGCGAAACCGCCGGCCATTTCGCCGAGCGCTTCTTCGGTATCGGCGCACAGGACGGTCGGCAGATCGGAATCCACCGGTCGGTGCGTCAGCAGCGCCGCAGCACCATTGGCTTTGGCCTGATTGACGAATTCATGGGCATCGAAACGTTCGCCCTTCAGGGCCACGAACAAGGCCCCGCGCAGATCATCGCGGCTATCGGTGCTGATGCGCGAGATCGACACATCGTCGCCGAGCAGGCGCCCTTCGCACCATAGCGCAAGCTGCGAGAGCATGACCGTTCTCATGCCGCCTCCTGCAGGAATTCGGCGGCGATGGCGCGGTCGTCGAACGGCGCCTTGACGCCGTCCACTTCCTGATAGGTTTCATGGCCTTTGCCGGCGATCAGCACGATATCCTGCGGACCTGCGGCGGCGATGGCTTCGGCAATGGCGGCACGACGGTCGCGCTGGATCCGGACGGCCTCGGCCTTGTCAAAGCCGGCGCGGATTTCGGCAACGATGGCGTCGCCGGATTCGCTGCGCGGATTGTCATCGGTGACCCAGACCGCATCGGCCCATTGCTCGGCGCTGGCGGCCATCAGCGGGCGCTTGCTGCGATCGCGGTCGCCGCCGCAGCCGAACACGCAGATCAAGCGGGCCTGGCTGTGCGCACGCAGGGTTTTCAGCGCCTGCTCAAGCGCATCAGGGGTATGGGCATAATCGACCACCACCAGCGGTTTGCCGTGCAAGCCGCCCAAGCGGCTCATGCGGCCGTCGACCGGACTCAGGCGTCCGAGCAGGGCGGCGACATCGCCCAGACCCATGCCGTCGGCGAGCAGAACGCCGGCAACGGCCAACAGGTTATCGGCATTGAAACGGCCCAGAAGCGGCGATGCCACGGTAGCCCGTTCGGCGCCGTGAACCAGCATGAAGTGCATGCCGTCCAAGCCGAGCACCAGCGCTTCGGCTCGCAGATCGGCCTCCCTGCCCTGCGAAGAGGTCCGGAGGCATTGCAGTCCGTGCGGCAGATTTTCCGCCAGCTGGCGGCCGTGCGCGTCATCGATGTTGATGACCGCATGACGCAGTCCGGGCCAGGCGAACAGCTTCGCCTTGGCTTCGAAGTAGGCCTGCATGCTGCCGTGGTAGTCCAGATGGTCCAGTGTCAGATTGCTGAATACGGCGGTATCGAAGGCGACCGCATCCACACGCCCCTGATCCAGGGCGTGCGAGGACACTTCCATCGCCACCGCCTGCGCGCCGTCATCGCGCATCGTCGCCAGGGCGCGGTGCACGGCGATGACATCGGGCGTGGTGCGTTCGCCGGACTGCAGCCGGCCGTAGAGCCCGGTGCCGAGCGTTCCGATGGTACCGGCTGTGCGGCCTTGCAGCGTGAAGGCCTGCGCGATCAATTGCACGGTCGAGGTCTTGCCATTGGTGCCGGTCACCCCGACCATGGTCATCGCCTGCGACGGGGCGCCGAAGAACCGGCTGGCAATCTGTGCCTGCAGGGTTTTCAGGGCCGGCACCGGCACGGCATTGTCCGGGATGAATGCGCTTCCCGGAACCGGTGTTTCATAAAGCACCACCGCCG
The DNA here is from genome assembly GCF_025980345.1 of Arenimonas sp. GDDSR-1. Classification (GTDB taxonomy): domain Bacteria; phylum Pseudomonadota; class Gammaproteobacteria; order Xanthomonadales; family Xanthomonadaceae; genus Arenimonas. Next base: position 16,861 of record NZ_JAPDUI010000009.1, on the reverse strand, counting down.
CCTTGGCGGCCTGCTCGGCACGCAGATACGACAGGCCGTGCGTAGTCAGACCCTGCACCGCGATGAAAGCATCGCCCGGCTGCAGGGCGCGCGAATCGGCGGTCATGCCGGTCAGCACACGATCGTCCTGTCCGGAAACGTCAAAAAGGCCATCGGCCAATTCATGCAAGCGCATCTGCCGGCTCATTGCCGCAGCTCCGCGTCCGGTGGCGGGGCGGCCAGAGCCGTTACCGGCGTTGCGCTTGCCGGCGGCACTGTCGGTGCACGTTCGGCATACCACTGTTCGATATTGTCGGGCGGCACATCGAGCAGGCGCAGCGAACCTTCCATCACATTCTTGAACACCGGCGCCGAAACCACGCCGCCGGTATAGCCCAGACTCGGATCGGGATCCTGCAGCACCACCACCATCGAGAACCGGGGGTTATCGACCGGCACCATGCCGGCGAAAAACGCGTTGTAACGGCGGGAGTAACCGCCGCCATCGGCCATGCGCGCGGTTCCGGTTTTTCCGGCGACGTGATAGCCGCGCACTGCCGCCTGGGTCGCGGTTCCGCCGGGTTCGGTCACGGTCTGCATCATCTTCACGATTTCATGCGCGACTTTGGGATCGAGGACCTGCTTGCTTTCGCCTTTGCCGCCCTTGACGAAGGTCGGGGTGATGGCGCGGCCGTCATTGCCGAGCGCGGCATAGGCGTGCGCCAGCTGCAGCGGCGTCACGCTCAGACCGTAACCGTAAGACATGGTCTGCTTGGAGGTTCCGCTCCACAGCGGCGGCGGCGGCAGGAAGCCGGGGCTCTCGCCCGGGAAGCCGCTGCCGGTGGTGGCGCCGTAACCGAAGCGGCGCATGAAGTCGTAGAAATCCTGGCTAGTCAAGCGGTGCACGATCATCGCGGCACCGACATTGGAACTCTTGCGGATGACCCCAGTGGTATCGAGCACGCCGTAATTATGGGTATCGGTGGTGCGGTATTTGCCGTTCGGAATCCAGCCCGGATTGGTATTGAAGATCGTTTCCGGGGTGATCTTGCCGGCTTCCAGCGCGGCCGCCACGGTCAGCGGCTTCATGGTCGAGCCCGGCTCCAATACATCGGTCACCGCCTTGTTGCGGCGGGTTTCGGGGCGAACGCCGCTGCGGGCATTCGGGTTGTAGGATGGATAGCTGACCATGGCCAGCACTTCCCCGGTGCGCACGTCGAGCACCACTGCGGTACCGGCTTTGGCACGGGTATCGAGCACGCCCTTCTTCAATTCGCTGTAGGCCAGATACTGGATGCGGCGGTCGATCGACAGCACCAGGTCCTTGCCGTTCTCGGCCGGCCGGATCAGGTCCACGTTTTCGACCACGCGGCCGCGACGGTCGCGGATGATTTTCTGTTTGCCCGGGGTGCCGGTCAGCCACTCGTCGAAGACCTTCTCCAGACCTTCCACGCCGTGTTCATCGAGATTGGTGGTGCCGATCAGCTGCGCCATGACCTCGCGGTGCGGATAGAAGCGGCGGAATTCGCGGCTGCTGTAGACGCCGCTGATGCCGAGATCGACCACTGCTTTGGCATCATCCGGATTCATGTGCCGGCGCAGATACATGAACTGCTTGTCTTTCTTCTGCGCCAGCTTGCGGGTCAGCGTTTCCAGCGGAATCTCCAGCGCTTTGGCCAGTTCCGGCACGCGTTTGCCATCAGCCATCAATTCCTTGGGGTTGACCCAGACCGACTCGACCGGACTGGACACCGCCAGCGGTTCGCCGTTGCGGTCGGTGATCATGCCGCGCGTGGTGGCGATGGTCACTTCGCGCAGGAAGCGCTCGTTGCCGGCGGCCTGCAGTTTATCCTCGGCCCACAGCTGCATGTAGGCGGCGCGCGCCACCACCACACCGCCGCACAGCAACAGTACGCCGACGATCATCACCAGGCGGGCCCGTGGCTGGCTGGCGCGCGATGCCGGCCTCATGGCTGCACCACCGTGGTTTCATTGTCGAGCGGAAAATGCATGCCGAGTTTTTCGGTGGCGATGCCGACGATGCGGTTGGTTTCCGACACGGTGGCCTGTTCGGTCTGCAGCCGGCGGAACTGGACGTTGAATTCGTCGCGCTGTTTCTGCAGACGGCTCAGATCGATGTAGGACTGCCGGTGCGAATGCCGCGAATACACGACCGATATCGCACTGCACAGCACCGCAACGAGCAGGGCCATCAGGGTCATCAGGCGCGGACTCACGGCGCACCCGCCTTTTCGGCCACGCGCAGCACGGCGCTGCGCGCACGCGGATTGGCGGCGACTTCGGCCGCTTCGGCTTTGGCGGCGCCGCCGACATCCTTCAGGCTGGCCCGGAACGCCGGTGCTTCCGGCATGCGGCGGTTGCCGGCCGGCGCCTTGGCATGGCGGGCGATGAACTGCTTGACGATGCGGTCTTCGAGCGAATGGAAACTGATCACCGCCAGACGGCCGCCGGGCTTGAGCAGATCATGCGCGGCCTGCAGCCCGGTCTGCAGGTCATCCAGTTCGCGGTTGATGAAGATGCGGATGGCCTGGAAGCTGCGTGTGGCCGGATGGATCTTGGCATCGAAGCGGCCGACCACGCCGGCGATGCATTCGGCCAGCTGCGCGGTGCGGGTAAACGGGGTTTCGGCGCGCTTGGCAACCAGCACCCGGGCGATTTTCCGGCTGGCTTTTTCTTCGCCGTACAGCCAGAGCACTTCGGCGATGTCCTTTTCGGAGGCCTGCGCCAGCCAGTCGGCGGCGCTTTGGCCGCGCGTGGTGTCCATGCGCATGTCGAGCGGACCGTCCTGACGGAAACTGAAACCGCGTTCGGCCACATCCAGCTGCGGCGAAGACACGCCCAGATCGAACAGCACGCCGTCCAGACCGCATTGGGCTTCCGGCCAGCCGGCCATTTCGGCGAACGAACCGTGATACAGGGCAACGCGGGCGTCGCCGGCGAAATGTTCGCGGGCATGGGCAATGGCTTCCGGATCCTTGTCCATCAGCAGCAGGTGGCCGTCCGGACCGAGCGCTTCGAGCAGCCCGCGGGCATGGCCGCCACGGCCGAAGGTGCCGTCAAGGTAGCGTCCATCGGGTTTTACGTGCAGGCCGTCCATAACCTCTTTCCACATCACGGGAAGGTGGCGGGGAGTCTGCATCGGCACAGAGGTCCCGTTCGCCATGGCTTAAATCCTCAGATCCAGCATGGCGTCGCTGATGTCATCCTCGACGATGGTGTGGCGGATCTGCGCCAGGTGGGCCTGTTCGCTCCAGAGTTCGAGTTTGCTGCCCATGCCGAGCAGCACGGCGCGTTTTTCGATGCCGGCGGCATTGCGGTGGCTGCCGGGCAGCAGCACGCGGCCGCTGTTGTCGGGCTCGAGCACGGTGGCGGCGCCGACCAGCTTGAGCTGCAGATTGCGATGGACTTTCTTGGCATTGGGCAGGGCGTTGACCTGGTCACGCACGGTTTGCCAGACCGATTCCGGGTACAGCCACAGACAGCCGGCTTCGTAGGGGTTGTAGGTCAGCACCAGGCGGTTGCCGCAGGCGCCCGCAACCAGATCGCGGAAGGCCGTCGGGATGGCCAAACGCCCCTTGTCGTCGATGCTGATGGCGGTTTCACCTTGAAACATATCCACAAATTCCCACTAATTTCCAGAATTTCCCTCGTTCTCCCACATTAGTATTCCAAAAAGGCAAAGTCAAGCACTTTTCATGAAAATTTCACAAGCCGAATCAAAGGCTTGCGCCAACTTAATAAAACGCTTTAAGAATCAAAGAATGGGCTTTGTTTATGTTGAATTTTAATAAATCAGCATTCGGTGCTGTTCTTTTCCACGGACTTATCCACAGGATCGTCCCCGGCCTGATTTCCCGCCCGGCCTATCCGGCCCTGCGCAAAAATCCGGAAATTTTCATCGGTGACTTCCGGCAGATGCGGCTTTGGCAAAATCTGCGACACTGAATGCTCACCATCGGAGGAAGCGCATGGAGCGTTTTGAACGCAGTTGGGATTTACTGAAAGCCTGTTTCGCGGTACTTCGCGAGGACAAGGAACTGATGCTGTTCCCGATCCTCTCGGGCTTTTCCGCATTGCTGGTGCTGGCCACCTTCGCCCTGCCGCTGTTTTTCACCCAGGCGTTTTCACACGGCTTCGGCCTGTTCGGCATGCTGGTCGCCTTCGCGTTTTATTTCAGCCAATACCTGGTGATTTTCTATTTCAACGCCGCGCTGGTCGGCGCCGCGCTCAAGCGCCTGGAAGGCGGCGATCCGACCTTTGCCGAAGGCATCGCCATCGCCAACGCCAACATCAGCGCTATCCTCGGTTATGCCGCCATCGCCGCCACCGTCGGCATGCTGTTGCGCGGCGGTCGCCGCCGCCGCGGACTGGAAGCCTTGGTGCGTTCCTTGGCCGGCATGGCCTGGACCCTCGGCACCTTTCTGGTGGTGCCGGTATTGGTCACGCGCAGAATCGGTCCGATCGACGCCATCACCGAAAGCGCGCGCCTGCTGAAGAAAACCTGGGGCGAGAACCTGATCGGCAGCGCCGGCATCTGGCTCGGCTTCGGAATCGTGACCTTCCTGTACATGGCGCTATCCGCGGTACTGGTGGTGCTGGCCGCGAAAGCCGGCATGGCGTTTGCCATCGCGCTCGGAGCCGTGCTGCTGCTCGGTCTGCTGCTGATCGGCGTGGTGAAAAGCGCGATCAAAGCGATTTACACCGCCGTGCTGTACCGTTATGCCGCCGAAGGCGCGGCGCCGGAAGGATTCGATGCCCGTCAGCTGAGCCTGGCCTTCGGCGCCCGGTGAAAACCGGTCTGTTCTGGCTTTTGCTGGCGTGCGGCGTGAATGCGCACGCCGGCGGTCTGCCGGCGGAAACCGACCGTGAAATCCAGCACCTGTTCACCGTGCTTGAACATTCCGACTGCCGGTTCCAACGCAACGGCACGTGGTACACGCCGCAAGAAGCGAGCGCGCACCTGCATCGCAAATACGAATATCTGCGCAACAAACAGCGGATAACCGATGCCGAATCGTTCATCACCCTGGGAGCGAGCAGCAGCAGTATGAGCGGCAAGGCGTATCAGGTGCAGTGCGGTGATCGACCGGCCGTTTCGAGCCGGTCGTGGTTTCTTCAGATACTCGCGATTGACCGGCAGAAAAGGGGCGGAGCTGGCCGATAAGCCGGGTTCTGTCGTGGACAACCATTCCTCTAGGCCCTGCGTCGCCGCAGGGCTCAAGCAGCACACCCGGGTGCGGATCGAGCCGATCCATAGCACCCCTATTTGGCCTTGCTCCGAGTGGGGTTTACCGTGCCCTGCGGCGTTAGCCCCGCAGGCGGTGGGCTCTTACCCCGCCATTTCACCCTTACCACGCACCTTGCGGCCGTTCGGCGGTTTGTTTTCTGTTGCACTGGCCGTCGGCTTGCGCCGCCCAGGCGTTACCTGGCACTCTGCTCTGTGGAGCCCGGACTTTCCTCGGCGCTTGCGCGACGCGGTTGTCTGGCCAACTCCGCCGTGCGTATTGTCGCACAGTCCGGCTGAACGTTTGCAATTGCAGCCCGCAGGGTCATAATGGGCTCCTGACCCCCAACCAAGGAATGTCTATGCGCCGTATCGTCACCCTGCTCAGCTCTGGCCTGCTGCTGGCCTCTGGATTCGTTGCCGCACAGGAAGCCACTCCCGTGGCGCCTGCACCCGCACCGGCCGTTGAAGCGACTCCTGCCGTTGAAGCCGCTCCGCCGCTCGACCGCAGCACCCTGAAGTATTCCAACAAATGGCGGATCACCTTCAATCACGAAGCCAAAAACGACGGCACCCTGGTGTTCCGCATGGTGATGAAAAACAGCGATGCCGAACCGGTCGTCGTGTCGATTCCGATCAGCAAAGGCACCGGCGAAAACAGTGCGGCCCGCAAAGTAAAAGGCGCCCTGCAAAGCGCCTTTCCGCGCGACTTCAATGTGGAAACCGATGACAACGAAAGCGTTCTGGTGAAGCTGAACATCATCGAAGGCGATTCGAACGTGACCCTGGTCAGCTCGGATGTCGAAGGCCTGAAAATCAAAATCAAGAAAGAATGATCATTCGCCGCCGTACAGCGCCTTGCGCGGCGCGCCGCTGAGTTCGGCCGCCAGCTTGGCGGCCTGCGAAGGTTTCATCACTTCGCTGAGCTTCGCATACAGACGCCGTCCTTCCCGAAGGGCGGCGTCTTCATTTTCCGGCGCGCCGGAAACGATGATGACGAATTCGCCTTTGCGCTGGTTCGGATCAGCTGCGACTTTCTCCGCGATCGAGGCCAACGTGCCATCCAGAACCGTTTCGAAAAGTTTGGTGATTTCGCGCGCCAGCACCGCTTCACGGTCGTCACCGAACGCCGCGCGCAGGTCGGCCAGACAGTCTTCAATGCGGTGCGCGCTTTCATAGAACACCAGGGTGCGCGTTTCGCCGGCCAGGGCATTCAAGCGCTCGCGCCGCGCCGCGGCTTTGTGCGGCGGAAAACCTTCAAAACAGAAGCGGTCGGAAGCAAGGCCGGCCACCGACAGTGCCGCGATGGCGGCGCACGGTCCGGGAACGGGCGATACCGTAACACCGGCGGCCCGCAGTTCGCGCACCAGCCGGTAACCCGGATCCGAAATCAAGGGCGTGCCGGCATCGCTGACCAGCGCCAGCGACTTGCCCGATTGCAATTGCGCCAGCACCTGCGCCACCCGCTCGGATTCGTTGTGTTCATGCAGGGCCAGCAGGGGCCGGTCCAGGCCTAGGGCGTTCAGCATCTGGCGGGTATGCCGGGTATCCTCGGCACAGATCAGATCGGCGCCGGCCAGCACATCACGCGCACGGGCACTCAAATCGCCCAGATTGCCGATCGGCGTGGCGACCACATACAAAGCGCCCTTTTTCAGCTCGAACATTGCTAAAATCCAGTCTGGAACTGCCTCCATCATAGCGTTTCACTGAAGGGAATTGGATTATGCGTGCATTGACCGCCGCTGCCGTGTTGTGTGTATTGACCGCCTGCAGCAGCGGCCCGACCCGGCCGCCGACCGCCGACCACACTCCGTCGCCGACACCGGCCGAGGCGCTGGCCCAGGCGCGCGCGAAAAACCAGCACTGGTTGGATCCGACGCTGATTAAAACCTTTCCGGAGTCGGGCGTCGCCGAGTACCGCCCGCCATCAAAATTGGCCGTGCTGCTGCCGCAGTCGGGCAATCTGGCCGTGGCTGGCAACGCCATCCGTGATGGACTGCTGTCGGCCTACTACGCGGAAGCGCGCAGCAAGCCCGGCATCCGTTTCTACGACACGCAAGGCAGCGCCGCCGGCGCCAAGGCCGCATTCGAGCGCGCGATGAAAGACGGCGCGCAGATGATCATCGGGCCGATCGGCAAGGACGAAGTCGCTGCCATCCACGACATCGCCGGCACCATTCCGGTGCTGGTGCTGAACCGGCTCGAAACGCCGAACAATCGGCATGTGCTGAATTTCTCCCTGAGCCCCGAGCGCGAAGGCGAACTCATTGCCGAACGCCTGCTCTCCAAAGGCCTGCTGCAGACCGCCGTATTCAGCCAAAGCAGCGACAGCAACAGCCGCATGCTGGCCGCCTTCGAAAAACGCTACCAATCGGGCGGCGGCAGCGTGCTGCTGAAAGCTCCGGCACCGGTATTCGGCAAAGATGCCGACGGCGCCGCCATCAATCCGGTGTTGCCCGAGGCCACCGCACAGGCCAAAGCGGTGCTGCTGCTGATGAGCGGCGACGCCGCCAAACCCGCGCGCGCCGCATTGGCGCTGAACGGCGCCGCCGGCATTCCGGTGTTTGCCGGTACCGACATCACCGACAGCAGCGATGCGAAAACCAATACGCAACTCGATGGCATCGAGTTCCTGCAGATGCCCTGGCTGATCAACCGCGGCAACAGCATGAACATCAGTGCTTCACAATTGCTGAAACTGCCGAGCGCACGCGGCCCGGGCGCGAAACTCAACGCCTTCGGCGCCGATGCCTGGCTGATCGCCACGCGCCTGCCGGTCTGGCTGGCCAGTCCGAACAGCGAAATCGGCGGCGCCACCGGCAGCCTGCATCTGGAACCGGACGGCCGCATCGAACGCACGCTGCCGTGGTCGGTATTCCGTGCCGGCGTGCCGCAAGCCGCGAATGGCCCCTGATCTCAGCCCGATGCAGCATCAGGGCCGACTGGCGGAAGACGCCGCGCTGGCCTTTCTGGAGAACCACGGCCTGCAGCTGCTGGCCCGCAATGCCCGTTACCGCGTCGGCGAGATTGATCTGATCCTTCGGCATGGCGATACCGTGGTGTTCGCCGAAGTCCGGCAACGCCGATCCGAGGCCTTCGGCGGCGCGGCGCAATCCATCGACCGCCGCAAAATGCGCAAATGCGCGCTGGCCGCGCAATGCTGGCTCAAACAACATCCGCATCATGCGCAGGCGCCCTGCCGTTTCGACGCCGTGCTGTTGAGCGGCCGCGAAGCCGCGTGGAAAATCGACTGGCTGCAGGCCGCGTTCGTGTTCGAGGATGTGTTCTGATGGACCGCAGCATCATCACCGCCTTCGAAACCGCCCTCGGCCACGAGGCTGTGCTCACCGCCGCCGCCGATTGCCTGGCCTACGGCTACGACAACTCCAGCTACCGCGCCAATCCGGCCATGGTGCTGCTGCCGGTTTACATCGAACAGGTGCAAGCCGCGGTGCGCCTCGCACGCCAGTACCAACTACCGCTGACCGCCCGCGGCCGCGGCACCAACACCACCGGCGCCAGCATACCGGTGGAGCGCGGCATCGTGATCAGCTTCGAGCGCATGCAACGCATTCTGGCCATTGCGCCCGGCGACCGCACGGCGGTGGTGGAACCCGGCGTGCTCAATGGCGATCTGCAGCAGGCCTTGGCGCCGCACGGCCTGTTCTGGCCGCCGGATCCGACTTCGGCACCGTATTGCAGCATCGGCGGCAACATCGCCTGCAATGCCGGCGGACCGCGCGCGGTGAAATATGGCGCCACCCGCGACAATGTGCTGGCGCTGAAAGCGGTGACCGGCACCGGCGAGCTGGTGGAATTCGGGGCACGCACCAACAAGAACGCGTCCGGTTTCGATCTGTCGCGCTTGCTGATCGGTTCCGAAGGCGGCCTGGCGCTGGTGGTGGAAGCGACGCTGAAACTGCAGCCGAAGCCGGCGGCAAGCCGCATGCTGCGCGCGCTGTACCGCGATGTCGAATCGGCCGCCGAAGCCGTGGCGCGCCTGATGGCGCAGCCGGAAACGCCGTCGATGCTGGAATTCATGGACGCCACCGCCCTCCGGCTGGCACGCGATATCGGCGGTGCCGATCTGCCCGATGCCGGCGCCTTGTTGATGATCGAGGGCGACGGCGATCTGGCGCGGCTTGACGCGCTGATGCAGATTCTGGCCACGCATGCCGGCGGCGAGGGCTGCATCGACATCGCCATTCCCGGCAGCAGCGACGAGCAGGCCAAACTGATGGCGGCACGGCGCGCGCTGTCGCCGGCGCTGCGCAGCCTGGCCAGCGGCAAGATCAACGAGGATGTGGTGGTGCCGGTATCGCGCGTGCCGGAATTGGTGCGTTTCGTCGAAGCGCTCAGCCGCGACGCCGGCCTGCTGATTGTGTGCTTCGGTCACATCGGCAACGGCAATGTACACGTGAATGTGATGTACGACAAAGCCGAAGCCACGCAGACCGCGACGGCCGAAGCCTGCGCGGAAAAACTGTTCACGGAAGTCCTTCGCCTGGGCGGCATGCTCTCGGGCGAGCACGGCATCGGCTTGGCCAAACGCGGGTTCATGGCTCAGGCCTTCACTCCGGAAACCCTGGCGATGATGCGCGGCATCAAAACCCTGTTCGATCCGGACGGGATTCTGAATCCGGGAAAAACACTGCCAGATTAAATCTGTAAAAATATTTGTAATATATTTTACATATGTTATTGTATTTATTATACATTAATTGTATTTACATCTGTAAATAAATCTGTAAAATAATTGCATGGCATACACCTTTGACATCCGATCCGAATTGCGGAACCGCGCCCCGCAATCCATGGCAGAGTTGTTGGCACGACTGGATATCAGCAGGCCAACGCTGGCCCAGCGCCTGAATTCGGAGCCTTCAATCGTCCGTTTGGGCCGCGCCCAACGTACCCGCTACGCTTTGCGGATTGCGGAGCCTGTATCCATTTATCGTGTTGACGAGCATGGCAAACTCGCGATGGATGGAATTCTGACCGAACTTTCCACCGGTTGGTTTTTTGATGCCACCGACAAATCTCCATTCCTGCAGGGCGATTTTCGCGACGGTTACTTTCCTGACTTGCCGTGGTTTGTACAGGATGTGCGCCCGCAGGGATTTCTTGGCCGTTCGTTCGCAAAACGACATGCAAAAGACCTGGGTTTACAGGAAGATCCCGAGCGTTGGACAAGTGCGCAGCTGCTGCACGCGCTCAGCGTCCATGGCGATGATTTGCCCGGCAATATACTGATCAGCCAGACTGCCGCCGAGCGCTTCATTCAGCATCGCAATACGCCAATAACGCCTGTTTTATTGAATGAGCGGGAATCGGCGTATGCAGCGAGCGCTGACAATGCATTGCAGGCCGGCCATGCCGGATCTTCGGCTGCTGGCGAGCAACCCAAATTTACTGCGGCACTTCGCACACATGATGCCGAAGTCATTCATGTCATTGTCAAGTTCAGCCCAGCCACGGACAGCCCCGAAGCGCAACGCTGGCGCGACTTGTTACGTTGCGAGCACTGGGCCGCAGAAGCGCTTCGTGAATCCGGTTTAGGTGCAGCGAAATCAGAACTCATCGAAGCCGATAGCCGCGTCTTTTTGCAAAGCACCCGCCATGACCGCATTGGCGCGAATGGCCGACGCCGGCAATTCAGCCTGGGCGCCTTTGATGATGCCTATTTCGGACTTCGCGATAACTGGTTTGATGCCGCAACGCGATTACATGCCGGCCAGTGGTTGAGCAAATCGGACGCCCAGCGGCTGCAGTCCCTTTATGTCTTTGGCTTGGCCATTCGAAACAGCGATATGCACTTCGGCAATATTTCCCTGATTGAAGGCCAAAGCGCGCCGCTGGCTCTTGCCCCCACCTATGACATGCTGCCGATGCAATTTCGACCAAACGCATTGGGGGAAATCAGCACGGGAGCGCTCTCCCCGGCATTGATACTGCCGGAACATGAGGCCGCCTATTCCCTTGCAAGGCCTGCCATTCACGGATTCCGAGAGCGATTCATGGCCGACTCCCGAATTACAGCATCATTCAAGGAACAGTTGAATCGTTCCCTTGCAATTTAAAATGATGGAAGAGCTGCAATAAAATAAAATACCGTCTTGGCAGATGCCAGCGCCAACAGCCCGGCAATCACATCATCGATCATCACCCCGAAGCCGCCGGAAAAGCGCCGGTCGGCCCAGCCGACCGGACCGCGTTTGACGATATCGAACAGACGGAACAGGGCGAAGGCCAGCGCATAAGCCGGAAGCGATTTCGGCAACAACAACAACGCGATCCACTGCCCGATGAATTCATCCCAGACGATATAGCCCGGATCTTTCACCCCGGTTTTGGCGATCATCCAGTTGCTGGCGCGCACACCGAGTTCAAAGCCGACGGCAATCACCAGCAGCTGCAGCCACACCGGCTGCTCGGCCATCAGCCCCCACCACAGCAGCAGTGCCAGCAGCGAGCCCGCGGTACCCGGTGCTTTTTTCGACAGACCGCTGCCGAAACCGAGTGCAATCCAGGCATAGGGATGTTTGAACAAGCGCTGATCAGTGAACATGAGTGGCCTCCGCGAAATGCCGGTAGCCGGTCTGTTCCAGCGCCAAGTGTTCGCCGTCCGGCGTCAGGCAACGCAGTCCGGGTTCGGCGGTGATGTGCCCGATCACCGAGGCGGTGACCCCGGCGGCCGCCATGACCTGCTCGATGGCGAAGGCTTCGGCCGGCGGCGCGGTGAAACACAGTTCATAATCGTCGCCGCCGGACAGCTGCAGGGCCCAACGGGCGGCATCGTCTTTGTGGAAATCGAGCAGACTGGCCGACACCGGCAGACGGCCGAGTTCCAGTTCGGCACCGACGCTGCTGCTCGAAAGAATATGCCCCAGGTCCTGTGCCAAACCATCGCTGATGTCGATGGCGGCGCTGGCCAGACCGCGCAAGGCCAGACCGGCGGCGACGCGCGGCGTCGGCCGGTCGAGCCGATGACGCAGTTTCATCGACTGCATCGGACCGTGTTTGTATTGCTGCAAGGCGGCCGCGGCATCGCCGAGCGAACCGGTGACCCAGACATCGTCACCGACACGGGCGCCCGCGCGGCGCAGGGCCGAACCGGCCGGTACGAAGCCCTGCACGGTCACGGTCACCGACAACGGACCGCGGGTAGTGTCGCCGCCGATCAAGGCCACGCGGTATTCCCCCGCCAAGTCCAGCAGACCTTCGGAAAAGTTCTGCAGCCAGTCCCAGTCCATGTCCGGCACCGTCAGCGCCAGACTCATCCAGGCCGGTTCCGCACCCATCGCCGCCATGTCGCTGAGGTTGACCGCAAGCGCCTTGTAGCCGATGTCGGCAGCACGCGTGTCTTCGGGAAAATGCACGCCGGAAACCAGCGTGTCGGTGCAGGTAATCAACTGCATGCCGGCTGGCACGCTGCAAATCGCGGCATCATCCCCGATGCCGAGCACCACATCGTCGCGGGCGCCGGATTGCTGCGCTTTGTTTTTCAGCCAGGCAATCCAGTCGAACTCGCTCATCCGCGGCGGGCGTTGAGCTCGGGCTGGCGCCAGATGCCGGCGGCTTGGTCGAGCACACCATTGACATAGGTATGGCCGTGATCGGAACCGAAACGCTTGGCGATTTCGATGGCCTCGTTGAGGATGACCCGGTAGGGCACATCGATGCGGTCACGCAGCTCGAGGGCGGCGATGCGCAGCACCGCGCGCTCGATCGGATCGACCTGTTCCATGGGGCGGTCGAGGCAATCGGCCAGGGCGGCGTCGAGTTCGCGGTAGCCGCCGATGACGCCGCGGACCAGTGCCTCGAAGTAGGGCAGATCGGCCACTTCCATGTCCTGCTCGTGGCTGAACTGCTCCAGTACGGTCTCGACCGGGGTCTGCGACAGCTGCCAGGCGTACACGGCCTGCAGGGCGCGGCGCCGGGAACGCGAGCGGGCGGCGGGGTCGATGCCGTCGGTACGGGCAGGTTTCATTGGAGTCCAATCAGCGGGGCGGAGGCTCATTTTACCGCAGCAGGGCGGGAGGCGCATGAACAGGCCGGCTCGCTCATGCAACAGCCATCCGGCAGCGGCGTAATAATCTTCGTGGTTCTCGGTGAACAGAAACCAGCGCGTATAGCCCAGGGCCGCGACCGCTTGCGCGGCGGCAGTCATCAGGGCCTGGGCCACGCCCTTGCCGCGCGCTTCGGGCACGATGTAGAAACTGGCCAGCCACGGCCCGGGCACATCGGCCATGTCCGGGGAGTCTTCCAGCAGCGCGCTGATCGAACCGATCAACACCGCATCGTCATACGCCAGCCAGGTGGCCGGCAGGCCGGGGTGCGCCAACTGGGCGCTGAACTCCGCCCGGGCACCGGCCTCATTCCATCCGGGAAAGAGGTCGGCCCACTCGCGCACATGCCAGGCCGCCAGGGTTTCGGCCACTCCGGGTTGGCCGCTCCAGCGCGCGATGCCCAGATTCATGGCTTCTTCGGATCGTCGAGCAGCGGCAGCTGTTCCGCCGCAAGTCCGGGCATGTCGCGTTCCAGGCGGGCGATTTCCTCGCGAAATTCCTCGATATCCTGGAATTTCCGGTACACCGACGCGAAACGCACATAGGCCACGTGATCGATTTTCTTCAGCTCGTCCATCACCAGGATGCCGAGCTGGCGCGAGGCGATTTCGCGGTCGGTGTGTTTCAGCAGGCGGTGCATGATGGCATGCACGGCGGCGTCGATCTGCTCGCCGGTGACCGGCCGCTTCTGCACCGCACGCTCGAAGCTGGTGCGCAGCTTGCGTTCCTCGAAGGCTTCGCGCCGGCCGTTGCTCTTCACCAGAGTCGGCATTTTCAGATCGGCCGATTCGTAGGTGTTGAAACGCTCGCCGCATTCGGCACATTCGCGCCGGCGGCGGATGGCCATGCCCTCTTCCACCACGCGGGTGTCGATCACGCGGGTGTCATCGTGCTGGCAGAACGGGCAATGCATCAGGCGGTCTCGGCCAAGGGGAACTGCAGGACGAACTCGCCTTTGACCGGCACTTGCCGCCAATCTCCGTTCAGGCGCAGGGCAGTGTCGAACATGGCCTGCCCGTCGGCTTCGGAAATCGTTGGTACGGCCACGCCGCGCATGGCGCAGGCGCCCTCCACCCCGGCGATGAACGCGCTGAAATCGAACACGCCCTGCCAGAGCTGGGTCTGCAGGCCTTCCACCACCGATTCGGCCTGCGCCACTTCGAAATGACGGACCGGGTCGATGTAGTCCCGAAAGTTCTTTTCGGCGAAAGCGATGTCGGCGCCTTTGGCCACCAAGCCAAGAAACCCTTCCTTCAAATGCAGCCGGCTTTCCACCACGGCATGCACCAGATCATGCGGCAGCACGCCCTGGCGTGGCATCTCGCAGCCGGTTTCGCTGCCGTCATCGCGCACAACACTCAGGCGATCGTATTTACCGCCGGACTCGAGCTTGCGGGCGATGAGTTTCACGCAGAAGTGCTTAGCCGTAAACCGGGAACATCCGGCACTGTTTGGTCACATTCTCGCGCACGCCGTCCAGCACCGCCTCGTTGGTGTGGTCGTCGAGCACATCGCAGATCCAGTTGGCCAAGGCCACGCAATCCGGCTCTTTGTAGCCGCGGGTGGTCAGCGCCGGGGTGCCGATGCGCAGACCGGAGGTCACGAAGGGCGAGCGCGGATCGTTCGGCACCGAGTTCTTGTTCACGGTGATGTGCGCTTTGCCCAGCGCGGCTTCGGCGTCTTTGCCGGTGATGTCGCGGCCGATCATGTCAATCAGCATCAGGTGGTTTTCGGTGCCGCCGGACACGATCTTGTAGCCGCGCGCCATGATGGCTTTGGCCATGGCCTGGGCATTCTTCACCACTTGCACCTGGTAGTCCTTGAATTCCGGTTCCAGCGCTTCCTTGAACGCCACCGCCTTGCCGGCGATCACGTGCATCAGCGGGCCGCCCTGGGTGCCGGGGAACACCAGCGACTGCAGTTTCTTTTCGATCTCTTCGTTGGCGCGGGCCAAGATGATGCCGCCGCGCGGTCCGCGCAGGGTTTTGTGGGTGGTCGAGGTCACCACATCGGCATGCGGCACCGGATTCGGATACACACCGGCGGCGACCAGGCCGGCCACGTGCGCCATGTCCACGAAGAAGTAGGCGCCGACCGATTTGGCAATCTCCGCCAAACGCGCCCAATCGACGATCTGCGAATAGGCCGAGAAGCCGCCAATCAGCATTTTCGGTTGGTGTTCGGTGGCCAGACGCTGCACTTCGTCGTAATCGATCAGGCCGTTTTCATCCACGCCGTACTGCACGGCGTTGTAGATCTTGCCGGAGAAGTTCACTTTCGCGCCGTGGGTCAAATGGCCGCCGTGGGCCAGGCTCATGCCCAGCACGGTATCGCCCGGATTCAACAGGGCCATGTACACCGCGATGTTGGCCGAGGAGCCCGAGTGCGGCTGCACGTTGGCGTAGTCGGCACCGAACAGCTGCTTGGCGCGCTCGATGGCCAAAGCTTCGGCCACGTCGACGAATTCACAGCCGCCGTAGTAACGCTTGCCCGGATAGCCCTCGGCGTACTTGTTGGTCAGTACCGAGCCCTGGGCTTCCAGCACACGCGGGCTGGTGTAGTTCTCCGACGCGATCAGCTCGACGTGGTCTTCCTGGCGCTGGCGCTCGTCGGCGATGGCTTTGGAGAGTTCAGCGTCGTACTGGGCAATGGTCTGGCTGCGGGCGAACATGGGGGAAGCCTCGGGGTCGGGGGGAGGCTTAAATTGTAGCTTGCACGCGCCCCGAGGGCTAGCCGAAACTGGCGGAAAACCCCTGAATAAGGGATAATTGGCGGCAATTCACCGCAAGATATCGGGCTTGGCCCAGGAATCCCCATGCAATACATTTACACCATGATCGGCGTCTCCAAGACCGTGCCGCCGAAGCGCGAAATCATCAAAGACATCTCGCTCAGTTTCTTCCCGGGCGCCAAGATCGGCCTGCTCGGCCTGAACGGCGCCGGTAAATCCACCGTGCTGCGCATCATGGCCGGCGTGGACACCGATTTCACCGGCGAGGCCCGCCCGCAGCCCGGCATCAAGGTCGGCTACCTGGAGCAGGAACCGCGCCTGAACCCCGAACACACCGTGCGCCAGGCCGTGGAAGAAGGCGTGGGCGAACTGCTGCATGCCCAGGCCGAACTCGACGCCGTGTACGCCGCCTATGCCGAGGAAGACGCCGATTTCGACAAACTGGCCGCCAAACAGCAGCGCTTGGAAGCCATTCTGGCCAGCGGCGATGCCGACACCCTGGAACAGCAGCTGGAAATCGCCGCCGACGCCCTGCGCATTCCGGCCTGGGACGCCATCTGCGGCAAACTCTCCGGCGGTGAAAAACGCCGCGTGGCGCTGTGCCGCCTGCTGCTCTCCAAGCCCGACATGCTGCTGCTCGACGAACCGACCAACCACCTGGACGCCGAATCGGTGGAGTGGCTGGAGCAGTTCCTGGCGCGCTACACCGGCACCGTAGTGGCCGTGACCCACGACCGTTACTTCCTGGAAAACGTGGCCGAATGGATCCTGGAACTCGACCGCGGCAAGGGCATTCCCTGGAAAGGCAACTACACCGCCTGGCTGGAACAGAAA
>NZ_JAPDUI010000008.1 GCF_025980345.1 Arenimonas sp. GDDSR-1 | reverse complement strand
TCTTGGTGGGCGATGCAGGGTTCGAACCTGCGACCCTTGCCGTGTGAAGGCAATGCTCTACCACTGAGCTAATCGCCCAAGAACGGCTATTTTACGGGAAAGCCGCGGTGCAGGCAAGCCGATCACTGCAGCTTGCTTCGGCGCGCGTTCAGCAGGCTTGCCGGGGGTGCGAAGGACTCCGAGCGTGCGCCCTGCCAATATTCCCGCAAGCTGGGGTGATCCGGCAGCCCGGTGATCAGTTCGCCTGGCCTGACCTGGGGATAGACCTTGGAAAGCGGCAAGACCGTGTTGGCATCGATGCGCCGGATGATGTGTTCCGGACCGAGTTCCTCGGGGTGGCTTAGGCCGGCAGCCGACAGAATCTCCGCCAAAGCCTTCACGGTGTTCTTCTGGAAATGATGGACGCGGTCGGACTTGTCCATTGGATCCAGGCCTTTCTGGCGACCGGCGTCTTGCGTGGCGACGCCGGTCGGGCAGCGTCCGGTGTGGCAGGACTGGGACTGGATGCAACCGACTGCGAACATGAAGCCGCGCGCGGCATTGACCCAGTCCGCGCCAATAGCGAGCGTTCGGGCGATATCGAAACCGGTGATGATCTTTCCGGCCGCACCGATTTTGATGTCGCCCCGAAGATTCAATCCGACCAGGGTCTGGTGCACGATCATCAGCGCTTCACGCAAGGGCATGCCAACATGGTCGGTGAATTCCAGTGGCGCAGCGCCGGTACCGCCCTCGCCGCCGTCGACCACGATGAAATCCGGAAGCAGTCCGCTCTCCTGCATGGCTTTGGCGATGGCGAACCATTCCCAGACATGGCCGATGGCCAGTTTGAAGCCGACCGGTTTGCCGCCGGAGAGCTCCCGCAGTTCCTGCACGAAACGCAGCAATCCCATCGGGGAATCGAACGCCGAATGCGCCGCCGGCGACAGGCAATCGACGCCGACCGGAACCCCGCGCGCCTCGGCGATTTCAGGCGTGACTTTGGCGCCGGGCAGAATACCGCCCTGCCCCGGCTTTGCCCCCTGCGAGAGTTTCACTTCGATCATGCGAACGCTTTCAAGCGCGGCATTGGCGCGGAAACGTTCGGCGTTGAAAGTGCCATCCTCGTTGCGGCAGCCGAAATAACCGGAACCGATTTCCCAGACCAGGTCGCCGCCGTGTTCCAGGTGGTAGCGTGAAATCGAGCCCTCGCCGGTGTCGTGGTAGAAGCCGCCCTTTTTGGCACCCAGATTCAAGGCGCGGATGGCATTGGCCGAAAGTGCGCCGAAACTCATGGCTGAGATATTGAATACCGCGGCATCGTAGGGCTGCGTGCAACGGCTGCCGCCGATCCGGATCCGGTATGGCAAGTCGGGGGCCGGCGCTGGCCGCAGCGAATGGTTGATCCATTCATAATGGTCGGCATAAACATTGCCCTGGGTGCCGAACGGACGCTTGTCGAGTTCTTCCTTGGCGCGCTGGTAAACGATGGAACGCTGCTGGCGCGAGAACGGTGTTTCTTCGGTATCGGATTCGAACAGGTATTGCCGCAGTTCGACACGCACCGATTCAATCATGAACCGGCCATGCGCGAGAACCGGGTAATTGCGCCGCAGTGCCGAATGGCGCTGGACCAGATCGGCGATGCCGACGCCGACCAGCGCCGCACTTGCGAGCATCGGCCACAGGGACCCAGCATGACCGCCGAAGTAACGTAGACCGAATCCGGCCAGACCGGCGATGGACAGCAGAAAAAGCCAGTAACGTGAAAGCGGCATGGCATGCATCCGGGAGCGACTCTCGGATGATTATAGCGGGAATGCCGGAATCAGACGCCGAGGCGGTCGCGCATGTCGTACCAGAGCGCGCCGAGCGCGGTGAACGGCACCCGGAACAGGCGCCCGCCCGGAAACGGGTAATGCGGCAGCTTGGCGAAGACATCGAAACGGCTGCACTGGCCGTGGATGGCTTCGGACAGCACGCGGCCGATCATGTGCGTGTAGGTCACGCCATGGCCGGAGCAGCCCTGCGCATAGTAGATGTTGTGTTCCAGCCGGCCGACCTGCGGAAGCCGCGACAGCGTGAGCAGGAAGTTTCCGGTCCAGGCGTAATCGATCTTGACCCCGGCGAGCTGGGGGAAGGTGCGTTCCAGATTCGGCCGGATATGCGATTCGATGTCGTCCGGATCCTTTGCGCCGTATACCACACCGCCGCCGAAGATCAGCCGCTTGTCGGCCGAAAGCCGGTAGTAATCGAGCAGGTAATTGGTATCTTCCACACAATGATCCCGCGGCAGGATGTCCTGCCAATTGTCCAATGGCGCGGTGGCGACCACCTGCGTGCCGCAGGGCATGGCCTTTGCGCTCAGCTTCGGTTCCAACGTGCCGATGTAGGCATTGCAGGCCACGATGACGAATTTGGCGTGCACTTCGCCCTGTCCGGTTTTGACCACCGCGGACTCGCCGCGCTGGATGGCGGTGACCGGTGACTGTTCGAAAATACGGCCGCCGAGTGATTCAAACGCCGTGGCCTCGCCCAGCGCGAGATTGAGCGGATGGATGTGGCCGCCGGTCGGATCGATCAAAATGGCCTGGTACTCATCGGTCCGGACATAGTTCTGGATGTCGGCACCTTCCACGAATTGCATCTTCAGACCGTCGTATTTCTCCCAGAGCGCCTTGTGTTCATGCAGTCCTTCGACTTTTTTATGGGTTTTCGCCGCGTAGATGCCGCCGTCCTTCAGATCGCACTGGATGCTGTATTTCGCCACGCGCTCGCGGATGATGCGCGCGCCTTCGAAGGCCATGCTGCCCATGGCGTCAGCCACCGCCTTGCCATGGTTCTTTTCGATCACATCGATATCGCGCGAATAACTGTGGACGATCTGGCCGCCGTTGCGGCCGGAGGCGCCCCAGCCGACTTTGGCCGCTTCGACAACCACCACCGAATATCCGGCTTCGACCAGATGCAATGCGGAAGACAGTCCGGTATAACCCGCGCCGACGATACAGACATCGGCATGGACCATTCCCTGCAACGGTGGACGCTCGGGCTGCGGATTGGCACTGGCGGCATAGTACGACGGGGCGTGTTGGCTGGTCATCGGGGAGTCAAATATATTTGAATAGTGTTGAAAATATTACATCATTCCCCCATGTCTGCCTAGAACCCGGCCGTTGATGTCCGCTTCAGCATGTACCGGCTATGATTTGAAGGCTAACAGGAGAATCCCGAATGCGTCAGTCGCTTTACGCCCTGCTCTCCGCCGGTCTGATCGCCGCCGCCATGCCGTATTCCAGCGATCTGGCGGCCGCTGAAAAACCGGTCACCCGCGAGGAAATCGCCTTGGGTGAAAAACAGTACGGCCCCAACCAGCAGCAACAGGGCGGCCTGTACACGCTGGATCCCGCCCTGACCGCCTATGTGCAACGGGTGGGCATGAAACTGGCCAAGGCCAGTGACGCCCCGGATCTGCCCTATGCGTTCGTGATCATCAACAGCAGCGATCTGAATGCCTGGGCCTTGCCTGGCGGAAAAATCGCCGTCAACCGCGGGTTGCTTGCCGCTTTGGACAGCGAAGCCCAGCTGGCCGCCGTTCTGGCGCATGAAATCGCCCATGTCACCAAACGTCACAGTGCGCGCATGCAGAAGAAGGCCGAAGGGGTCAGCCTGCTCGGCACGCTGATTGGACTCGGTGTGGGCATGAAGGCCCCGGAATACCGCGACCTCGCCATGCAGGGCGCCAGTACCTTGGCCTACGGCGCGCAGGCCAACTACAGCCGTGATCACGAACTTCAGGCCGACCGTGCCGGCATGAAAACCATGAGCCGGGCCGGTTACGATCCTCAGGCCGCGGTGGCGCTGCAGGAAATCTTCCTGCGCGAAGCGCAGGGACGCAAAAACGATGCGCTCAGCGGATTTTTCGCCTCGCATCCGCCCTCACAGGAGCGCATCAGTGAAAACAAGGCCACCGCCAAAACCCTGCCGGCCGGCGGCGCGCTCAACGACGCCGATTACCGCAAAGCCACGGCCCTGCTGAGCAAGGATAAACCGGCCTATCAATTGCTGAAAGAAGCGACGGCGGCCTATGCCGCAAAAAATTATGCGCAGACGGTCGCCTTGTGCGACAAGGCCATCGCGCTGCAGCCGAAAGAACCGCTGTTCTGGGAAATGAAAGGTCAGGCCTTGGCCAAACAAAGCCGGGGCAAAGAAGCGATAACCGCCTTCGATAAAGCCGTCGCCGCCAACCCGAATTTTTACCGGCCCCTGCTCCTGCGCGGCATGACCCAGAACGTACTGGGGCAGTATGCACCGGCGGAGGCCAGCATTTCATCCGCACAAAAGCTGCTGCCTACTCAAATCGGGGCATACACCCTGGGGGAGCTCAGCCAGCGCCGCGGTGATCGCAACGCCGCCGCAGGATATTACCGTCAGGCCGCACAGGGTGGCGGCGAGATCGGCAAGGCTGCCCAGGAACGGCTACGCACCCTGTGAATTCTACAGGGCGTTCAAGGGCAGCTTGAGATAACTGACGCCGTTGTTTTCCGGCTCCGGAAAATGCCCGGCACGCATGTTGATCTGCACTGACGGCAGGATCAATGCCGGCATCGACAGCGTGGCGTCGCGGGCTTTTCGCATCTGGACGAAATCCTCGCGCGAAACGCCGTCGTGAACATGAATGTTGTCTTTGCGCTGTTCGGCAACGCTGACTTGATAGCGGGCTTCGCGTGTTTTCGGCGGATAGTCGTGACACATGTACAGCAGCGTCTCCGGCGGCAGGGCCAGCAGCGACTGGATGGAATCGAACAATTGACCGGCATCGCCTCCCGGAAAATCGCAGCGGGCGGTCCCGAAATCGGGCATGAACAGGGTATCGCCGACGAAGACATGGCTTTGCGTCCCGTCATCGATGCGATAGCTCAGACAGGCCGGCGTATGGCCGGGCGTGGGCATGACGGTGATTCCGAAGCGCCCCAACTCAAGGACATCGCCGGGTTCCAGAAGACGATCGAACTGACTGCCATCGCGGGCAAATTCGGACCCGGCATTGAAGATCCTGCCGAACACTTCCTGGACCGTACGCACCCTGGCACCGATGGCAATCGCCCCGCCGAGTTGCTGTTTCAGATAAATCGCGCCGGACAGATGATCGGCATGGACATGCGTTTCCAGATGCCAGCGTACCTTGACGGCCAATGCGTCGACGCGGGCACGGATGGCATCCGCGGATGCCGTGGCAGTCCGGCCGGACTTGGCATCGAAATCCAGCACGCTGTCGATGACGGCGGCTTCCCGCGCGTCACTGTCCAGCACCAGATAACTGTAGGTGAAAGTCGCCGTATCGTAGAACGGTTCGATCTGAAGGGGGCCGGCCATGAGGTTCTCCTGTTCGATTCGGTCCTATTGTACCGCGGGCCGACCGCGTTGTTTTCGGGCGGAACTTGTCCGATACTGGAAACCGAATCGCGATGACGCGAGCCGCCCGGGATGCCTGTGAACTTCGCCATTTACCGCATTTTGGGAAATTCCCTACCCCCACGCCATGATCCCGAATGCACCCTGCGCAATCTGCGTTACATCCTCGCGCATGAAGCGGATCTTCCGGGATGCAGCAAACACTGGATTCTGAATGGCCTTATCGATCAAGCGCTCGCCACCGAATGCAGGACATTGATTGAGGCCGCCGGCCAGGAATGCCATGTGCTGCCGTTCGATGAGGCGGTCTACAATGCCCAATTTCTCGATGCCAGCGGCCTGCCCGCGGACTTGGCCGGCAATTATCCGCCCGACTTCAATCCAGTCCTGATTCGTAACCGCTTGGCCATTGAATGGATTTACCGGCACAAATCCCTGACCGCTATCAACATCAATCGCGCCCGCAATATGGCTCTCGACCTGGGACAATCTCATGCCCGCTGGACGATTCCACTGGACGGCGGGTGCTATTTCACCGTGGACGACTGGGTAAGCCTCACCCGAACCCTCGATGCCGACACCGATGCGCTTTACGCCTTGATACCGATGCTGCGTCTGGAATCGAATGATCGCTTCATGGAAGTTCCGGGAGCCTATCCGATTGAACCCCAGATTGCCTTCCGGGACGATGCGCCGGACCGGTTCGACGAACGGCTACGCTACGGCAACCGCAACAAGGCCGAATTTCTGGTCCGGATCGCCGCACCCGGACCATGGCATACCTGGAATGCCGCGGATTGGGATGATTTCACGCCCGTGGCGGCAAAAGCACCGGGATGTTTCACCGTAGCAGGACGTGCCTACCGGCTTGAGACCGGCGCGGCGCCGCAGGTCGAGTCGCATGAACGGCAACGCCATGCCGCCCGGTTCGAAGGTGTCGTCGCCATGACCAATGCCCTCGACCGGCGGGCACTGATGTCGCGCATGTGCAGGGATTGCGTCATGCCCCTGCTTGCTCCTGAACAGACGGTCGACTTGCGTGCGCAGTGCGAACAGCTGCTGGACCGTTGGCAACACGCCTATGCGGAAAACGGCTGGAAGGCACTGCGCAAGCTGTGGATTTTGCCCATGATTTACGGATGCGGATCCGCCGATCCGCGTCTGGTTGCCGGCGCGGGCCCGCTGCTAAAATTCATGGAATCCGGTGAAGAAGGTATCCGCACGAGTCTGGGCATGGATGCGGACGGCACCTGGATGCACCTGCTGAAGCTCGCTCTGGCTCTGTATACCGCGCAATGGTCCCTGGCATCGCGCTTGCTGAATTATGCGCCGCTGCGTTTCATCGCACAGCAGACACGCAATGCATCGATCCCGCCTGCGGCACTCACGGAACGGATTGACCGGGCCAATGCCTGGGTTTTGCTGGCCCGTCTCAGTCATTTCGCCGGCGTCGATGTGGCGGCCTTCAGAGGCGTCAGCGGCGAGTCCATACCGGCATTGCTGGAAGACCTCGCGCGGAAAGGCCCCGAAGCCCCGCAGTGGCAAGCCGATTTTCAAGCTTACGGTCAGTGGCTGCAGATGTTGCAGGCGTTGCTTGATGGACGGGTATGTGCATCCGATGCGGCGAACTGCGGCGATTTGATGCCGGAGGGCTGGCGAATACTGGCTGCCAGCGCATACCGACCTGGCTCAGCAGAAACATAAAAACCGCCGGAGGGCGGTTTTTCTGGTGCCCCGGGCCGGACTCGAACCGGCACAACCTTGCGGTCGGGGGATTTTAAGTCCCATGCGTCTACCAATTTCGCCACCGGGGCGGTGACTGGGCTGTCGATGGAGGCCTGGGTCGGAATCGAACCGGCGTACACGGCTTTGCAGGCCGCTGCATGACCACTCTGCCACCAGGCCGGTGGGCTTTGAATTCTAGCGAAAAACCCCGAAAAGTTCTAGGCCGGAAAATGAAAAACCCCGGGCGGACCGAGGTTTTTCGTAAAACTGGAGCGGGAAACGAGACTCGAACTCGCGACCCCGACCTTGGCAAGGTCGTGCTCTACCAACTGAGCTATTCCCGCGGAGATGACTATTATCGGTTTTCCCCGATTTTCTGTCAACCCTCAATCTGAACAAATCATTTCTGCATGCTCGGCCATGCCGCCCGCAGGTAATCCACACCGGACCACAGGGTCAATGCCGCCGCAATGGTGAGCAGGCTTTGACCGATCAGGAAGATCGGCAACCCGAACAGGTCCTGCTGGAACAGCAGGCAACCCAGCGCCACCATCTGGAATATGGTCTTGATTTTCCCGAGCCCGGCCACTTTCACCAGACCATGGGCGCCGATCTGCGCCATCCATTCCCGTAGCGCGGAAATCGTGATTTCACGACCGACGATGACGGCGGCAAGCAGGGCCATGTACACCGTATGGTGGCGTTGCACGATGATGAACAGGGTGATGGCGACCGCGAGCTTGTCGGCGACCGGATCCAGAAAAGCGCCGAAGGCCGACCCCATGTTGAACCGGCGCGCAACCCAACCGTCCAGCCAATCGGTCAGGGCGCCGAGCACGAAAACCGCCGTGGTGATGATATGCCCCTGCGGGTGCGGCCAGTAAAACGCAGCGACCATTACCGGAATGGTAATGATGCGGAACAGGGTCAGCCAGGTCGGAATGGTAATGGCCATCAGGGCACCAGATCGATGCCGTGCAGTTGCGCGTAGATGCGCTCCGCCAATGCCTGATTGATGCCGTCGACCCGCGCGATTTCTTCCACTCCCGCCCCTTTCAATCCCGGTAAGCCGCCGAAATGCTTCAGCAGGCTGGCCCGGCGCTTGGCGCCGATGCCTTCAATGCGTTCTAGTGTACTCGTATCGCGCGTTTTCTGCCGTCTTCCGCGGTGGCCGGTAATGGCGAAACGGTGGGCTTCGTCGCGGACCTGCTGGACCAGCTGCAGCGCTGGGGATTCGGCGCCGGGTTTGATTTCTCGGCCGTCAGGCAGAATGAGGGTCTCGTCGCCGGCCTTCCGGGCGGCGCCTTTGGCAACACCGACAAGTACGACGGAAACGATGCCCAGCCCCGACAACACCGCCCTTGCGCGCGCCAGTTGACCTTCCCCGCCGTCAATCAGCAGCACGTCCGGCATCACGCCCTGCTCTAATGCACGCTTGAAGCGCCGTTCCAGGGCCTGCTGCATGGCCGCATAGTCATCTCCGGGGGTGATGCCGCCGATGTTGAAACGGCGGTACTGGCCCGGGACCGAACCTTCCGCGTTGAAAACCACATTGGAAGCCACCGTGGCTTCGCCCTGGGTATGCGAGATGTCGAAGCATTCAATGCGCTGCGGCGGCTCGGCCATGCCAAGCAGTTCCTGCAGGGCATGCAGGCGGTTGCGCTGCGCGAGCTTGCCGTGGCGTTCGGTGGCAAGCGCCAGCTGTGCGTTTTGCATGGCCATGGCCAGATAGCGCGCCCGCTCTCCGCGCACCGCATGTTTGATTTCCACCCGACGGCGTCCGAGATCCGAGAGAACCGTTTCCAGCAGGAGATGGTCTTCAATGGCATGGCTGAGTATCAGTTCGCGCGGCGGCGGACGCTCGAGATAGTACTGCGCGACGAATGCCGACAGCACCTCCTCGGCACGCTCTGCACCGTTGCATTTCGGAAAATAGGCCCGCGTGCCGAAACTCATGCCGTTGCGGAAACTCAGGCTCATGACGCAGGCCGTACCGTCCTCCAGCACGGCCGCCAGGACATCCATGTCGACCTGGTCGCCCTCGACATACTGCTTGGCCTGGATGGTCCGGATGCCGGCAATGGTATCGCGCAGCGATGCAGCCGCTTCGAACTCGAGACGTTGACTGGCCTCATCCATGGCCCGGGTAAGATCATCGACCAGTTCCTTGCTGCGACCGTTCAGGAACATGCCTGCCCGTTTGATGCTGGCATCGTATTCACGCGCGCCGATCAGACCGACGCACGGCGCGCTGCAGCGGCCGATCTGGTGCTGGAGACAGGGCCGGGAACGGTTCCGGAAAACCGCATCTTCGCAGCTGCGCAGGCGGAAAATCTTCTGCATGAGGTCCAGCGTCGTGCGCACGGCGGTCACGCTGGGATAAGGCCCGAAATAACTGCCGGACAGTGTCCTCGAGCCGCGGTGGAAGGCGATCCGCGGCCAGGTTTCCTCGGTGATGACGATATACGGATAGCTTTTGTCATCCCGCAGCAGGATGTTGTAGCGCGGCTTGAGCGATTTGATCAGCTGGTTTTCGAGGATGAGCGCTTCGGCTTCGGTGCGGGTCACCGTGACTTCCATTCGCCTGATCTGCTTGACCATGTGCGCGATGCGCCGTGACGGCAGGTCGTCACGGAAATAACTGGCGACACGCTTTTTCAGATTGGCGGCTTTCCCCACGTACAGCACGCCGCCGTCTTCGGCGTACATCCGGTAAACGCCGGGAGCCGAGGACAGGTCCTGCGCAAACAGGCGGCCATCGAATGCGCTGTCGGATGATTCGGTCATTGCCGGTCAGGCCGCGTGGATGTTGATGCGCGAGAGGTACTCGGATTCGAAAAAGTAGCGGTAGATATGGTTGCCGGCACTGTCGGCAATCCAAAGGGACTCGGCATCCAGTGCCAGCGCGCTCGGTCGAACCAGATTCTGCATCAAGGGCAGCGTGGACAGCTGGTTGTTGACGAGGCTGTAACTCCGGATCTTGCGGTTGTAGGCGTCGGCAATCCAGGCCATCCCGCGCCCCTCATCGACCACGACACCGGTCGGATGCTGCATGGCCGCATTCTGACGGTTGCCATCGGCATTCCCGAACTGATAAAGGCCATGTCCGATCAGGGTATTGACGCGGCCTTCCGGCACGGCAACGGTGCGGAGCGACGACGCCGTGCCTTCGACCATGTACAGGAAATTCTGCGTACCGGCCAGACCGAGCGGATGGGCCAATCTGGCACGGTCACCGACGCCGTCGAGAAATCCGATGGCCCCGCCGCCGACCAGTCCGGTGAACTGCCGGTTTCCCAAATTGAGCAGACCCAAGCGGTTGTTGCCGCTGTCCGCCACGATCAGACTGTCCTGATGGATGCAGAGGCCGCAGGGATTGTTCAGTCTAGCAACGGCGGCTTCCAAACCGCCATCCGAGGTCAGATGGCCTGGACGGCCGTCTCCCAGCAGCGTATCCACGCTTCCGTGCAGCAGACTCAAACGGCGGACGGCGTGATTGCCGGTATCGGCCACATAGACATGATCGCGGTGAACCGCAAGTGCGGACGGCCGGTGAAAGCTGGAATCGCCGGCAGAGCCGTCGAGGAACAGCGGCACGCCGTTGCCGAACTCCCGGATGATGCGGCCGTCGAGCGCGCATTCGAGGACGCGATGGTGCCCGGCATCGGCGATATACAGCAGGCCATTGGCGATGACCAGGCCGGAGGGCGCATTCAGCGTACTGAACACCTTGCTGCGGGCCTTCGCTTTCAGCTGTCCGGGCTTGGGTCCGGCGGGCGCGGCCGATTCGAGCATGGCTGCGATTCGGGATTCAATGGCCGAAGTCTGGTCGTCGCCGACGAAGTCGGCGACATGCCGCCCCTTGCCATCGATCAGCACCATGAACGGCCAGGAATGTGCATTGTAGTGCTGCCAGGCAATCCACTCGCGGTCATTGGCGACCGGGAAGCCGATGTCGAGCCGCGTCAGGGCTTCCGCCATCAGCTTGGCATCCTGCTCGGCGTTGAATTTCGGATGGTGTATCGCCAGCACGGAGACCGCGTCCGGCCACTTGCGCTGGATTGCTGCCAGATCATGCAGGATGTTGTGGCAATAGACCGACGATGCGCTCCAGAAAAGCAGGACGACGATACGGCCGCGGTGCGCGGCGATGCGCTGCGGTTCGGCATTGAGCCAATCGAGTTTGGCACTCAGCTCGTAAGCCGGTGTTGGGTTCATGACCTGCTCCTGAACCGGTTCATATCATTCCTTCCGGTCCGCCCAATAACGGTTGGCGCGGTCCAGATCCTCTTGAGTATCCACGCCTTGCGGGAATTCGGCAAGCGTACGGGCGACGGCGATGCCGAAACCGTTTTCCAGAGCACGCAGCTGCTCAAGCGATTCGCTGCATTCAAGCGGACTGGGCGGCAGCATGCTGAGCTGTCTGAGAAACCCGGCACGGTAAGCATAGATTCCGATATGCCGCCACGCCGGCGAGGGAAGCGCACCGGGAACATCGCGCGGCCAAGGCACCGGTGCGCGGCTGAAGTAAAGCGCCCTGCCCCGCCGATCAAGCACGACCTTCACCGCGTTGGGGTTGTTGAACTCGGCCAGATCGCGAATTTCGGTAACCAGGGTCGCCATCGGTTCACCGCTGGCGGCAAGCAATTCCGCCAATTGCCGGATTCCCGTTGCCGGCGCGAACGGCTCATCGCCCTGCAGATTGACGATGATGCGATCATCCGGCCAGGACAGCTGCCCGGCACATTCAGCCAAGCGATCGGTACCGGACCGGTGTTCCGGCGAGGTCATGCAGACCCTGACCGATTCCATCTGCAGGGCTTCGACGATGCGGAGGTCATCGGTGGCGACCACCACATCACGGGCTCCGGCCGCCAGCGCACGTTCGGCCACATGCCGGATCATCGGCATGCCTCCGATATCCAGCAACGGCTTGCCTGGAAGCCGGGTCGACGCGAATCGGGCCGGAATGGCGACGGTGAAATCAAGCATGGGAGCCTCCGGCGGCCGCCAGCCGGCGGTCGAACTGTGCGAAGAAATCGGCACTGAGCCGGGCTTCGACGCCGACGGCCCACAGGTCATCACGGCCGGCTGCCGGCACCTTGACGGCATCTTTTTCGGTCATCAGCACCGTCCCTTCCGGCAGATCGGCGGCGACGAAACGGTGATGATCGGGAAAGGCACGGGAAAGCACCTGAATACCGGCGTGCCGCAGCATCGCGAAAAAACGGTCCGGATTTCCGATGCCCGCCAAGGCATGCACCGTCGTTCCGGAGAACGCCGATAAGCCCCTGACTTCACCGGACATCAGGTTCTTGCAATGCCCCGGCTCGAGCTGCATGCCATAGGCAGCGGCACTGTCCGGCCCCTGGCCGTTGCGGATGCGGAAATCGACTTTGCGCGGCCACTCCCTGAGCGGGCCGGCCGGCAAAAGCAAGCCATTGCCGTATCCGCGGGCGTCATCGATGATTTCGATTTCGAGGCTGCGCGGCAACCGGCGATGCTGCAGGCCATCATCGGATACGATGACGGTACATCCCGCATGGCGCAGGAATTCTGCGGCGCGGCGCCGGTCGGCATCGACACGGACCGGTACATCGCAGCGGCGTGCGATCAACAGCGGCTCATCGCCCGTCAGGGCGGCCGGTGAATCCTTTGAGACCGTTACGGGACCGGATCCACGCCGGCCATAGCCTCGGCTGATCACGCCCGGAGCGTGTCCGGTGCGCTTCAGATAGTCGACCAAAGCAATGATGACCGGCGTTTTACCGGTTCCACCGGCCGTGAAATTACCGACTACCACCACCGGCACCGGCATCACGGCCGTTTCAACGGATCTGCGCAATGGCAACAGAAAGGCATGCATTCGGGACAGCAGCCGCAGGATCCAAGGCACGGGGGCGCCGGAATACCAGATCGTGTTGAGACGGGTTTCAAGGCCGTGCATCAGGCGCCATCCGGTTCCCGGAACTGCATCTGGTGCAGATGGCTGTAGAGACCGCCCTGCTGCAGCAGCTCTGCATGCGTTCCGATTTCGGCCAAACGGCCCTCGTCGAGCACCAGGACCTGATCGGCATGTTCGACCGTGGACAGACGGTGCGCGATGATCAGCGTGGTGCGGTCAGGAATGAGATGCGCCAGGGCATCCTGCACCAACCGCTCGGATTCGTTGTCAAGCGCGGCCGTGGCTTCGTCGAGAATCAGAACCGGTGCATCTTTCAAAATAGCGCGGGCAATGGCAAGACGCTGCCTTTGGCCGCCACTGAGGCGGCCGCCGCGTTCGCCGATGGCGGTATGCACGCCTTCGGGCAATTTGATCACGAATTCCTCGGCATTGGCGGCCCGCAATGCGTTCCAGACCTCTTCATCGCTGGCACCGGCTTTTCCGTAGCGGACGTTGGCCATGACCGAATCATCGAACAGCATCACCTGCTGGCTGACCAGGGCGATCTGACGCCGGAGATCGGCCAGTTTCAGCTCGCGGATATCGATTCCATCAAGCAGGATACGTCCTGAATTCGGCTCATAAAACCGCGGCAGAAGACGAATCAGACTGGTTTTACCGCTGCCGGAACGGCCGACGATCGCAGTCACCGTCCCCGGCATGGCCGTGAATGAAATATCGGTCAAGGCCGCCCGGCCCTTTTCCGAATAACGGATGCCGACCGCGTCAAAACGGATTTCCCCGCGCGCGCGCGCAAGCGTGCGGACGCCATCATCCGGTTCGTCGGGCTGGTCAAGGATGGCGAACAGCCGTTCGCTGGCGGCGACGCCGCGCTGAATGATGCTCTGTACGTTGGTGATGCGTTTCAGGGAGGGCAACAGCACCATCATCGAGGTCATCAGGGTCACGAAAGCCCCGGCCGTCATTCGGCCCTGCATGGCTTCATGACCGGCAACAATCAGGATGACCGCCAAAGCCGCCGCCGCCAGAATCTGCACCGTTGCCGAAGCCGTGGCTTTGGTGGCCTCGACCTTCAGATGCATGCCCAGATTGTTTCGGGCCAGGCCGGCATAGCGCCGGTGTTCGGCTTCCTGCATGCCGTAGATCTTGACCTCATGCTGGGCGGACAGGGCCTCTTCGGCCGCCTGCGCCATTTTGCCGACACCGTCCTGTATGCTGCGGTTGATGCGGCGGTAGCGCTTGCCGACCTTCGAGGAAATGAAACCGATGACCGGCGCGATGAGCAGCACCGCCAGAGTCACCTTGACGCTCTGCATCAGCATCACGGCAATCATGACCAGAATCGTAAGCGTGTCGGTGACCGAGACCTTGATGGCTTCACTGGTCGCCTGTGAAACCTGATCGGTATCGTAGTTCAGGCGGCTGACCAGTGCCGGAATCGGTTCCTGGTCGAAACGCGCACTCGGCATGCGCAGGAATTTATCGAGGATCTGCTGACGCAGATCGAGGACAACGCTTCTGCCGGTACGGGCCATGCCGTAATCGGTGACGAACGTGGCGACACCGCGCAGCACGAACAGACCGATTATCGACAGTGGAAGGACCCAGCGCACTTCCGGATTCTTGGCCACGAAGGTCTGGTCGACCATCGGTTTCATCAGTGCCGTGAATGCACCGGCGGCAAGCGCCTCGACGATCATGCCGAGGAAAGCCAGCAGCAGGAACACCCGGTATTTACCGGTATAGCCGAGCAGACGCCGGTACACGGCCCAGACGCCCGGCGGAAGCTCAGCGCTCACCCTGTTTCTCCGGCGCCGTGGCGATCGACAGCCTGCTGAAGCCGAGCTGGCCGATGGCATCCATCGCCGTGATGACGGACTGGTGCGAGGTCTTGGCATCGGCCTGGATGACGATGGTGCGGTCGGTGTCGGTTCCGGCCTGTTGCCGGATGGCTTCCTTGAGACTGGCCAGATCGCTGCGGACCAGGGCGCTGTCGCCGACGTAATAATTACCGGCGCGGTCGATCAGCACGACGAGCGGTTTACGCTGCGCTTCGACCTGGCTGGCGGCACTGTTGGGCAGCGTGATCTTCAGTGCCGACCGGTTGTTGAAGCTGGTGGTCACCACGAAAAAAATGATGAGGGTGAAAACGACATCGATCAACGCGGTCAGGTTGATTTCGACATCGTCATCGCCGGTTGCGGTATCCAGACGCATCGGAGTCAGTCCGCCTGCCGTGCTTCGAGAACATCCAGCAGATTGATGGCGACTTTTTCCATCTCGATGACATAACCGGTGACGCGGCCCCGGAAATAGCGGTGCAGCAGCAGGGCCGGAATGGCCAGACAGAGCCCGGCCGCCGTCGAGATCAACGCCTGGCCGATGCCGCCGGCAAGCTGGTTGGCGTCGCCGACGCCGGTGCTGAGAATGGTCAGGAACATCTGGATCATGCCGATGACCGTGCCCAGCAGGCCCAAAAGCGGGGCCACCGAGGCGATGGTTCCCAAGGTCGGAAGAAACCGGTTCAGATCATGGGTAATGTGCCGGCCGACATCTTCGATGCGCTCTTTGATGACGTCACGCGGCTTGTGACGCACCAGCAGGGCGGCGGCCAGCAGCTCGCCCATCGGCGAATCCTGACGCAGGCGCTGGATTTCTCCGATTTCAAGGGTCTTTCCACGCGACCAATGTTCGATTTCCAGACCGATGCCGTGGGGAATGACCTCCGAACGCCGCAGCGTCCAGAAGCGCTCCAAGGCAATGGCCGTGGCCACCACGGCCAGAATCAACAGCGGCAGCATGACCCAACCGCCCGACATCAGTAGTTCCAGCATAATTCATCAACCTGCAAATGCACTCCCGATAGCATACCCGAGATGGCATGGATAGCGATAATTTGCCGGATTAATAACCGGTTACGGCGTCCTCGGGGGTTGCCCGCAGCCAATACCGGCGGTCATCGAATCGGGACCGATGCGTCCATGCCCAGCCCGTCGGCGTCCCGGCTAATTCCGCCCAACCGGTCTCCACGGAATTGACTGTCAGCGCGCCGTGGCTCCGGTAGCGGGCAACCACTTCGCGCCGGGGGTGTCTGAACCGGTTCTGGAAACCACTCGAAATCAATGCAATCCGTGGCCGGACCGCGGCGATGAAGGGATCCGATGAGGATCCGGCGCTGCCGTGATGCGGCACCAGCATGATCTCCGCATTCAATTCATTGCCGTAGCGTTCAAGCAGCTGGGTCTCGGCCGCCGAACTGATGTCTCCGGTCAGCAGAATGCGGCGTTGACCGCTTTTGACCGATAACACGCAGGACCGGTCATTATCGCCGCCGGCATGGCGGGACACTGGCCAAAGATAGGCGAATTCGACCCCATCCCACTGCCAGTGGTCGCCGGCAAGACATTCCCGGTACGGTATCTCCTTCGGCAGTGCCTGCCTGGAAGCCTCGATGTGGTCGACACGAATGCCGTTTCGGATGGCCGCGAGTCCCCCGGCGTGGTCGTTATCGCCATGACTGATGACGACGCGGTGCAGACGCTGGACATCCAGTGCGCGTAGCGCAGGCAGTACCGTGCTCTCGCCGCGGCTGAAACCGCCGGGCAGACCGGGTCCCGCATCGTAAAGAAGGGCATGCCGGTGCGTCCGCACCAGCACCGAAGTCCCCTGCCCGACATCGATCATGGCCACACGCAGCTGCCCCTCAGGAATCACATCCGGTTTTGGAAACAGTATCGGCAGCATCAGCAACAGGCCGAGCCGGCGGCCGGGAACCTGGCGGGGCAGGAGAAATAAACACACGCCGAACATGGCCAGCAGCAGCGCCGGCAACCCGGCCTCCGGCAGCATGCGGCTTGACCAGGGCAGCGCCTGCAGCCACTGCAACAGCACCCACAGCCACTGCATCAGTGCCGCGGCCGAATGCCAAAAGCCCTCTGCAATCGGCGCAATCCCGGCAAACAGACAGCCCAACAGCGCCAGCGGAACCACGACCAGACTGATCCATGGAATGGCCAACAGATTGACCAACGGTCCGACCAGTGTGGTCTGGCCGAAGAACCCGAGCGACAGGGGCAATAAGCCGAGCGAAGCCACCCATTGCGCCTGCAGGAACGGCCGGAGCATTCCCGATCCGCTTTGCCCGGGCATGAAAGCGACCAGAAAGAGCACGCCGCCGAAGCTCAGCCAGAATCCGGGGGCGAGAATCGCCAGCGGATCCCACAGCAGCATCGCCGTCATGCTCAATGCCACCGCATGGATCACCGTACAACGTCGTCCGAGCAGCCGGCAGCTCATGAATACGGCGATCATCAGGGCCGTGCGCACCGTCGGCAAAGCGAATCCGGCAAAAGCCGTGTAGGCCCAGGCCGCGGCAATGGCCGCCCAGGCTGCGGCCTTCGGCTGCGGCAGGCGCAGACCCAGAGTGGGCAGAACGCGGTAAACGGCGAGCACGAGCCACGCCGCAGACAAGGCCACTATGCCGACATGGAATCCGGAAATCGCGATGAGATGGGTGATTCCGGTCCGCCGCAGTATTTCCCAATCCGCATCATCCAGCAGACGGGTATCGCCAAGCGCCAATGCACTGACGAAGCGCGCCTGCCGGTCGCCGATCTGCCGTCGGATCTGTCCGGACAGCGCATCCCGGATCCGGTCGATGGTGACACGGTGGCCTTCGGCGCTGATTGCATGACGGACATAGCCCTGTGCCGCCCAGCGTTTCTGAAGCGCCCTCTGCTCGGCATCAAAACCGCCGGGATTGTAGACACCGTTCGGAGTCCGGAGAGTGACTTCAAAGCGGTGGATGTTGCCCGGAACCAATACGGCATTGGTTCGGTACCATGCCAGCTTGACGCGCCGGCCGGCAAGCGCCGGAAAATCGGCGCTGTCGATGACTTCCGCTTCGAACTGCCACTGGTCCTGTCTGCGTTGCGGCAGGTCCGTGATTGCGGCGGTGATTTCACCGCGGGAACCGGACTCCGACAAAGCAAGCCGCTGCGAAAGCACGCCGCTGGCGGTCCAGGCGGCGAACAGGGCGCCGAAAAAGAACGCCGGAAGCATGCCGTGCCGCGGGTACCGGAAGAACAGGAAACCCGAGACTGCCATCAGAAAAAGACAAAGCCCGGCATCGGGCAATGCCGGCATGCGCTGTAGGACGGCAACCCCGAGGGCGAAGGCGAACAGGTGAAAGGGGTGCAGACGGGGCTGCACCCGGGAACTCACCCCGCACGTTCCCGCAATTGCCCGCGGAACAGTTCGAGCGAACGCCCGCATCGATCCGCGATCCGGTGATCATGGGTGACGATGACCAGAGCGGTTTGCTGCTGCTGTTTCAGGTCCAACAGCAGATTGAACACCGACTCGGCGGTTTTTTCATCCAGGTTTCCGGTCGGTTCATCGGCCAGAATGCAGGCCGGCCGGTTGACCAGGGCTCGCGCTACGGCAACGCGCTGACGCTCGCCTCCGGACAGCTCACCGGGTTTGTGTGCCAAACGGTGCGACAGGCCGACCTGCTCGAGAAGCTCACGGGCCGGCGCGGAGGCCTTGGCCGATGAAGTGCCATTGATCAACAGCGGCATCATCACGTTCTCGAGCGCGGTGAATTCCGGAAGCAGATGGTGAAACTGGTAGATGAACCCGAGATGGCGGTTACGCAACCGGCCCTTCTCCGCTTCCGAGTGCCGGTAAAGATCATCGCCCAGCAGGCTGACATCGCCCTCGGTGGGCGCATCGAGTCCGGCCAGCAGATGCAGCAAGGTGCTCTTGCCCGAGCCGGATGCCCCGACGATTGCCAGGGATTCGCCGGCACGGATCTGGATGTTGATGCCGGAAAAAACCGGCGTGACCAAATCGCCTTCCTGGTAGGTTTTTCCGAGATTCAAACCCTGCAGAATGATGTCACTCATAGCGCAGCGCCTCGACCGGATTGGTGCGCGCCGCGCGCCAGGCCGGATAGATGGTGGCCAGCAGGCACATGGCGATGGCGACCGCGACGATGAGCAGGACATCCGGGGCATTGACCACGGTCGGTACGCCGCTGATGTAGTAGACATCGGAGGGCATCAGCTCGTTGCCGGTCAGGGATTCGATGACGCGCACCAGCGCACTCAGATTGAGGGAAAGCATTACGCCGGCAGCGGTTCCGAGCGCCACGCCGACCAGACCGATGACCAATCCCTGGACCGTGAACACCTGCATGACCTGTGCCGGTGACATGCCGAGGGTGCGCAGAATGGCGATATCGGCCTGTTTGTCCTGCACCAGCATGACCTGCGAGGACACCAGATTGAAGGCGGCGATTGCGATCACCAGCGACAGCAAAATGAACATCACCGTTTTTTCCATTTTGAGCGCTCGGAAGAAATTGGCGTGATCACGGGTCCAGTCGCGGACCTGGTATATGCCTTCCATGCGGTTGGCCAGATCGCGTGCCACCGACCAGGCCTGCCAGATGTCATCGAGCTTGAGCCGGACCCCGGTGGCGTCATCACCCATGCGCAGCAGGGTCTGCGCGTCCTTCATATGTACGAGCGCCAGTCCGTAGTCGTACTCCTGCGCGCCCACGGAAAAAATTCCGGTCACGGTGAAGCGTTTGGCGCGGGGCATGGAGCCGAACGGCGTGGCCACCGATTCGCTGACGAAGGCATTGACCGAATCGCCGACCCGGACATTGAGCGCTGCGGCCAGCTCCGAGCCGAGCACGATGTTGAAGCTGCCGGGAGCAAGACTGTCCAGACGGCCCTGCACCATTTTCCGGGGCAGTTCCGACACCCTGCCCTCCAGCGCCGGTTCAATGCCGCGCAGAAGCGCGCCCTGCTTGCTCTGCGCCTGCAGCAGGGTTTCGGTCTGCACGTAGGGCGCAGCGCCGATTACACGCGGGTGTTTTTCCGCGAGTGCAACGGCACGCTGCCAGTCGGGCAAGGAACCGTTGACGCCTTCAATGGTGGCATGGGCCACGGTGCCCAGAATGCGGTTGCGCAGCTCATCCTGGAAACCGTTCATGACCGAGATGGTGGTAATCAGGGCAACCACGCCGATGAAGATGCCGAGAACCGATGCCAGCGAAATAAAGGATATGAATCCGTTTCGGCGCTTGGCACGCAGATAGCGGAGTCCGATGGCGGCAGTCAGAGGTTGGAACATCGCTCTATGATACTGGGTTTACGAGAATACTTGGCAGTTCCGCCACATCCCGCGTTGCAGGGACATTCATCCATAAGTGCAGCTGCCGGCGCTGCCGCACCGGCATCAGCAACAGCCACCACAGCGCGGCACGGCGGCGGCCATCCTGATGATAATGCTGGATGGCCAGATACCCGAAATCGCGCCAATGCACGCCGGAGATCGGCTTGAGGCCGCACCCGTCATCCATGCAATAGCCATCGGCGGCATCGCGTTGCAGCGTGAACGGTTTGAAGTCTGAGATGGATTTCAGGCCGACCCAGGCTTCAAAAAGTGCAGCGCCGGTCAGGATGGCTTGCCAGAGCAGTCCGGTATCGGACCCGATGATGCAGCTGATGGCGATCACCAGAAGGACAGTGATCGCCTGGCGCGCCAGCGCCGGAGTCCGGCATTCAGGCCGGCAATCCGGCGATAAGGGTGACGAGGGCATCGAGTTCGGCATTCTCCGGGCGTTCGCGCCCCATGAACCACCGCCACAGCTTATCGTCTTCACAGTCGAGCAATTGTAGGAATACGGCTCTTTCCGCGTCCTCCGCCATGGGCCAGCGCCGGTCGAGGTAGCGCAGCATCAACTGGTCGAGTTCACGCATGCCGCGACGGCAACGCCAGCGCAGGCGTTTGATTTCCGGATTTTCCCCGACTCCGGGCATCAGCCCAGCCAGTTCCAGACCAGCAGACCCCAGATGGCCCAGAGCACGAAACCGCTGAGCACATAGGCTTTGAACCGGTCCATGACCCGGTTGTAGGTGCAGTGGATATAACTGTGCAGGGCGCGCAACGCCACAAATGCCCAAGCCAGCACCAGGATGGCCACGGAATCGATTCCGGCCTGCAGGCACAGCAGCATGGCCGCATAGAACAGGACCGGCAATTCGAAAAGATTGCGGAAATTATCGGCAGCCCGGCTGTCCTCGACGAGCTGCGCCATCTGCGCGCTTTGCGCCACGGATTGCGGATGGATGCGGCGGCGTTTCATTTCACCGACCCGGGTCTGGAACATGCGCAGCCAGACCAGGAAGGTCAGTCCCGCCATCGCAATCATCGGCCAGAACAGCGGATTGCCCATCTCAGGCTCCGTGACGCTGCAGGATCAGCTTCTTGATCTCGCCGATGGCTTTGGCCGGATTCAGGCCTTTCGGGCAGGTGCGGGCGCAGTTCATGATGGTGTGGCAGCGGTACAGTTTGAACGGATCTTCCAGTTCGTCCAGACGGGCACCGGTATCTTCATCGCGCGAATCGATGATCCAGCGGTAGGCCTGCAGCAGAATGGCCGGCCCGAGATAACGGTCGCCGTTCCACCAGTAACTCGGGCAGCTGGTGCTGCAGCAGGCGCAAAGGATGCACTCGTACAGGCCATCAAGCTTGGCGCGGTCTTCCTTGGACTGCAGGCGCTCCCCGGAGGCCGGCGTGGCCGACTGGGTTCGGATCCAGGGTTTGATCGAAGCATACTGCGCGTAGAAATGCGACAGGTCGGGAACCAGATCCTTGATCACCGGCATGTGCGGCAGCGGATAGATCGGCACTTCCTTCTTTCCGCATTCATCGATGGCCTTGGTGCAGGCCAGGGTATTGCTGCCGTCGATGTTCATGGCGCACGAGCCGCAGATGCCTTCGCGGCAGGAACGGCGGAAGGTCAGGGTCGGATCGATTTCGTTCTTGATCTTGATCAGCGCATCCAGCACCATCGGGCCGCACTGGTCAAGATCGATTTCATAGGTATCGACGCGTGGGTTTGCGGCATCATCCGGGTTCCAACGGTAGATTTTGAAGCTGCGCAGATTCTTTCCGCCGGACTTGGCGGGAAAGTGCGTGCCTTTGGTGATTTTCGAGTTTGCCGGCAGGGTAAATTCAGCCATGTTTTGTTCCTGTTGGAAGTTCCGGAATCAGTTCTGTGCCGGAGCCGAAGCAGCGGGAGCCTGTTTGTTGGCGTTCACCCAGCTCAGAAAGCCGTTGAACAGTGGATAGAACAGAGGCTTGTCCAAACCGGCCCAGTTGAATGCTTTGCGTTTCGCATGAAAATGTGTGCGTCCAGTAACAGGATCTATGGCTTCGATGCTTGCGGTGTAGTCGTATCCTCCGAGCCACTCGACATTGGTCCTGACCACAAGGAACGGCCCATAAGCCTTGGCCGCCTGACGGAGGCCGATTAAGTCAGATATGTTACTTACTGAATCGGATTTTCCACTGGTGATGAGTTCCTGTTCGAAACCCTGTTTGTTCAGCACTTTTTGGAAAAAGCCGATATTTGATACCGACTCTTGGATAAAATCCTCGTAACTTTCGCCGCGGTCACCGGCCTGGATAAAGGCCAGACGACGATAATCAGCCAACGGAAGCGGTTCATTGACCAGAATTTCCTCAGGCTTCAGTGCGTCTTTGGTGGGAAAGCTACCGGTGACGTCCGGTTTTACCGCTTTCATGGTAGAGCTGCAAGCACCAAGAGAAAGCGAAATTAGAGCGATGGCAAGCAGTGAAATGTGTTTCATTCGTGACACCTCAATCAATATTTGCGTTCTTTAGGCGGGATGTAAGCCACATCCGAGCTGAGCGTGTTGAGATGCACCGGGCGGTAATCGATGACGGTATCACCCTTGTCATCGATCCACGTCAGGGTGTGCTTCATCCAGTTCTCATCATCGCGGGTCTTGAAGTCCTCGCGGGCGTGGGCACCACGGGATTCCTTGCGGTTCTCCGCCGAGACCATGGTGACCACGGCCTGGCCGAGCAGATTCTGCAGTTCCAGGGTTTCGATGAGATCCGAGTTCCAGACCAGCGACCGGTCGGAGACCTTGACGTCCTCGAAGCTCTTGAACGCTTCCCGGATCTTGACCACGCCCTGCTGCAGGGTTTCACCGGTGCGGAACACGGCGGCATCGTTCTGCATGATGCGCTGCATGTTGTCGCGGATTTCCGCGGTCGGCGTCGAGCCGCTGGCGAACCGCAGTTTGTCCAAATTGGCCAAGGACTTGTCCAAGGCCGATGCCGGCAACGATTTATGCGGCATGTTCGGTTTGATGGTTTCGGCGCAGCGGTTGGCGACGGCACGGCCGAACACCACCAGATCGAGCAGCGAGTTCGATCCCAGACGGTTGGCGCCGTGAACGGATACGCAGGCCGCCTCGCCGATGGAGTATAGTCCGGGAACCACGCTGTTGGGATCGCCGTTCTTCAGGGTGACCACTTCGCCATGGTAGTTGGTCTGCAGACCGCCCATGTTGTAGTGCACGGTCGGCAGGACCGGAATCGGCTGTTTGGTGACATCGACGCCGGCGAAGATTTTCGCGGTTTCGGAAATGCCGGGCAGTTTCTCGTGGATCACTGCCGGGTCGAGATGCGTCAGGTCGAGATGGATGTGGTCCTTTTTCGGGCCGACACCGCGGCCTTCGCGGATTTCGATGGTCATCGAACGGCTGACCATGTCGCGCGGCGCCAGATCCTTGACGCTGGGTGCGTAGCGCTCCATGAAGCGCTCCCCGGAATCGTTGCGCAGGATGCCGCCTTCGCCGCGGACGCCTTCGGTAATCAGGCAGCCGGCACCGTAGATGCCGGTCGGATGGAACTGCACGAACTCCATGTCCTGCAACGGCAATCCGGCACGCAGGGCCATGCCGCCGCCGTCGCCGGTACAGGTATGTGCCGAGGTCGCCGAGAAG
This sequence comes from Arenimonas sp. GDDSR-1, assembly GCF_025980345.1. Classification (GTDB taxonomy): domain Bacteria; phylum Pseudomonadota; class Gammaproteobacteria; order Xanthomonadales; family Xanthomonadaceae; genus Arenimonas. Next base: position 44,979 of record NZ_JAPDUI010000008.1, on the reverse strand, counting down.
TAGGCGCGGCCGTAACCGCCGGTGGCGAGCACCACGCCGTGGGCGCGGAACACGTGAATGGTGCCTTCGGCCATGTCAAGCGCGATGACGCCTCGGCAGACGCCCTCCTCGTCCATGATCAGATCAAGCGCGAAGAATTCGATGAAAAACTTGGCATCATGCTTCAGTGACTGCTGGTACAGCGTATGCAGGATGGCATGGCCGGTGCGGTCGGCTGCCGCGCAGGTGCGCTGGGCCGGCGGACCTTCGCCGTAACGGGTGGTCATGCCGCCGAACGGACGCTGGTAGATCTTGCCCTCTTCGGTACGCGAGAACGGCACGCCGTAATGCTCGAGTTCGATGATGGCCGGGATGGCCTCGCGGCACATGTATTCGATGGCGTCCTGGTCGCCGAGCCAGTCGGAACCCTTGACGGTATCGAAGAAGTGATAGCGCCAATCGTCTTCGCCCATGTTGGCCAGAGCCGCGGAAATGCCGCCCTGGGCCGCCACGGTGTGCGATCGGGTCGGGAACACCTTGCTGATGCAGGCGGTTTTAAGTCCTTTGGCGGCCAGCCCGAAGGTCGCCCGCAGGCCGGCGCCGCCGGCGCCGACCACGATCATGTCGTACTGGTGCTCAGTGATTTTGTAGGCTTGACTCATAAAATTCTCAGGAACCCGAAGCGAGGCGGACGATGGCGATCACGGCAGCCACGGCAGCGAAGGAAAAAACGATTTTGATCAGCACCTGCAGCACGATTTCAAAAGCGCCGTGATGGACGTAGTCTTCGACCACCACCTGCAGACCTAGGCGCGCGTGCCAGAACAGCGCGAGCACATAAAGCACCAGCGCGGCGCTCCACAGCGGGTTGGCGAACTGTGCTTTCAGCGCGGCGTAATCGGCGATGCCGTAACGGGCAAGGCAATAGACGGCAAAAGGGGTCAGCAAGGCCAGCACCACGGCGCTGACGCGTTGCGCCCACCAATGGCCGAATCCGGTTTTGGCCGAACCCAGACCGCGGGCGGTGGCCAGAGGATCGCGCAGATTCATGCCGCACCTCCCTGCAGGGCCAACCACCAGATACCGGCGGTACACAGCACCGTCAAGGCAATCACGGCGTAGCCGGACCGATAGACATCCGGGATTGCAAAACCTTTACCGGCGTCCCAGAGCAGATGGCGGATGCCGTTGAAGAAGTGGTACATCAGGCAGGCACTGAAGGCGAGCAGCACGAACCGCCCAAAACTGGAGGACAGGCAAGCCTGGGTAGTGCTGAAGGCCGCTTCCCCGAGCGATAGCGCGACCAGAATCCACAGCAGCCCCAGACTGCCGATGGCCAGAATGATGCCGGTGATGCGGTGCAGGATGGACATCACGGAGGTAATCTGCTTGCTGTAGATCTGCAGATGCGGTGACAGGGGTCGTTTTTGCGCGGACATAGGGGCTACCGGTCAGGGTTAGAAGTCGATGCAGCGGCCGTTCTTTTCCCAATCCCCGTAACGGGTGGGATCCGGGCCGCCACGGCCGCCGATTTCGGGAATCGGCTCGGGCTGCGGGCTGTTTTCCGGCAAAGCCTCCGCGGCTGACGCCGGTTCCGGATTCTCGCTAGAATGGGGCGTTTGATTCATCCCTCTATGGTAAATCCCCACGCCATGCCATTCAAGCTAAATTTCAGTCCCGCCAAGGATTTTCGGCTGCCTGGACACGCCGTCATCCATGTCACCGGTCCGGATTCACAGTCATTCTTGCAGGCGCAATGCATGAATGACGTGAATGCCCTCGAAACCGGCCAATGGCAATACAACGGCTGGCTGAGCCCCCAAGGACGGGTGCTGGCGCTGTTTTACCTGATCAAGATCGAAACCGCGCATTTTTTGCTTGTTCTGCCGGCACTGGATCCGCAAAAACTGATTGACGGGCTGAAACGCTATGTTTTCCGGTCCAAGGTGACTTTCGCCATCGAGAGCTCCGGACATCTTCTGGCCAGCTTCGGCGCGGCCCCGCAGCCGGACGGGCCATGCCTGCAGATCGGTCACGGCGAAGGTTCACGCCAGCTAAGGCTTGGCAGCCATTCCGGCAACCTCGATGAGGATGCCGCGCAGCGATGGCATGAAATCGACATGGCCATCGGCTGGGTATGGATTGATCAAGCCGTTCAAGACCTGTGGACGCCGCACATGCTCGGCTTGCAGCAATTGAAGGCCTTCAGCGTCAGCAAAGGCTGCTATCCGGGTCAGGAAATCGTCGCGCGCACCCATTTCCTCGGGAAGAGCAAGCGGGGGCTTTTCGGCATCCACGGCGCCGGCCTGCAGGCGGGCGCGCTGCTCTCGCTGGATGGCCGTGAAATCGGCCGTATCGCCGACCACAGCGGGGACGGCACGCTGGCTGTTGCCGTTCTGCCGGCGGACATCGCATTGGGCACGGTCCTTGATGGCGGCAGCGTCATCGGTGCGGCGGTTACCGGAGCTTGACTACTGCGAATCGATATTTCCGAATTTGCCCAGACCAAGGGCGATCTCGCCGGCCAGATTTTCAAAGAGCCGGATTTCATAGTCCCCGAAGGCATCCGGCAGTCCGGCATACACCATGAAGGCTCCGATGACCTTGTCATTGCTTATCATCGGCACCGATACGGACGATCGGATGCCGAAAGACCGGGCACGATCCCGCCAGGGCATGAAACGCTTATCGGTTTCGGTATCCGCCAACAGCACGGTCTTGCCCAAGCGGATCGATTGACCGGTCGGACCCTGTCCTTCCAGCACCGAGGCATCCCAACTGACCGCGATTCCCTGCGCATAGCCTCTGGACGTGACGGCACCGGAAACGCCCAGGACTTTAACCGTCTTCGACGGGTCATTCAGGGCCAAACCGACCCAGGCAATGACATAGGGCGGCATTTCGGTCACGGCGCGGCAGACCTGCTCAATCAGGGCCTGCGGGGTCTTGGCATGGATCAAGGCGCGCGATGCGCGGGCATAGGCTTCCAGCGCCCAGAGTTGTTTTTCACGGACGGCTTTTTCTTCGGTGTCGGGCGCAGAACGGCGGTCTTCTGTATCCATGCCTGTAAATGTAACACGGGCATGCCGCCGCATGCCCGGATCGGCAAAATATGCTAGGCTTCTTGCGGTATTACGTCATTTTCCAGGGGATTGATTATGTTGCGCCGTTCGCTGTTCGCCATTGCCTTGACCTTCTCGGCAGCCACCGTTTCCGCCGCCACTTATACCGTCACGGTCGACCCAAGTTACCCCGCCGCCCAGGCCCAGGAAATCTACAAGCCGCTGATGGCTTATCTCGGCAAAAGCACCGGACACACCTTCACCCTGAAAACCAGCAACAACTACCATGCCTACTGGCGCGACATCCTGGCCAATGCGCCGGTCGATTTTTCCTTCGAAGAAGCGCCGTTCGCTGATTTCCGCGCCAAACGCTACGGTTTCGTGCCTTTGGTTCGCGTCGCCGAACCGACCCAGTTCTCGCTCTTGGTCAGCCCGGAAAACACCGCTGCCGGTCCGCAGGGCCTGATGTCGGGCACCATCGTCAGCATGCCGTCACCGAGCCTCGGCTATCTGTTCCTTGGCGAACTGTTTCCCAATCCGATTGCCCAGCCCGAAATCGCCTCGACGGCGCAGACCTGGAAAGACGGTGTCGATGCGGTGTTCGCCCAGGAAGCCAAGGCTGCCATGGTACCGGTCTACATCGCCCAACAGTACCCGAATCTCGAGTCCGTGCACCTTTCCCGCAGCCTGCCGGGCCGGAGTCTCAATGCCTCCCGCAAAGTCCCGGCCGATGTGCGTACCGCGGTGACCAACGCCATGCTCAAGCTGCATGAAAATCCGGCCCTTATCGATGTGCTGACCGAGCTCGGCACGGCCCAATTCGTCAAGACCAATGCGGCCGAAATCGCCGGCAACGAACGAATGCTGCGCCGCGTTTTCGGTTATCCGAAACCGGCTCCGGCCCCCGCAGCCAAACCGGCAGCAGCGGCTCCGGTCACGGCGGCACCGGTCAAGAAATAACTCAGACCAGATCGATGGCGGCGTTGACGATGTCAGCGTCGGCCGGGATTACCGCAAAGGCGGCACCCGCCAGCGGCGTATAAGTATCGGCACCGACTACGCGACGCAGGGGTTTGGCGCCATGACCGGCCTCGACGATGGCGGTGATGATGCCCTCGCCCACCCCGGCACTGCGTCGGCCTTCATCGACCACCAGAATCCGTTTGCACTCACCGGCATGGCGCGCAATCGCCGCCTCGTTCAAGGGCTGCAGCCAGCGCAGATCGACCACGCGCACTTTCCATTGCAGGGTGTCTTCGATCTGGCGGGCGGCACGGAGGCTCATCGGCACGCCATTGCCGAAGGTGAATACCACAACATCATTGTTTTCCGGGAAATACACGCGCTCACTGCCGATTTCCATGGCTTCCGAGGGCGCCGGATAACGGGTCTGCCAGAGACCGTCACCTGTTTCGTAGAGGTCCTTGGTCATGTACAGGGCAATCGGTTCCAGATACGCGCAGACCCGGCCGTCGACTTTCGCCAACGCGGTCATGGAACGCAGCATGGTCACCGCATCATCGCCGCGCGAAGGACAGCCGACCACCAAAGAGGGGATGTCGCGCAGCGCGGTGATCGAGTTGTCGTTATGGAAATGGCCGCCGAAACCGCGTTGATAGCCGAGCGAAGCCACGCGCATCACCATCGGATTGCGGTACTGTCCGTTGCTGAAGAACTGCAGTGAACAGGCCTCGCCGCGGATCTGGTCGCAGGCATTGTGGAAGTAGGCCAGATACTGGATTTCCGGCAGCGGCAGCATGCCGAGATTGGCGAAGCCCTGGGCCAGGCCGAGAATCATGGTTTCATCGAGCAGCGTGTTGAATACACGGGCGCCCTTGAAGGTTTTCTGCAGTCCTTTGGTCACGGTGTACACGCCGCCCTTCTGGGCCACGTCTTCGCCGAACAGCAGAGTCTCCGGATATTTGCAGAACAGATCATGCAGGGCACTGTTGATCTGCAGGGCGAGATGGCGCGACGGCAGCTTTTCCGGGAGCTTGTCCTCGCTACCGAATACGGCCAGCCGCTTTTCCGCGTAATCGGCCCGGGTCGCTTCGGCCATCACCGCTTCGGGATGGAACGGCGCCAGCGGGGCGATGACTTCTTCGAGGGTTTCCAGCTTCGGACGCTTGTCGGCCTCCTCGGCCGCGGCAAAGCATTGACGGCGGGTGGATTCATAAAGATCAAGCACCTCCTGCCGGGTCATCAACCCCGAATGCAGGGCAATTTCCGCAGAGCGCAGCAGCGGATCGGTCGCTTCCACGGCCATGAGTTCTTCGAAGCTGCGCCATTCAATCTCGAAATCGGTACCGGCATGACCCATGATGCGGGTCGTTCGCAGATGGAGGAATGTCGGACGGCGGGTCTGCCGGCAATGATTGACGGCCCGTTCAATCTGGCCATAGCCTTCGGCGATATCGAGACCATCGGCGTAGAAGTAATCCAAGCCGTCCCGGTTGCGGAAGGCATTGTTGATCCAGCCGGTGGGTGTTTTCACCGAGATGCCGATGCCGTTGTCTTCGCAGACGTACAGCACCGGAGCCGGCAGTTTCTGATAGGCCGTCCATTGCGCGGTATTGAAAGCGGTCTGTGCCGTGGCGTGATTGCTGGAAGCATCACCGAAGGAACAGATGACGATCGAATCCTCCGGAATCGGCGAGGCATGCCCGATGCGTTTGGCCTGCTCGACGGCGATGGCGGTACCCAGCGCCTTCGGCAGATGCGAAGCGATGGTCGAAGTCTGCGGAAGCACCCACAATGGCTTGCTTCCCCAGACCTTGTGCCGGCCACCGGAAATCGGATCATCCTTGCTGGCGGCGAAGCTGAGCGCCGAATCCATGATTGGATCCATGCCCGGCAACTTGCGGAACCGCTCGGCCATGAAGCCCCCGCTGCGGTAGTGCAGGAATGCCGGGTCGGTATGGCGCGTGAGACGCGCGACCATGGCATTGCCTTCATGCCCGCTGGAGCCGATGGTGTAGAACACCTTCTGCTGCACGCGCAATACGCGGGCCATCAGATCGAGATGGCGTGAGATCAGCTGGGAGCGGAACAGCGCATCGAAGTCATGGGCCGAACAGGCGCTGCCGTCCAGAATCGGCTCTTCGGGCGATGGCTTGGGAAACACCTCGCCCTGCCAGTTCTGCACGAAGGCGATGAAGTTGTCATCGCAGACCTTGGCGCGGTTGACGTCTTTCTGGCGGGCGGGAATCAGGGCGGCGCTCATGCAAAATCCTTCTTGCGCATTACATTCAGAACGCGTTGATACCGGTCAGTTCGCGGCCGATGACCAGCTGATGCACGGTTTCGGTCCCTTCATAGGTGATGACCGATTCCAGATTCAGGGCATGGCGGATCGGACAGTATTCGGTGGTGATGCCGGCACCGCCGAGGATGTCGCGGGCTTCACGGGCGATGTCGAGCGCCATGCGGCAGTTGTTCCACTTGGCCAAAGACACCTGCGAGGGCTGCATGGTGCCGGCATCCTTCAGGCGACCGAGCTGCAGACTCAGCAACTGCGCCATGGTGATGCGGCGCGCCATTTCCGCCAGCTTGATCTGGATGGCCTGATTCGCGGCCAGCGGACGGTTGAACAGAATGCGGGTTTTGGTGTACTCGACCACTTCGGTCAAACACGCCTGCGCGGCACCGATCGGGCCCCACGTGATGCCGTAGCGGGCCTGGGTCAGACAGCCCAAGGGACCTTTCAGGCCTTTTACGTTCGGCAGGCGCTGGCTGTCGGGGATGCGTACATTGTCGAAGAACAGACCGGAAGTCACCGAAGCGCGCAGGCTCATCTTGTGTTTGATTTCCTGAGCCACGAAACCTGGTGTGCCCTTCTCAACGATGAAGCCCTGGATGCCTTCCTCGGTCATCGCCCAGACGATGGCGATATCGGCCAGATTGCCGTTGGTGATCCACATTTTGGCGCCGTTGATGACCCAATCGCCGCCATCCTTCTTGGCGTGGGTTTTCATGTTGGCCGGATCCGAACCGCCATGCGGTTCGGTCAGACCGAAGCAACCGATGATTTCACCGCGGGCCATGCCCGGCAGATATTTACGGCGCTGTTCTTCCGAGCCGTAGGCGAAAATGGGGTACATGCACAGCGAGCTCTGCACCGAGACGAAACTGCGAATTCCGGAATCGCCGCGTTCGAGTTCCTGGCAGATCAGACCATAACTGACGCCGTTCAGACCGGCGCAGCCGTATTCTTCCGGCAGGGAGGAGCCGAGCAGGCCCATGGCCGCGATTTCAGGAACCAGTTCTTTCGGAAAGCGGCCCTGATCGAAGGCGTCGCCGATGATGGGGATGACTTTCTCGTCGGTGAAACGCGCCACGGCATCCTGAATCATGCATTCTTCTTCAGTCAGCATGGAGCGGATGTCGAACAGGTCGGTCGGGGTCAGGGCCATGGGGGTTTCCTCATCAAAATCAGTCGCCTATTTTACCCCATATTCCTGCCCTGAATTGTGCCAAAATGGGCCCATTCACCGCGTTTTCACGGAGCCCCGCATGCTGAAGTCCTTGATTGCCCCAATTATTGCTTATTTCTCAAAGCTGCGATTTCCTACGTTATTCAAAATCTTCCTTGTCGTATTTATACTTGACTTAGTTTCACCTGACATTCTATTGCCATTTATTCCATTCGATGAAATTCTACTGGGCTTAGGAACTGCGCTACTGGCCAGTTGGAAAAAACGTAAAGACCCGGAGCCGCCGGCGGAATGAACCTGATCGACAGCCACTGCCATCTGGATGTGGCTGATTTCGCGGATGATCTGCCGGACACACTGGCCCGCGCGCAGCAGGCCGGCGTCAAACGCTTCATCGTGCCGGCCATTTCCGCCGCAGGGTGGCCGCATTTGGCCCAGCTTGCCGTCCGCCATCCGGGATTCCACCCGGCTTACGGCCTGCACCCCATGTTCCTGGCTGAACACACGGATGCCGATCTCGAGACCCTGCCCGACTGGCTGAAGCGCCCGGAGTGCATCGCGGTGGGTGAATGCGGATTGGATTTTTTCGTGCCCGATCTGGATGCCGCACGACAGGAAGTTATTTTCCGCGAACATATCCGGCTGGCCGCCGAATGCGACAAGGCGCTCATCATCCACGCCCGCAAGGCTACCGAACGCGTCATCCAGCTGCTGCGGCAGCATGGACCGGTGCGCGGCGTCATCCACAGCTACTCCGGCAGCCTGGAGCAGGCCCGTCAATTGACGGCCATGGGCTTTTTGCTGGGCATCGGCGGCCCCATCACCTATCCGCGCAGTGCCCGGCTGCGTGCCATCGTGCAGGAAATCCCGCTGCAATACCTGCTTCTGGAAACCGATGCGCCCGATCAACCCATGTCCGGCGAACAGGGCAAACGCAACGAACCGTCAAAATTGATTCGGGTGGCCGAGGCCGTTGCGGAAATCCGCGGCATACCCATGGCTGTCGTCGCGGAACAGACCGGAATCAATGCCGAGCGACTATTTGGACTTGCGGCCTAGGAGCATGGCGATTGCTTTGGCTGATGCCGCGAATGCGAAAGCACCGGTCACATGCGTGACCGCACCCAGTCCGTCGCCGCAGTCGAGTTTGAACCCGCCTTCGGGATCCGTTGCCGGACGGATTCCGCAGACCGAGCCATCCGCCTGTGGATACTGGACATTTTCCAGCGAATAGACGGCAGGGATGCTGAAATAACGGTCTTTGTTCTTCGGAAAGTTGAATTCAGTACGGAGTTTTCGACGGATCAACGCCAGCAGTGCATCCTGCTCGGTGCGGGCCAGATCGCGGACGCGGATCTGGGTCGGATCGGTTCGGCCGCCGGCTGCACCGACCACGATCAGCTTCTGCTTGCGCCGGCGGCACCAGACAATCAGCTCGACCTTGACCCGGAAAGCATCACAGGCGTCGATGACTAGATCGAACGGCCCAGCCAGCAGTTCGGCCATATTAGACGGGGTCACGAATGCCGCTACCGCCGAAATCTGCAGCTCCGGATTGATGGCCAGGCAGCGCTCACGCATCACATCGACCTTGTTGCGTCCGAAATGTCCATCCAAAGCATGCAGTTGCCGGTTGCTGTTGGACACGCAGATGTCATCGGCGTCGAACAGGGTCAACCGGCCGATACCGGACCGGGCCAGCGCCTCGACCAGCCAGGAGCCGACGCCCCCGATGCCGATGACCGCGACATGCGCCGCGCCAAGACGCTGAAGCGCGCCTTTTCCGTAAAGCCGTTCCACCCCGGCGAAGCGTTCATATTGGGCATTCATGCCACTATTGTAATGCCTTCGCGCTATCCTTTAGTATGACGAAATCTATTTTCGGAGAATCCGCATGAACAAACCCCTGCAATTCCTGATCGTCATGGTGGTCGGCCTGATCATGGGCGCGGTCTGCACCAGCATCGCCATCGAAGCACTGAGCAAGGGCACGGAATTCTCGCGCGGCGTCATGGCCGTCCAGGCCGCACATGCTACGGCGCTCAACAAGTTGGCGAAGGACAACCGCTGCAGCGCGCCGGAAATCCAGAAGGAACTGTTGCCGATGCGGATTATCGCCGCCGATATCGAGCCGGCCTTCAAATCCCTGGCCGAGCAGGACCCGCAGTTCGTCCGCTATGCCGCTGATCTTCGCCGCGTACTCGATCTGCAGCTGGCCAAGGGCATCGACAACTGCGCCGATCTCGCCACGGCCACCAGCGCCATCAAGCAGGGCTGCGACAACTGCCACCGGGATTACAAATGACTGCCGAACTGCAGCAGATTCTTTATATCGTTTCAGCCGCACTGATCATCATCGGACTGCTGGGGGTTTTTCTGCCGGTGCTGCCTGGCATTCCCTTGGCCTTCGTCGGCATGGTGCTCGCGGCCTGGGCGGGTGATTTCAAGGAGATTTCGGTTCTGGTGCTCATTCTGTTGGGCTTATTGACCGCGGCTTCGGTGGCCATTGATTTCCTGGCCAGTGCGCTCGGCGCTAGGCGCGCCGGTGCCAGCAAGCTTGCTGTGCTCGGCGCCGGACTGGGCAGCCTTTTCGGCATGCTGTTTTTCAATCTGCCCGGTCTCATTCTCGGCCCCTTCGTCGGCGTCATGGCGGTGGAAACCGCCCAGGGCAAGAGCATGCGCGAAGCCGGCAAGATCGGTTTCGCCACTTGGATCGGCATGGCCGTCGGCGTGGCGCTGAAAGTCGGACTGGCTTTCGCGATGATGGGAATCTTTCTGTTTGCGCTGTGGTATTGATCCACCTTCAATGCATCAGGGATAAGAATGTTCTCGATATTGCTTTTAGCATTGATGGCCACCCAGCAGACTCCGGCACGAATCCCAGAATCTTCCCGTCCTCTCCCCCCTGCACCACCCGTTGCCCGCCCTGCCTTTCTTGCACGTGACGACAGCGGCAAGGGCGTGTTTGAATCCGGCACGGGCAGCCAAAACGCTACTTGGCTGGCGGATCGTTTCGCTGAGGCCTCCTGGCAAAGCGATAACGCACTCCGGACCTTGAACGGAAACACTCTCCGTCAGCTGGATGAGTATAAAAAAAGCCATGAGTACAGCGCAGCCAAGCAAATGCTGAACATGATGGGGCGCTGGAAGGCCGGAAATAAAACCCACACCTGGGTTTTCGACGCTGCCGGCCCGCAAGGTGGCATGCCTCTGCGTGCGCTTGAACTCGAAGATCTTTCAGGGGTGAACGGCTACCATGTTCGTGCAACCGTGCATTGCTACGATGCAGCGGACACCTGCGAGATCTTCAGCAAGAGACAATCCGAACTACTGGCACCAAAGCCGCAGGAAACGGCGGGCGAATTAGCATCGCGGCAGTGGCGAAACCTGGTTTTTGATGAAACATGTATCGAACGCCCGGCAACCATGGACCACCCGCGCTATCCGCTTGATACCCTGCGCGAGGGTAAGGGCGGCACCGTATTCATCGGCATTCTGTTCAACCGTTGCGGTAATGTGCGTGACAGCTGGATCCTGCAAAGTTCCGGCCATCGCAGCCTTGACCTCGCCGCTGTGGGCAAAGCACTGGAGTGGCAACTCGACCTGAAGACACTGCCTCCCGATGCCATGGAAAAGCGCATGGCGAGAATTCCGATCCGGTTTGAGGTTGGCGACAGTCTGCCGCCCGACTAATGCGCCGGAATATCAGTCGTCCCAGCGGCTTGACCGCCATGTCCGCAGGCATGACAGAAACGCATGAAGGCGCTTTTCCGAGTTTGACAGGCGCTGCATTTGCAGAACAGCGTCATGCCGCAATGCGGGCAGAAATCGATATTCGGGTTTTTCAGGTCCACGCCCCGCTCGCAGCCCGGGCACACGCCCTTGCCGAGCAGATTCAAGGCCGCATCATAGCCAAGCTCCTGTTGGCGCTCGCTGCTCGATAATTGCTCGGCGGCACGTTGCTTCTCAAGGTAGCGCGACAAGGACACAATGGCCTGCCGACCGATCAGGACTGTCAGTACGATACCGACCAGATAACGCACATAGCCACCATAGCTCGGCAGATACGGGACCAGCTCGACGAAGAAAGCAAAGCCAGCAAAGATGATAAAGCCCCACACAAACGGCCAATATGCGGTTTTCCGCTTGCGGCTGAATAGCCACCCGGCCAATACCAGCAGCGGCAGCGTGATGGCCAACCGAATCAGGAAAACCTGCAGCTCCAACTTTCTGGCTTCGGCATCATAGCTTTTCTGTGCCGTGGCCTCGAGTGCTGTCAGCCCTGTACGGGCTTTGTCAGCGGCCTGTTCAGCATCCAACAACGCCTTGTCCTGTGCTTCGAGTAAACGGATGGCGGCTAATTCACGCTGCTTGAGCGCATCCAACTGCTGCGTGCGCTTGAGCAGCTCGCCGTTGTGATCGGATTGCTGCGTGGCCTTCCGGGTGGCAATCCAGTTACTGAAAGACTCATTTGCGTTTCGGGAATCCGATTGCGCCGCATCGCGCAGCAGGCGCGCCTGCTGTTGCTCCAGCCGGGCTTCCTGGGCCGCCTGCTCCGCCTTCTGCAATTGGGTACGCAGCGGTTGGGCTTTGGTGCTGTCGATGTAATCATCGAGACTGAGCTGGCGATCGACACCAGGCAGATCCTGGACCACCTGACCGCCAAGTCCGATCAAAAACCCGGCAAACACCAGGGCCACCAGCCATAAGCCGCGATTGAACCAGGTTTCCGACAATCGAAGGGATTTTTTCATGGGAGCCTCTCGGGAACAGACTCCGGATATAGTACATGAATCGCGACAAACGGCGTTCCAGCCGCCCTTCCTTCAAACTATTCAGGCCGATGTCGGCCCGCCGTTGGGGGCCTGCTTGGATTTCGCCGCAATGAATCCGATTACGAAACCGGAAAGCAGATGCACCGGCACCAGCATCATCATCAACGGAAATCCGACCAGAAAAAAGATGACGAAGACCAACGGAACGGCTACGGCAGCGGCAACGATGATAGAAACCAGCAGATTGCGCCAATAATAACCCAACGCAAAAACCGCAATGTCGAACCGGCCCGTTTCGCCGGACAGTGCGATGCACCGACGCAGAAAACGCCACTGCCAGGGAAATGAAGCCAGGGAGCTGAACACTCCGCCGCAGATATAAAGGATGAATACGCTTTCCCGGGTAACACTGGCGAAAGACACCGGTTCCGAAGACGGCAGATACGCCATGAGTAAAGCTGCCACGAAAATCAAAGGCAGATTTACCAGCGCATACAGCGGAATGAAATCGCTCCAGTTCTGCCATCCGGACGGGTTCAGCTTCAGGCCCATTCGGTCAGTCCTTCGGAGGCATAGAGTGCCTGCCAGCTCGGTCGGGATTTCATCAGTGCGGCCAGTCTGGCAAGAGCCGGATAGTCGAGAGCCGTTTTGGGCATGTTGCGCGACCAGCGCATCAGCATTACCAGCATGAAATCCGCCGCCGAAGCACGATCGCCCAGAAGGTAGGGGCCATTCTTGGCCAGATGCGCGTCCAGATTGGCGAAGACGGCATGGATTCGCAGCTCGGCAGCGGCCTTTCCGGCATCGGCATGGTCTTCTCCGGCAGCTTCGCTCGGGTACCACCAAAGTCGGAACGGGGGTTGGAGCGTGTTGGCCAAATGGAACATCCATTGCAGGAACTCGCCGCGTTTGGCGCTGCCCACTGGTGGAATCAACCCCGCTTCAGGCCGGGCCTCCGCCAGCAGCACGGCCATGGCGGCCGCTTCGCACATGGGTTTGCCGTCAATCAGCAAGGTCGGCACCACGCCGGCGGGGTTGAGCGCAAGATATTCCGGCGTCTTGTGTTCGCGGGCGGCGATGTCGAGCTTGATCAGCGCATGGGGCAGATCAAGATCAATCAACAGCCAATGGACCACCAGACTGGCGGCACCGGGGGCGTAATAGAGTGTGTACATGACAATCTCCTGTTCAGGTGCCGTGCCGGGCACGGTAATCGGCGAGGAAGCGTTCAATGCGGTCAAGCGCTTCGGTCATTTCATCGGTGTTGGGCAGGAACACCACGCGCACATGGTCGTGTTTCGGCCAGTTGAACCCGGTGCCCTGGACCAGCAGCACCTTCTCCTGCTCGAGCAATTCGGTGATGAACTTCTGGTCATCGTCGATCGGATACACCGACGGGTCGAACTTCGGGAACAGATACAGGGCGCCTTTGGGTTTGACGCAGCTGACACCCGGAATCGCGGTCAGCCGCTGCCAGGCCAGATCGCGCTGCCGGGTCAATCGGCCATCGGCTGCGACCAGATGCTCGATGCTTTGGGTGCCGCCGAGCGCGGTCTGGATGGCATACTGTGCAGGCACGTTGGCACAAAGCCGCATCGAAGTGACGATATTGAGGCCGTCGATGTAGTCCTTGGCATGTTCGCGTGCACCGCTGAGAATCATCCAGCCTGCGCGGTAACCGCAGGCGCGGTAGTTTTTGGAAAGCCCGCCGAAGCTGATGCAGAACACATCTTCGGCAAGCGAGGCGAGCGCGGTATGGGTTTCGCCGTCATACAGGGTCTTGTCGTAGATTTCGTCGGCGAACACCAGCAGCTGGTGTTCCCTGGCGATCTGCAGCAAGGCTTCAAGCATCGGTTTGGGGTACACGGCACCGGTCGGATTATTGGGGTTGATGACGACTAGCGCTTTGGTGTTTGGCGTTATCCGTGCGCGCAGATCGTCAAGATCGGGTTGCCAGTCGGCGGCTTCATCGCACAGGTAATGCACCGGCTTGCCGCCGGAAAGGGAAACCGCCGCCGTCCATAACGGGTAATCCGGCGCCGGCACCAGCACCTCATCGCCATCATCCAGAAGCGCATTCATGGCCAGCAGAATGAGTTCGGACACGCCGTTGCCGATGTAGATGTCCTCCAGACCGACGCCACGTATGCCGCAGTCCTGGGCATAGTTCATGACCGCCTTGCGCGCGGAATAAATGCCCTTGGAATCGCTGTAGCCGCCGGCGCGACTGAGGTTTCCGATGACATCGCGGACGATGTCATCCGGCGGATTGAACCCGAACACGGCCAGATTGCCGATGTTGAGTTTGATGATGCTGTGACCTTGGTCTTCGAGCTCCTTGGCCCGCTCCAAGGCGGGTCCGCGGATTTCGTAGCAGACCTCGTCGAGCTTTCACCACCGGAATCTTGCCGATGCGCGCCTGCCATTGCTTCGGGCCGGTCTCGTGGACCGATTCGCCGGTGCTGTCGACGGCAACGGTGACCGGCATGTCCTTGACCGTGAATTCGTAAATCGCTTCCATGCCCAGGTCTTCGAAACCCACCACTCTGGCGGCTTTGATGGCTTTGGACACCAGATAGGCGGCGCCGCCGACCGCCATCAAATAAACGGACTTGTGCTTTTTGATGGCCTCGATGGCCGCCGGACCACGCTCGGACTTTCCAATCATGCCGATCAGACCGGTCTGTGCCAGGACCTGCTCGGTGAATTTGTCCATGCGGGTGGCCGTGGTCGGGCCGGCCGGACCGACCACTTCATCGCGTACCGGATCGACCGGGCCGACGTAATAAATCATCTTGCCGGTGAAATCCACCGGCAGTTTTTCGCCGCGGTTGAGCATGTCGACCATGCGCTTGTGGGCGGCATCACGTCCGGTGTACATCTTTCCGCTGAGCAGCAGGGTTTCACCGGGCTTCCATGTCGCGGTTTCGGCCGGAGTCAGCGTGTCGAGATTGACCGGACGCGATTTTTTGAAATCCAGTGCCAGCTGGGGCCAATCGCTCAACGTCGGCGGTTCCAGACTGACCGGACCGCTGCCATCCAGGGTGAAATGGGCATGGCGGGTCGCGGCGCAGTTGGGAATCAGCGCGACCGGCAGATTGGCGGCATGCGTCGGGAAATCCTTCACTTTGACATCCAGAACGGTGGTCAAACCGCCGAGCCCCTGGGCGCCGATGCCGAGCGCATTCACTTTCTCGAACAGCTCCAGACGCAGCTCTTCGGCACGATTAGACGGACCGCGTGCTTTCAGGTCATTGATGTCGATCGGTTCCATCAGGGCTTCTTTAGCCAGCAGCATGGCTTTTTCGGCCGTTCCGCCGATGCCGATGCCGAGCATGCCCGGCGGGCACCAGCCGGCACCCATGGTCGGCACGGTCTTAACCACCCAGTCGACGATGGAATCGGAGGGATTGAGCATGGCGAATTTCGACTTGGCTTCCGAGCCGCCGCCTTTGGCCGCCACAATGACGTCTACCGTACGGCCCGGCACCACTTTCATGTTGACCACGGCCGGGGTGTTGTCTTTGGTGTTGATGCGCTTTCCGGCCGGATCGGCCAGCACCGAGGCGCGCAGTTTGTTGTCCGGGTGGTTGTAGGCGCGGCGCACGCCTTCGTTGACCATGTCTTCGACCGACAGCGTGGCATCCCAGCGCACATCCATGCCGATTTCAAGGAATACGGTGACGATGCCGGTGTCCTGGCACAAGGGCCGGTGGCCCTCGGCGCTCATGCGCGAATTGATCAGGATCTGCGCCATGGCATCCTTGGCCGCCGGCGATTCTTCACGCGCATACGCCGCAGCCAGATTGGTGATGTAATCGACCGGATGGTAATAGGAAATGTACTGCAGCGCATCGGCGATGCTTTCGATGAAATCGGCTTGCTTGATGACGGCCATGACGGTTCTCCTCAGGCCGTTATTATAAACCGTGCCGGCATGGGCCGGATTATTTCGCCGCGAGTGCGGCCTGCATGTAGGCTCTGGCCTCGGCGGCCAGATCATCGTGGTCCAGCGCATACTGGATGGTGGCTTCAATCAATCCAATGCGGGTTCCGCAGTCGAAGCGGCGTCCTTCAAACTGGTAAGCCAAGACTTTATCCTGCTTGAGCAGTTCGGCGATGGCATCGGTCAACTGGATCTCGCCGCCGGTCCCGGAACGTGTTTTTTCCAGAATCGGGAAAATGGCCCCGCTGAGCACGTAACGGCCGACTACGGCCAGATTGCTCGGCGCCTTTTCCGGCTTGGGTTTCTCGACAATCTGCTCGATGGCGCCGAACCGGCCGGTAAAATTCGGGGCCGACACGATCCCGTAACTCGAAGTCTGTTCCTGCGGAACCGGTTGTACGGAAATGACGCTGGCATTTTCCTTGCCGGCCAGATCGACCATCTGGCCCAACGCACCCCTGCCCTTGCTCCAGATCAGATCATCGGGTAGAAGGACGGCGAAAGGTTCATTGCCGATGACCGGTTTCGCGCACAGCACGGCATGGCCAAGGCCCAGCGCTTCGGCCTGGGTGACGAATACGCATCGCACATGCTTTGGCAGCACATCCCGGATCATTGCCAGCAGTTCGGATTTTCCGGCCTTTTCCAGCTTCTGTTCCAGCTCGTAAGCCTTGTCGAAATAATCGGCCACGGCATGTTTGTAGCGGTTGGTGACGAACACCAGGGTATCGATGCCGGCCTCGATGGCTTCATCGACCGCATACTGGATCAGCGGTTTATCGACCACCGGAAGCATTTCCTTGGGCACCGTCTTGGTGGCCGGCAGAAACCGGGTGCCGAGGCCGGCGACCGGAAATACCGCTTTCTTTACCTGGAATGCCATCGACCGTCCTTGTTCATGATCCCAACAGGTTGAGCAGCGGTTTCACGCTGCCCCAATGCTTGCAGCTCGGACACTGCCAGTGGTGGGCACGGGCGCCGAAGCCGCAGTTGACGCAGCGGTAATTGGCGGAACGCACCAGCAGCTGATCGGTGATCTGCTTGAGCGTTTTCAGGGTTTCCACCGGCTCGGCGCCCGGATTGGCGACGGCCTTTTCCAACAGTACCGCTTCGCCGCGAACCGACGGACGCTGCAGCAGCTGTTTGGCCAGGAACTCCTGTGCCGCCAAGGGACCTTCATCGCGCTCGATCAGATCGGTCAGCGCCAGCAATGGCGTGACGCCGGCATACTGTTCGATGACTTCCTGCAGAAAGCCGCGCGCACGCATCAGCTCGCCGCGGCGTTCGTAACACTCCATCAGCTGCGGCAGCACTTCCGGCAGGTAATCGACATCGTGCCGGGCAACCCGTTCGAAGGCGCGGATGGCACCGGCATCGTTGTCCTCGAGCAGGTCGAGACGGCCTTCGATCATCCCTGCGCGCACGCATTGGGAATCCGAAGAATAGGCGGAGGCGATGCGGTCGCGGGCGGCAACCAGATTGCCCTCATGCACGTGCTTATCGGCCAGTTCGCAATAGTAGTGGGCGATGCTTTCACCCATGGCCTCGCCGGTGATCTGCTCGTACTTCAGGGCATAGGTGATGGCTTGCTTCCAGTCGCGTTCGGACTGATAGATTGAAATGAGCTGTTGCAGGGCTTTCGGGGCATGGACGCCCATCTGTACCAGATCGTTGAACAGGGTTTCGGCGCGGTCCAGAAGCCCGGCACGCATGTAATCCTCGCCAAGTTCGAGCACGGCGCGGGTTTTCTGTTCTTCACTGAGGCCGGTACGCGCCACCAGATTCTGGTGCAGACGGATGGCGCGGTCGACTTCGCCCCGGCGGCGGAACAGGTGTCCCAAAGCGAACTGGGTTTCCACGGTTTCCTTGTCGACTTCCGCGATTTGAAGGAATATCTCGAGGGCTTTGTCCTGCTGCTCGTTGAGCAGGTAATTGAGGCCGCGGAAATAGGTATTGGACAGACGCGAAATCTTGGCGCCGCCCTTGATCTCACCGCCACGGCGCCCAAGCAGCCAGCCAATCGCAATCGCGGCCGGAATCAGCAGCAGCCATGCGACGTTGGTCATCATGCGGATTTACCGCCTTCGGTACGGGATTCGGCTGACTTTGGAGGTCTGGATCGGCCTGAAACCAAACCGACGCTTGCCAGGGCTCCGCCGATGACGGCGCCTGCAATTACACATAACAAAAGCGCCAGGCCGAGATGGGCCTGATAACGTGCGAAAAACAGATCAACGGTAATCGTCTGCTGGTTGAGTGCGCCGAGCGCGATGCCCGCCAGCACGAACAACAGGGCGATGATGGCTTTGAGCGCGCGCATGTCCGTCTCCGTTCCGATTGCTACAGCTTAACCGAAAAGACCTGCGGAATTAACTGTGCGGCTGGATTTCGGTGACGTTGTTGACGCGGTCGCGCAGCTCTTTGCCGGGCTTGAAGTGCGGCACGTGTTTGCCGCTGAGCTCGACAGCCTCACCGGTCTTGGGGTTTCTGCCGGTACGGGCCGGACGGTAATGCAGGGAAAAACTGCCGAAGCCGCGGATTTCGATGCGCTTGCCCTCGGACAGCGAGGAGCTCATCATTTCCAGAATGGTCTTGACCGCGAGGTCGACATCGTCCGCTTTCAGATGCGGCTGTTGCTTGGACAGGAATTCAATGAGCTCGGACTTGGTCATGTTGGTTACCCGGTAAAATCCGGTCCGGCTTGCGCCGGACCGGATGGTGCTTAATTACTCGCCTTTACCCATCTGTTCACGCAGCAGCGCGCCCAGCTTGGTGGTACCGCTGGAAGCATCGGCCTTGTTCACTTCAGCCAGGCTTTCCTGCAGTTCGGCTTCATCTTTGGCACGGATGGACAGCTGCATGACGCGGCCTTTGCGGTCGTTGCCGATGTACTTGGCTTCGATCACATCGCCCACTTTCAGGTGCTGACTGGCGTCTTCGATGCGCTCTTTGGCGATGTCGTTGGCTTTCACGTAGCCTTCGAGTCCGCCTTCGAGATCGATGACGGCGCCCTTGGCGTCGACTTCGCGCACGGTGCCCTTGACGATGGCGCCTTTCTGGGTGTTCGCGGTGAACTGGCCCATCGGGTCCTGTTCAAGCTGCTTGACGCCCAGCGAAATGCGCTCGCGTTCCGGATCGACCGCCAGAACGACGGCTTCCAGGGTGTCGCCCTTCTTGAGTTCGCGCACGGCTTCTTCGCCGGTCGAGCTCCAGGAGATGTCGGACAGGTGGATCAGGCCGTCGATGCCGCCGTCCAGACCGATGAACACGCCGAAATCGGTGATCGACTTGATCTGGCCGGAAACCTTGTCGCCTTTC
Organism: Arenimonas sp. GDDSR-1; assembly: GCF_025980345.1. Taxonomy (GTDB): domain Bacteria; phylum Pseudomonadota; class Gammaproteobacteria; order Xanthomonadales; family Xanthomonadaceae; genus Arenimonas. The sequence goes on along the minus strand of NZ_JAPDUI010000008.1, from coordinate 25,466 downwards.
TTGTAGATGGCGGCGAAAGCTTCCCACGGATTGGACACGCACTGCTTGATGCCGAGCGAAATGCGGCGGCGTTCGGCGTCGACGTCCAGAACCATGACTTCGACGTCATCGCCCAGCTGGACGACCTTGCTCGGGTTGACGTTCTTGTTGGTCCAATCCATTTCGGACACGTGCACCAGACCCTCGACGCCCGGTTCGATTTCCACGAATGCACCGTAATCGGTGACGTTGGAGACCTTGCCGAAAGCGCGGGTGTTGGCCGGGTAGCGACGCGCGATGTTTTCCCACGGATCTTCGCCCAGCTGCTTGAGGCCCAGCGAAACGCGGTTACGTTCGCGGTCGTACTTCAGTACGCGGACCTGCAGTTCGTCGCCGACGTTGACCACTTCGGACGGATGACGGACGCGTTTCCAGGCCATGTCGGTGATGTGCAACAGGCCGTCGACGCCGCCGAGATCGACGAATGCGCCGTAATCGGTGAGGTTCTTGACCACGCCGGTGACGATGGTGCCTTCGGTCAGGCGTTCCAGCATCTGCTCGCGTTCGGCGCTGTTTTCGGTTTCAACCACGGCGCGGCGCGACACAACGACGTTGTTGCGTTTGCGGTCGAGCTTGATGATCTTGAATTCCAGTTCCTTGCCTTCCAGGTAACCCGGGTCGCGCACGGGGCGCACATCCACCAGGGAGCCGGGCAGGAAGGCGCGCACTTCGCGGATATCGACCGTGAAGCCGCCTTTGACTTTGCCGCTGATACGGCCGGTGACGATTTCGCCGGCGTCCATGACGGTTTCCAATTCGTCCCAGACCAGCGCTTTTTTCGCCTTGTCACGGGAAAGGATGGTTTCGCCGAAACCGTTCTCGACGGCTTCCAACGCGACCTTGACGATGTCGCCCACGGCGACTTCGATTTCGCCCTGTTCGTTGCGGAACTGATTGATGTCGATGACGCCTTCCGACTTCAGGCCGACGTTGACGACGACGACGTCGGCGCGGATTTCTTCCACGGTGCCGGTAACGATGGCGCCGGATTTCAGGTTGTTAAGGGATGTTTGGCTTTGCTCAAACAGTTCTGCAAATGATTCGGTCATGATTAACTCTCGAGTTGATGAACAGGTTGCCGGATTAGGCAACCCACCTGTTGTGTGCGGATGCACGTTGAAAATCCCTGCCGGGGCAGAGGCCTGTCCTATTGCAGAACCGGAAACCCGCTTACGAGCGGTAATGTGACGGCAGAACGGAAAGGATCCGATCGATGACCGCAGCGATGGGCAGGGATGTCGAGTCGATGATGATGGCATCATCGGCCGGCTTCAACGGCGCCACCGCACGGTTCGCATCACGTTCATCACGGGCCACGATTTCGTGCAATAGGTCGTCAAGTTTAACAGAAACTCCTTTTTCCATCAACTGCTTATGCCGTCTCTGGGCACGCTCCATGGGACTGGCGGTCAGGAAGAACTTGTACGGGGCATCAGGAAAGATGACCGTGCCCATATCGCGACCATCGGCGACCAGTCCCGGCGGCGCCCGGAAGCTCCGCTGCAGCAGGACCAAGGCCGTACGGACCTCCGGCTGGGCGGCCAAAGCCGACGCCATGGAGCCGGCTAATTCCGAACGGATATCGTCGGTCGCTTCTTTTCCATTGACAATTATTTTAGGTTCATCAGTAGCTTGAGTAACGAACTTAATGTCTGTTCGAGCTGCGCATGCCGCCAACTGCTCCGGCTCATCCAAGCCGATCCCTTCCCATGCAGCGGCAATCCCGACCGCCCGGTACAGGGCGCCGGAGTCCAGGTAGGCCCATCCCAGGGCTTGGGCCACCAGCCGGCTGACCGTGCCTTTCCCGGCTCCAGCCGGTCCGTCAATGGTCACCACAGGGACTGAAATGTGCGACATGGGCTCTCCGAAAGGCGCGGGCAATTAAGCCCTCATTCAAGAATCATACCCGCTGAACGCGCCAAATCGACGAATCCGGGGAAGGAAGTCGCCACATTGTCGCAATCGCGGATCAGGGTCTGTCCGGACGCGCATTGCGCCGCCACGGCGAAACTCATGGCAATCCGGTGGTCGTCGTGACTGTCGATGGCGGCACCATGCAAGATACCGCCGGTAATGGTGACGCTCTCCGGGGTGTCTTCAACCGCAATGCCCATGGCCCGCAAGCCCGCCACCATGCTGGCAATCCGATCGGACTCCTTGACCCGCAACTCGGCCAAGCCCCGGGCACGGGTGGTGCCTTCGGCCAGTGCGGCCGCCACGAAAAAAATCGGGCATTCGTCGATCATGTCGGGAACCAGGCTTTCCGGCAGATCGATTGCCTTCAAGTCCGAATGCCGGACGCGCAGATCGGCCACCGGTTCCCCGCCCTGCTCCCGGGCATTGATCACCTCGATGCGGCCGCCCATCAGTCGCAGCGCCTGCAAAATCCCGGTGCGGCGCGGATTGATGCCGATATTCTCCAAGGTGATGTCGGAACCCGGAATCAGAAGTGCGGCGGTGATGAAAAATGCCGCGGAAGAAATATCGCCCGGAATCCGAATATCGCCGGCTTGAAGACGGCCGCCGCCCCGGATCTGGACCCGTCCGGGACCGTAGGTGACCGGCCAGCCGAACGATTTGAGCATGGCTTCGGTGTAATCGCGGGTCGGCCGCGGTTCGGTGATGACCGATTCGCCGTCCGCATACATCGCCGCGAACAGCAAGGCGGATTTGACTTGCGCGCTGGCCACGCCGGTATCAATCACAACCGGCTTCAACTGCTGGCCGCCATGGATATGCAGCGGCGCGTAATTTCCGTCACGCGCGGTAATGCGGGCACCCATCGCTTCCAGTTTGCCGATGACCCGTGCCATCGGGCGCTGCGACAGGGAGGCATCCCCGGTCAGGACGCTGTCAAAGGCCTGGGCACACAGCAGTCCGGACAGCAACCGCATGCCGGTTCCGGCATTTCCGCAGTCAAGCACCTCAGTGCTGGCACGCAGGCCATGCAGGCCTACGCCATGGATGACCCGGGATTGCGTATCCGGTATGTCAATGCGCACCCCGAGCTGGCTGAAAATGCGTGCCGTGGCACGGGTGTCTTCGCCTTCCAGAAAGCCGTGGATACGGGTTGTTCCCTCGGCCAATGCACCGAACATGACCGCCCGGTGGGAAATCGATTTATCGCCGGGCACCTGGAAGCTGCCGGCCAGACCGGCTGAGCGCGATGCCGTCCAGTTCAGGCTCATGGCCGCACCGCCTTCAGCGCGGCCATCAGACGCTCATTTTCAGAGCGGTCCGCCACCGTAATGCGTAGGTATTCGCCCAGCCCGTATCCGCCCATGGGCCGGACCACGATTCCCTGCTGAAGCAGGACCTGCTCGATGGCCGGTGTTTCGGGCCCGAAATGCACCAACAGAAAATTGGTCTGCGATGGCGACACACGCAGTCCGAGTCCACGTAAAGCCGCTGACAGCCACTCGCGTTGTTCCTGCGTCCGGGCGACCACCTTCTGCAGGTGGGGTCCATCGGCAAGGGCCGCCTCGGACGCCGCCAAAGCCAGGGCATTCACATTGAATGATTCGCGGACCGGCTCCAACAGCGCCAATACGGACGGCTCGGCGATGAGGTACCCGACACGCAGCCCGGCCAGACCATACGCCTTGGAAAAGGTCCGTGCCACGATCAGGTTCGGATAGCGCGTGCACAGCGCCAAGGCGCTGCCCAGCGCAGGATCGGAAACGTACTCGATATAGGCTTCATCGACAAGCACCAGCACCTCGGGCGGCACACGGTCGAGGAAATCGATGAGTTGCCGGCTGCCGAACCAGGTTCCGGTCGGATTATTGGGATTGGCGAAGCAGATCAGTTTGGTGCGTGGCGTAATCGCGGCGGCCAGCGCATCGAGGTCATGACCGAGCGCCATGGCATGGTCCGCCGGATAGGCATCGGCATAGACCGGCAGCGCGCCGGCGGCTTTCGCCGCGATGGGATAGACCGCAAAACAATAGCGGCTCAGCAGCACCTCGTCGTCGGGTCCGGTAAACACCTGCGCCAACTGCATCAGCAATTCATGCGAGCCGTTGCCGAGCATGATGTGCTGCTCGCCAACGCCCTGTGATCGGGCAATGGCGCGTTTCAAGGCGTTTCCGGCCGGATCGGGGTAACGGTGCAGCTGCGCCAACTCGGCCTGGATGGCCGGAATCACCGAGGGCGACGGTCCGAACGGATTTTCGTTGGAGCCCAGCTCGAGCAGCCCGCCGGCCCCGGCGAAGCGGCGGCGAAGCGCGGGAATGTCATGACCGGGATCATAGGCGGAAAGATTCCGCATGGCCGGGTTGGCCAGAGCCTTGAAATCGGGAGTGCCGGCCATGCTTACAGCAGGGCAACCGGATAGGATCCCAGCACCACCACATCGGAGGCGAACTCGCCGAGTTCCGACATGGCCTTCGCCACGTTTTCATCTTCGACATGGCCGCTGACATCGATGAAGAACACATATTGCCAACGGCCGCTGTGTGCCGGGCGCGATTCGATGCGGTTCATGCTGACACCATGCTTGGCGAATGGACTCAGCACGCTGTACAGGGCGCCGGGCTGGTCGCGCACGAACACCAGCAGCGAGGTACGATCGTGTCCGGAGGGAGTGAAGAACTCCCGGCCGATGACCAGAAAACGCGTGGTGTTGTCCTGCCGGTCCTCGATCGGTCCAGCAAGGACCTTCAGTCCGTACACATGACCGGCGGTTTCGCCGGCGATGGCGGCGGCATCATCGGCGATGCGGGCCCGGCGTGCGGCTTCGGCATTGCTGGATACGGCGATTTTTTCGGCATGCGGCAGGTTCGCGCGCAGCCAAGCCTTGCACTGCGCCAGCGACTGCGGGTGCGAATACACGCGCTCGATGTCCTCGAGCCTGCCGGTGCGGGACAGCAGGTGCTGATGCACGCGCAGTTCGACTTCGCCGCAGATCTTGAGTTTGGAGGTCAGGAACATGTCGAGCGTGGACTGGATGGTGCCCTGACCTGAATTCTCGACCGGCACGACGCCGAAATCGGCATTGCCGCTTTCGATTTCCTGGAAGACCTCTTCGATGCTGGCCAGCGGCAGGGATCGCGCGGAATGTCCGAAGTGCTTGTGCAGGGCCTGCTGGGAAAACGTGCCCTCCGGACCGAGGAAACCGACCTTCAGAGGTTCCTGCTGGGCAAGACAGGCCGACATGATTTCACGGAACAGGCGCAGAAGGACTTCGTTGCTGAGCGGGCCCTGATTGCGGTCGAGCACGCGCCGCAGAATCTGCGATTCGCGCTCGGGCCGGTAGTATTCGACCGCCGCACGCAGCTCGCCCTTGGCGGCACGCACTTTGGACGCCCAGGTCGCGCGCTGGGTGATCAGCTCCTGGATCTGCCGGTCGATGCCGTCGATCTGGGCGCGTACTTCCTGCAGTTTCTCCGGATTGCCGGCCGGCGATGCGCCGTTCTTGCCGGCTTTATTCGCGGACTTGTCGGCCGGTTTCTTCTTCGAAGGCGGCTTTCCCGCACGCTCAGCCATGGCGCACCGCGAAATCGTTCATGAAATCGGCCAAGGCCCGGACTCCGGCCACGGGCATGGCATTGTAAATCGAGGCCCGCATGCCGCCGAGTGCGCGATGGCCTTTCAGCCCCATCAGCCCGGCAGATTCGCTCTCTTTCAGAAACGCCTTGTCCAGGGCCTCGTCTTTCAGCATGAAGGGCACGTTCATGGTCGAGCGCGCCGATACCGCGACTTCGTTCCGGTAAAAACCTCCGGAGCCGTCGATGGTCTTGTACAGCAATGCGGCTTTCTCGGCATTGCGGCGCGCGAAGGCTTCGGTGCCGCCTTCGGCGATCATCCATTTCAGCACCAGACCGACCACATACCAGGGGAATGTCGGCGGCGTATTGAACATCGAATCGTTCTTGACCTGGTTCTGCCATTCGAAAATCGGCGGCAGATCACGGCCGTGGCGGCCGAGCAGGTCACGGCGGATGACCGCGATGGTGATGCCGGCCGGTCCGAGGTTCTTCTGGGCGCCGGCATAGATCATGCCGAAGCGGCTGACATCCACCGGACGCGCCAGGAAGTTGGAGGAGAAATCGGCCACAAGCGGCACATCGCCGGAATCCGGGATATCCGCGAACTCGACGCCGTGGATGGTTTCATTGGAGGTGTAATGGAAGTAAGCCGCATTGCCGGCACGCTGCCAGGCTGAGGCTTCCGGTATGTTCCGATAGGCGTTGATCTTATCGCTGGCAACGACATGCGTAGCCAGCGAGGCCTTTGCATTTTCGAGTGCCTTTTCACCCCAATGGCCGGTCAACAGGTATTCGCCGGCCTGGTCGGCCCGGGCCAGATTCATCGGCAGAAGTGCCGACACAGTCGTGGCTCCGCCCTGCAGGAACAGCACGGCATACTCATCCGTAACGCCGAGCAGATGCCGCAGATCGGCCTCGGCCTGGGCGGCGCAATCGATGAAGGCCTTGCCGCGGTGGCTCACTTCCATGACCGAAGCGCGCTCGCCCTGCCATTCCAGCAGTTCCTCCCGGACCTGAACGAGAACGGATTCGGGCAAAGTGGCCGGACCGGCACTGAAATTGAACGCGCGCGACATAAAAAACTCCATGAAATATGGGTTCTAGCCTATCACGCAGGGCTTGGCCTGCGAAACCCATTTCACGGATTTTCCTTAAATTACGGCGAAAAACTCAGCAGAATGATGAAAACCGCGGAGATGGCAATCGCTGCCGCCAGAAGAATCCACTGCGCCGGACTGAATATACGCTTGACCGGTGCAATATCCGGAGCCGGCGACTCCGATAAATGCACGGTCTCGACGATTTCAGGGCCGGAAACGGGCTGGGCATCGTTGCAGGGTCCTTCCAGACGGAACCGATGCTGCTCGATGGCAATGCGCGCACCGGTCTGCAGCAGGGCCTCTTCACAGACCCATCCGTTGATACGCATTTCCAGCACCGGGCTGAGATTCTTGGCGAAAATGTCATTGCCCTGCCGTTGCAGCAGAATTTGACGTTCGGCCAGCGCGGAATCGTCGATGCGTACTTCGGACAGATCAGAGCGTCCGATGCACAGGCTGTTGACCATCACATGGGCCCGTCCGGTATCGGCACCGGTCAGCATGCGCAACACCACCCTGCCCGAAAAATTGATCGGCTGTTCCGCAGGGCGCCGGGCGGCGTCCGGTTTTTGCGCGGAACAGACCCGCAACGCGCAGGTTCCCAAATGCAGATCATCACCGGGTGCAAGCATCGCCGCGCGCACGATCCGCCGGCCGTTGACGTGCACGGCCGCGGCCTCATCGGAAGCCGGCTCGATCCACAGAACACCGCCGGCATCCGGAAGCAGACGGGCATGCACGGGGGCAACGCCGGGCTGCGCCAGATAAATCTCCGAGGCCGGATCGGAGCCGACACGCACGGGAGTGTCACCGACGAGGACGGCAGTTTGTCCGGGGATGTTCAGAAGCCATTGCATAGATCGACCTTTTTTGGAAATTTACCATATCCGGCCTGACAAACCGACAATTTCATTGTATTTTCTAGGCTTCGCAGGTTTACGGGAAGCCCATGGCCGCCATCGACATCAAACGCACGCACGGCCTTGAAATCGCCAAGGCCAAGAAAAAGGTCCAGAAAGTCGCCGATCACATCGTTGAAAAATTCGATGTCGAATGCGAATGGGACGGCAACATGCTCAACTTCAGCCGTTCTGGGGTCGACGGCCACATCAAGGTGAATCCGAAATCCATTCATGTCTTCGCCGATCTCGGCTTTTTCCTGTCGGCGCTCAAAGGTCCGATTGAAAGCGAAATCGAACGTTATCTGGACGAAGAGTTCAGCTGAAAGGCGGCGCAAACGGATCCGGGGAACCCGCTGCAAGGCGCTTCGCGATGCAGGTTTCCTGACGGTGGATTTCATCCAGGAACTCCTCGGCGCCGCCGAGATGGTTGAAGGCACTGAATCCGCGTTCCAGAAAGCTCTGCAGGTGTTGTAGTCCGAGCATGCGTGCCGGCAGGCGTGAAGCCGCCAGCAGCTTCGAGATGCCATGCTTTTGAACCACCGCATCCAGTCGGGAGCCGACATCCATCACCAGATCGATCTGACGTCGACGCAGCCGGCGCAGACCGACGCTGCGGTAGGCCTGCTGATAGAGCGCGGCATCGAGTGCCGCCGGTTTTTTTCCGGTCCTGTGCAGCTCACGGGCCATGCGCATGTCGACGGCATGGCTGAGCACGGAAAGTTCGATGGCATCCACCGCTGCGGTCAACAGATTTTCCGGCAGCAGACGCGACATCTTCGGCAGTATTTTGGCGGCCTCTTCATCACGTTTCATGAAATCGGCATCACCGTAAAGATCGGACAGGAAAAACGAAGCCGCCGGCTGCTTGCGCGGATCGTCCATGAAATGAGCAAAACTCGCGGCAAGCCGTTTGGCCTGCCAGTCACGGAGAACGGGCAACCACTTCGCGAGTACAACATCCTGTTTTTCCAACAGATGCGCCTGTTTCTGCCAACGCAGTCGGCGCCCCAGACGGCTTTGCAGATCATTGACCGCCATGCGGGATGGCACTCCAAGATTGGACTCGGGCTATTTTAGCCTTACAATGAAATCCACCGTCAATTCACGGCCATTTCATGCTCGTATTGCAAGCCGCCAGTCAGTCCGCAAGACACCAAGGTAAAATCGGCCTCGCCATTGCCGGCGGCGGACCCATCGGCGGCATGTATGAACTGGGCGCCCTGCGTGCACTGGAAGTGGCCATCGACGGACTGGACCTCAATCGTCTGGATGTCTATGTCGGCGTCAGTTCCGGCGCCTTCCTCGCGGCCGGGCTGGTCAACCGCCTGAGCACAGCGGAAATCTGCCAGATCTTCATTACCAATGACCATCCGGAGATTCATTTCTCGCCGCGCATGTTCCTGAAGCCGGCTTTCATGGAGTTCGGCAAACGCGTCTCTTCGCTGCCCGGACTGGCCTTCGACTGGTGGAAAAGCCTGGTCACCGACCCGACCGGATCGCAACTGAGCGAATTGACATCGCGTTTCACCGGTGCCGTGCCGACCGGTCTGTTCGATAACGCACCAATCGAGAAATTCCTGAAAGGCATCTTCACCGGGCCCGGCCGCAGCAACGATTTCCGCGAGCTGGAACGGCCGCTGTATGTCGTCGCCGTCGACCTCGACCAGGGCAAAGCCGTCCGGTTCGGCAGCAAGGACTGGAATGCCGTGCCGATTTCCCAGGCCGTGCAGGCCAGCGCCGCCCTGCCCGGCCTGTATCCGCCGGTCGACATCAACGGACACCATTTCGTGGACGGCGCACTGCGCAGGACCATGCATGCTTCGGTCGTGCTCGATCACGGCATCGATCTGATGATCGGCATCAATCCGTTCGTGCCGTTCAATGCCAAGAACCGGCCCAAGGGCACCGAACCTGCGGTCAAACTCGCCGACGGCGGATTGCCCATGGTGCTGTCGCAGACGTTCCGTACCCTGCTGCAGTCGCGCATGCAGGTCGGTCTCGAGAAATACGCACGCCAGTATCCGGAAACCGACCAGCTCGTTCTGGAACCGAACGAAGACGATGCCGAGATGTTTTTCACCAATGTATTCAGTTACTCCTCGCGTCACCGGGTCTGCGAACACGCCTTCCAGAGCACCCTGCGCGACCTGAAATCGCGTGCAAAGCAACTGGCGCCGCTGCTGGCCAAGCACGGCCTGACCCTGAACATGGCCGTACTCAACGATCCGGATATTACGCTTCTGGACGGCATCGCCCCGGTCTATCGCCGGACCGCCGCGACTGCCCAGCTCTGGCACAATCTCGATGATATCGAACACGGGCTGCGCAAGCGTAAAATACGCTGACCCGACCCGCTGAAGCCCTTGATTTCTGGTGTGTTTGCTCTAGACAGGGGGCGCATAATGCGCATCAAGTCGGTAGTCCGGCTTGATTACTTCATTCCCAATTATCGAGGTTACCCCATGGCCAAGCTCAAAAAAGCCGCCCGCACCAAAACCGCAAGCCGCAAGCCGGCCGCAAAACGCGCCGAAGCCGTTTCGCACAACCTGATTGGCACTGCCCAGCAAATCTGGGCTGCCGGCGTTGGTGCCTTGGCACGCGCCCAAGGTGAAGGTACCGACATGTTCGATGCCCTGGTCAAGAAAGGCATGAGCCTGGAAGCCCAGACCCGTAAACTGGCCAACGGCAAAGTCGATGTCGTGCGTGCCAGCGTTGAAGACCGCGTCGAAAACGTCCGCGAAAAAGCCACCGACACCTGGGACCGCATGGAAAAGGTCTTTGAAGACCGCGTCCAGCGCGCACTGACCCGCCTCGGCGTGCCGACCCGTGAGGATCTGGCCGGCCTGAACAAGCGCGTCGAGTCCCTGACTGCCGAGCTGCGCAAGCAGAATGGCAAAGCCCCGGTTGCCAAGAAAGCCGCCGTGCCGGTCAAGAAAGCCGTGAAGAAGCCCGCCGTGGCCAAGAAAGCCGGCAAAGCCGTGCTTCCGAAAGCCCCGACCCCGCGCGCTCCGAAAGCCTGATTTTCCAATACCGGCCAGCACTGTCCGCCGCCTTCCCTCCCGGCACGGACAACGCAGCCGGCGCGAAAGAGAAAAGCACCGCAAGCGGTGCTTTTTTTCGTCCGGAGACTTTAGTGCATTACCAGTGCACGCCTCGCATCAGCGATGCGAAAGCGATCTGTTCATTGGTCGGCTGCGCGGCCTCGCCGCGTCCGGCCATGCCTTTGGCGGCAGCCGAGTCCGGGAACAGCTCGAAGGCGGTGCTCATCACCACTTCATAGGCTTTCGGGAACACGGCATGCACGACGCCGGCGAATACGCCGAGACGGGTGGCGACACGGCTGGGTTTGTCGATGATGGCCTTGACGATCAGATCGGCGGCCTCTTCAGGGCTGAGCGTCGGCACCGAATCGTACATCTTGGTCGGAGCGATCATCGGCGTTTTCACCAGAGGCATGTTGATGGTGGTGAAGCTGATGCCTTTGCCGGACAATTCGCCCTGCGCACAATGACTGAACGCGTCCAGCGCGGCTTTCGAGGCCACATAAGCCGAGAACCGGGGTGAGCTGGCCAGAACGCCGATGGATGAAATATTGATGATGTGGCCCCGGCGTTTGGCGATCATTCCCGGCAGGGACTGCATGATCAGGCGCAACGAGCCGAAATAATTCAGCTGCATGGTGCGCTCGAAATCATGGAAGCGGTCAAAGCTCAGCTCGATCGAACGGCGGATGGAGCGGCCGGCATTGTTGATCAGGATATCGACGCCGCCATGTTGTTTGGAGACCTGTTCGATGAGGCTGTCGCAGGAGTCCAGATCGGCCAGATCCGCCTTGTAGGCATAGCACAGATGGCCGGCATCGCAGATTTCCTTGCGGGTCGCTTCCAGTTCTTCCTCGCCGCGTGCGGCAATGACCACCTTTCCGCCGGCTTCGGCGATTTTAATGGCGGCGGCCTTGCCGATGCCGGACGAGCCGCCGGTAATCAGCACCACTTTGCCCTCGACCTTGCCGCGCAACGAACGGTCGATGAACAGATCGGGATCGAGATTGCGTTCCCAGTAATCCCAGAGGCGCCAGGCATAGCTTTCAAGCGGCGGCACTGCGATTTTGGAACCCTTGAGGGCACGCTCGGCCTCGCGGGTATCGAAGCGGGTCGGATAGGTGATGAAGGCCAGAGTCGATTTCGGGATTTTAAGATCGCGCAGGATCATGTTGGTCAGGCGCTTCACCGGCGGCAGATTGTTGACCGCCATGCGCATGGGCGCCGGGATGAACGCGAACATGCGGGCATCCAGACGCATGGTCATTTCCGGCGCATGCGCGGCGCGGGCGAAGGTGTTCATCAGCTCGCCGAAACGCATCGGTTCCGGGTCCACCAGATGGAAGCAGTGGCCGTCCAGTCCTTTCTTGTGGGCGATGTGGTCCATGGCATCGGCCACGAAATCCACCGGCACGACATTGATCCGTCCGCCCTCGATACCCAGAGTCGGCATCCACTGCGGCAGGGTCTGACGGATTCTCTTGATCAGGGTGAACAGGTAGTAAGGGCCGTCGATTTTGTCGATTTCACCGGTTTTGGAATGCCCGACCACCATCGATGGCCGGTAAATCCGGTAAGGCACTGCCGTCTGCTTGCGCACCAGGCCTTCCGATTCGTGCTTGGTCTTGAGGTAGGGATCCTTCAGGCCTTCGGCTTCCTCGAACATATCCTCGCGGAACACGCCCGGATAGAGCCCGGCGGCGGCGATGGAGCTGGTGTGATGGAAACATCCGGCTTTGATGACCGTTGCCAGCTCGAGGGCGTTCTTGGTGCCCCCGATGTTGGCCAGTTTCTGGCTGTCGGCATCGGCGGTCAGGTCGTAGATGGCGGCCAGATGGAAGAAATGCTGGATTTTTCCCTTGAGCGCGGTAATTTGGGCTGCGCTGAGTCCGAGTTTCGGTTTGGAGAGATCACCGGTGACGGGGACGATGCGCTTCATGTCCCACCCCATCGTTTCACCGATCTGGCTGAGCTTCTTGGCCGATCCTTTGCGAACCAGCACATGCACCTGGCCTTTGCGCTTCAGCAGGTTGCTGACCAAGAAACGGCCGATGAAGCCGGTGGCGCCGGTGACGAAATAAGCCATAGAAATACCCGATCCCTTTCCCGTTGAATGTTGAATAGGTGCTTGATTTTTTACCGCAAATCGCAGTTTAATGCATAATACTGGAATCCGACTTCAGGTCAAAGGACTTCTTCATGGCAACATTGCAGGAACAGTTCGAGCTGGCGGCCCTGGAAGCCAAAAATCTCAAGCATCGTCCCGACAACGACACCCTGCTTCGCATGTACGCCCTTTACAAACAGGGTTCCGAAGGCGATGTCAGCGGCCCGGCACCGGGCATGTTCGATTTCGTCGCCTCGGCAAAACATCAGGCCTGGCAGAAGCTGGAGGGCACCAGCCGGGAATCGGCCATGAAAAAGTATGTCGACCTTGTCCACTCCCTGAAGGACTGACGTGTCCGGAAAAACCCGAAACCGCATTCTCGATGTCGCGCTGCGCCTGTTCAACGAACAGGGCGAGACCAATATCTCCACCAACCATATTGCCGAAGAGCTGGAAATCAGCCCCGGCAACCTGTACTACCACTACCGCAACAAGGATGACATCATCGAGCAGCTGTTCCAGCGTTTCGAAGAACGCATGGATCAGGCCTTGGTCGCGCCGGAAGGCCGCGAAGTCACCCTTGAAGATGTCTGGCTGCAGCTTCATCTGGTGTTCGAGTGCATCTGGAACTACCGCTTCATCTACCGGGACATCATCAATATCCTGAGTAGAAACAGGAGCTTGCGCCTTCGCTTTGCCCGGATCCTGAAACGCGGATCGGCCAATGCACACGGCATCATGCGCGGTCTGAACGAAACCGGAGCCATGCGGGCCAGTGCCGCCGAAATCGAGGGTTTGGCCACCAATATCCTGGTTTTGGCCACGTTTTGGCTGAATTACGCCAATGTCCGCGGCGAAAAGGACGAGCAGCGTGCCATCCAGCAGGGCATCGTGCAGGTAATGATGCTGGTTTCCCCCTTCCTGCGGGACTCCGAGCGCCTGCATCTGCATACCCTGTCCAAAGCCTACACGGATTAAGGGTTTATTTAACAAGTACTTGCTTTCACAGGATTTTGGCGATATAATTTCCGCTTCCCGTTTTCGTTGTTTAGGAATATAGCCATGAAAGTCCTTAATTCGCTTAAGTCGGCCAAGACCCGCCATCGTGACTGCAAGGTCGTCCGTCGTCGCGGCAAGGTCTTTGTGATTTGCAAATCGAATCCCCGTTTCAAAGCCCGTCAGCGTTAATCGCTTTCAAGGCCGTTGTTCCGATCAAGCCGGCTGAAGCCGGCTTTTTCATGTTCAAGCCGCTTGGCTTAGGGAGTCACTGATGACCGATACGCCCCGCTTCCCGGCCGAATGGGAACCGCAATCCGCCATCCTGATGGCTTGGCCGCATGCCGGTACCGACTGGGCGGCACGGCTCGAGAAAACCCGCGGCTGTTTCGCGGGCATCGCCGCGGCCATCAGCCGGCATCAGACGCTTCTGCTGCTGGTCTCCGAGGCGGAGGTCGAGGACGACGCGCGGACCGCATTGGCCCAGGCCGATGCGGATCTTGCGCGGGTCCAGTTCATCACCCTGCCCTATAACGACACCTGGCTGCGCGACAGCGGCCCGATCAGCCTGCGCCACAATGAAGGCTTCGAGCTACTGGACTTCCATTTCACCGCCTGGGGCGGCAAATTCGAAGCCGGACTGGACGACCGGATCGTCTCGGAATTGAACCGACTGGGGCTGTTCCGCAATGCACGGCACCGCCGCATCGACTTCGCCTTGGAAGGCGGCGGCATCGAAACCGACGGTGCCGGGACCCTGCTGTCGACTTGGCACTGCCTGCACGAGCGGCATCCGGAGAAATCACGGGCCGACATCGAAGCGGTGCTGAAATCGCACCTCAGGCAGCACCGTGTACTCTGGCTGGAGCACGGTTACCTCGAGGGCGACGACACCGATGCCCATATCGACACGCTCGCCCGCTTCGCCTCGGAAACTTCGATCATCTATCAAGCCTGTGACGATCCGCAGGACAGCCATTACTCCGAACTGCAGGCCATGGCCGCGGAACTGGGGCAGTTGCGCACGGCTGAAGGCAAGCCCTACACCCTGCACGCCCTGCCCTGGCCGAAACCGATTATGGATGAAGGCCGGCGACTGGCGGCCTCCTATGCCAATTTCCTGATCATCAACGGTGCGGTACTGATGCCGGTCTACGCCGATGCGGCCGATGGCCGTGCGCTCTCGGTGATGCAGCGCGCTTTCCCCACGCATGACATCATCGGCATCCCCTGCCGCGATCTAATCTGGCAGAATGGCAGCCTGCACTGCTGCACCATGCAACTACCGGAAGGGTTATTGAAATGAGCCGTTCGACACTGAAAGCCGCACTGATCCAGGACATCAACCACGGCGATGCGGCCGAGAATCTGGCCGAGATCGAGCAACGCGTGGCCGAGGCGGCTACCGCCGGTGCCGAGCTGGTTTTGCTGCAGGAGCTCCACAACGGCGCCTATTTCTGCCAGCACGAATCCGCCGGTGAATTCGACCGCGCCGAAGCCATACCCGGCCCGAGCACCGAACGGCTTTCGGCAATGGCGGCCAAAAACCGCGTGGTACTGGTCGGCTCGCTGTTCGAGCGCCGTGCCGCCGGTCTTTATCACAACACCGCCGTCGTGTTCGAAAAAGACGGCACGCTGCTCGGAAAGTACCGCAAGATGCACATTCCGGATGACCCGGGATTCTATGAAAAATTCTATTTCACGCCGGGCGACCTCGGTTTCCATCCGATCGACAGCAGCATCGGGAAAATCGGCGTACTGGTGTGCTGGGACCAATGGTATCCGGAAGCCGCCCGGCTGATGGCGCTTGCCGGCGCCGAAGTGCTGGTCTACCCGACCGCGATCGGCTGGGATCCAGACGACACGGCTGAAGAACGCGAACGGCAACGGCAAGCCTGGATGTTGAGCCATCGCGGTCACGCCGTGGCCAACGGCATTCCGGTCCTGAGCTGCAACCGGACCGGTTTTGAAGCATCCCCCCTGGGCGCCAGCGGCATCCGCTTCTGGGGCAGCTCTCATGCGCTCGGACCGCAGGGCGAGATTCTGGCCGAAGCCGGCACCGATGCCGCCGAAATACTTTACGCAACGCTCGATCTGGGCCGCAGCGAACAGGTCCGGCGCATGTGGCCCTTCCTGCGTGACCGCCGGATCGACGCGTATGCCGATCTGCTGAAGCGTTACCGCGATTGATTGCCGATGAGTCTGCCTGACTTCGCCGGCCAGCCGGTCCGCCAATGCACCGTGAACGGGGTCGTCTATACCCTGCTCGGCACCGCCCACGTTTCGCTGAAAAGTCTTGAAGCGGTCAAAGCCGCGATTGACAGCGGCGGCTTCGACACCGTTGCCGTGGAGCTCGATGTTAACCGGCATCGGCAGTTGACCCAACCGGATGCCCTCTACAAGCTCGACATTTTCCAGATCATTAAGGAAGACAAGATCGGACTGGTCGCCGCCAACCTGTCTTTGGCCGCCTACCAACGCCGATTGGCCGAACAGCTGGGCATCGAACCCGGCGCTGAGCTCAAGGCCGCCGCGCAGGAAGCCGAAGCCCGCGGCCTGCGCATGGCGCTGATCGATCGCGACGCCGGCATCACCTTAAAGCGCAGCTGGTCGAAGCTGGGCTTTTTCAAGCGCGGTCAGTTGGTGGCCGGCCTGGGCGCCAGCCTAATCAGCTCGGATGACATCGGCGAGACCGAAATCGAGCAGCTCAAGGAAGGCGACATGCTGGAGTCGAGCTTCGGCGATTTCGCCAAGCAGACTCCGGAACTGTATGAAAGCATCATCGCCGAACGCGACCGTTACATGGCCGCCAAGCTGTTGCAGCTGCATGCGCACGATGATGTCAAAAACGTCCTTGCGGTGGTCGGCGCCGGCCATCTGGCCGGCCTGGAACGCGCACTTCAGGATTCCGCAAATCTGGATGGCGCCGTACTCGCTTCACTGGAAAGCATTCCGGCAAAATCGGAGATGCCCTGGTTCAGCCTGTTCATTGCCGTCTTTCTCATCGGCGGATTCGCCTGGGGCATCCACGAAGGCGGGATGAAATTGGCCGGAATGCTGTTGCTGCAATGGGCGCTCATCACCGGTACCGGCGGACTGATCGGGTGCATCGCCGCCAAGGGGCACTGGCTGAGCTGTCTGGCCGCGTTCATCGCCTCGCCGTTGACGCCGCTGCACCCGGCCCTGAGCTCGGGCATGGTTTCGGCCTATGTCGAGGCCAAACTGCGCAAACCGACGTATGAAGATCTGCTGAAGCTCAAGGACGATACCATCGAAATCTCGGGCTGGTGGAAAAACCGCTTCGCACGCATCCTGGTGAACTTCATCCTGACCAATACCGGCACCGCCCTGGCGGTCTGGGTTGCCGGCGCGGCCTTTTTCATCAAACTCGGCTGACCGGCCCTCAGGCCGGTTTCACGAAGCGCCGCAACGGCGCCTTGTCTTTGGCCCGGGCGATGACGCCTCCGGTCTTGATGCGCAGGTCATCCAATGCCGCATAGATGGTCGGCAAAAAGATCAGGCTGACGATGGTCGAGAACGCCAGGCCGCCCACCACCGCACGCGCCATCGGATAGTAGGCCGGACCATCACCGCCGATCTGGGTGGTACCGAAACACAGCGGCAACATGCCGAGAATGGTGGTACCCATGGTCATCAGAATCGGACGCAGACGCTCCTTGCAACCCATGATCAATGCCTCGGTTCGGGCATGGCCGCTGCGCCGCAGGGCGTTGATGTGTTCGAACAGCACGATGCCGTTGTTCACCACCACGCCCATCAGAACCAGAATGCCGATCGAGGCCATGATCGAGAATGTCGTGCCGGTCAGGGCAAACAGCCAGAACACGCCGAGCGCCGAGAACAGGATGCTGGTCAGGATCGCCAGCGGCATCAGCATCGACTCGAACAGCGCCGCCATAACAATCAGAATCATTAGCAGGGCAATCAGGGTGTTCGTCGCCATCTGCCCTCCGGCATCGCCGCCGTTGAACCCGCCCTGGCTTTCGCTCCAGGAATACCCCGGAGGCAGATTGTTCAGCACTTTCTTGAATGCCGCCATGGCTTCTTCGGTGGTCACGTTGTCGGCTTTATTGGCCTTGATGGACAGCGAAGTCAAGCGGTCCTGACGGTAGATCTCGCTGTCGCCTTTACGGATCTCGACATTGATGACGGACATCAGCGGAACCGTGGTGCCGTCCGGGCGTCGCAGGTTCAGGCCTGACAGCTCTTCGACCCTGAACTGTTCCGCTCCGGCGAAACGCACCCACATCGGAATTTCTTGGTCATCCTTGCGGAACTCGCGCAGCGTGGTACCGCGCAATGCGATGCTGATGTATTGGGCCACATCCTGCGCGCTGAAGCCCAGGGCTCCGGCGCGGTCGCGGTCGACGCTGACGCGGATTTCGCTGTTTTCGTCACCGCTGTTGAGACGCACATCGCGCAGTTCCGGCTGTTTTGCCAGCACCGGAATCACTTCGGCTCCGATTTTCTTGAGCATTTCGGTGGAATCGCCGTTCAGGAAGATTTCTACGCTGTTGTCCTGACCGCCGCCGCCTCCGCCGCCGGGGCCGCCGCCGCCCTGAAAGCCGACTTCCGCCCGCGCGAACTTGGGAATCTCGGCCCGGATCATTTCCTGCACCTGTTCCGAGGACATCGCACAGAGGTACTCCGGGTTGACCAGTCGGATGCTGCGTGAAACGAAACTTCCGCAGGAACGCAGATCATCGCGCAGGGTCAGGTTCATCCCGCCCCAGCCCTGCTCGCTGAAGAACACATACACCTGCTTGACCTGATAGCGCTCCCGGTTCTCATTCATGAACTGCTCGACCTTGGCCACCTCATCGGACATCTGCTCCAGGGAATAAGCGCCGTTCCACTTGAAATACATGGACAGTTCACGGCCCACTTCGTTCGAGTTCATGTCGAACTTGGTGAATTTGAAAGGCACCATGCTGACTAAGATGATCATCAGGATGCCGAGCAGGGAAAGCCTGCGGTTCGCCAGCGTCCAGGCCAGGAATGCTTCATAGCGCCGGGTCAATGCCGGTACGAATCCGTGCGACTGGGTGATGGCCGGCGGTGTTTTCAGTCGCGCCGAAATCATCGGAATCAGGCTGACCGCGACCAGCCAGGAAGCCAGCAGCGAGATGGTGATGGTCAGGGCGACCTGCGAGAGATAGATGGAGATGAAGTTCTTGTCGCCGAACAGGTTCGGCAGGAATACGATGATGGAAGTCAGGGTGCCGCAGGAAATCGCCAGTTGCACCGATTTGGTGCCCTCGATGGCGCACATCATCGGATTATCCGGATATTTTTCGCGGTACTGATAGATGCTCTCGACCACCACGACCGCGTTGTCGACCAGCATGCCGATGCCTAGTAGCAAACCCATCATCGACAGGACATTCAGTGTCATGCCGGTGAAGTACATCACACCCAGTGTGATCACGATGCAGATCGGAATAGCCAGACTGACCATCAGCGTGGAAGGCCAGTGGCGCAGGAAATAGAACAGCACGATGATCGACAGCAGCGAGCCGATCATGCCGGCCTCGATGAGTTCGGCAATGGAACTCTTTACGCTTTCCGCGGAATCGCTGACGATGATGAACTTGATGCCGGCAAGCTCCGGATCTTGCTTGATTTTTTCGATCTCGGCATGGATGGCATCGGCGACATTGACTAGATTGGCGTTCTGTTCGCGCAGGATGTCGACACCGACCGCCGGCCGGCCATCGAGGCGGCGGCCGAAGTCCTGGCGCTGCAACTTGAAGCGCACATCGGCGATGTCATCGAGCCTCAGGCCCTTGTCATTCAAGGGCAGACTGCGAAGCTCCTCGACCGTCTTGATTTCGCCGACCGGCTGTACCCGGATACGGCGGTCGCGGTCGTTGATGTCGCCGGCTGAAACCGAGAAATTGACGGATTGCAGTTTGGCCGACAGCTCGTTGAGGCCGACATTGTGGCTGGCAAGGCGGACCGGATCGATGGCGATTTCGACTTCCGGCGGCGGTGCGCCGGTGATGTCGACGCGGGCGACACCGGGAATGCGTTCGATGCGCTTCTGGATTGCATGCTGGATCAGGGTATAGCTGTTTTTGAGGTCGCGGTCGGAGGCGAAGCGCACCCGCATCAGCGGCTCGTCGTTCGGCGAGAATTTCTGGACGAAATAGCGCTGAACATCTTCCGGCAGTTCGGAGCGGATGGCATCGATGCGATCACGCGCTTCGCTGGCGGTGATTGCGATGTCGCGATCCCAGTCCGAAAACATCAGGAAAATGCCGGCATTGTCCGAGCGCGACGTCGAATTCATCATCGAAATGCCGGGAAGCGTCGACAACGCCTCCTCGACCGGCCGGGTGATCTGGCGTTCGACTTCCTGCGGGGTGGAACCGGGATAAGGCACGCTGACGAAAACGAAAGGCACGTTGATGTCGGGGAACTGCTCCAACGGCAGCCTGACAGCGGCCAGCAGGCCGATGACCACCAGCGAAACGAAACACATGACCGCCGTGACCGGCCGTCGCAGACTCAGCTCGGCAAGACTTTTCACCCGATGCTCCCGCCTTCGAGGACATCATGATGCAACGCACCACGCGCCTTGTAATAGCTGTCCGGCTTGCGGTCCAGAAGATCGTAGACGATCGGAATGACGACCAGCGTCAGCAGGGTCGAAACCGTCAGGCCGCCGATCACGGTCAACGCCATCGGCGCCCGCACCTCGGCACCCTCGCCGCCGAAAAAGGCCAGCGGCGCGAATCCGAACAACGTGGTCAGCGTGGTCATGATGATCGGGCGAAGCCGGGATTCCGCACCGCGGCATATGGCTTCGCGCTTGGCGACGCCCTCTTCGCGCAGTTGGTTGACCTTGTCGATCAGCACGATGGCGTTCTTGACCACGATGCCGACCAGAAGGATCAGGCCGATGAATACCACGACCGAAATCGGCGAGCCGCTCAGCCACAGCGCCAGGACGGCGCCGACCATCGCCAATGGAATCGAGAACAGGATGACGAAGGGATGCAGCAGCGATTCGAACTGCGAGGCCATGACCAGATAGACCAGGAATATGGCCAGCCCGAAGGCAAAGAACAGCGAGTTGCGGGAGCGATCGAGCTCCTCGCTCTGGCCGCCGAAGGCGATGCGGACATCGGCCGAAAGCGGATCGGCAGCCACCATGTCGCGTACTTCCGACACCGCGGTGCCGAGGTCGACATCGCGCAGGTTGGCGGAAATGATGGCGACGCGGGTCTGGTCGACGCGGTTGATTTCGCTGGGACCGATGGTTTCCACGACCTGCGCGACCGAGGCCAGCGTCACCGGTTGCGGCGCAGCCGGATTGATGATGATGTTGCGGATATCATCGACCGATGACCGCGCCTGTTCTTCGGCACGGACCAGCACATCGATTTTCCGGTCACGGAAACTGTAACGGGTGGCTACCTCGCCGCGGACCTGCTTGACCACCTGATCGGCGATCTGCCGCGAGGTCAGTCCGAGCGCAGCGGCCCGGTCCTGATCGAAAATGATCTGGATTTCCGGGTAACCCTGTTCGACGCTGGATTTGACGTCCGCGAAATGCTCGGCCTTCTGAAGCATGGCGGAAAGTTTCCGTGCGGATTTCTCCAGGGAATTCAGATCGGCGCCGCGGATTTCGATTTCCAGCGGCGTGGAGAAGCTGAACAGTTCAGGCCGGCCGAACTTGACCTGCACATCCGGATAGGCGCGCATTGTTTCACGCAGACGTTCGGTGATGGCGGCTTCACTGTCGCGGCTGTAGCCTTTGCCCAGAACGACGCTGAGCTTGGCGATGTTTTCACCGGACTCGGTCGGATTCGCATCCAGCCGCGTGCCCGAACCGCTGACGCCGTAAAGCGCCTGGATATCGGTATCGGCCTTGTGTCTGGACTGGATGGCGCTGACCAGTTGGTCGGTTTCTTCGAGGCGCGTGCCGGGAGCGAGCTTGGCCGTCATTTCGAAGCGGTCCTGGGCCAATTGCGGAATCAGGTCCGAACCGAGAGTCGTGGCCAGCAGCAGCGATGCGATGAAGGCGACTGCAGCGCTGATCAGGATTTTACGCGGGCGCTCCAGGGCTTTGGGAAGGATTCCACGGTAATAGTCGGCGGCGTAATCGTAGGGCCGGATGATTTTTTCACCCAACCAGACCATGCCCTTGCCGCCGGTGCCCTTGCCGAAACGGCTGAAGGTGGCGATGACCCAGGTAATGCCGAAGACGGCAAGCGGATATCCGAGGCTGAACAGCAGGGCGATGACATAGATCAGCGCCGTCAGTATTTTGAGCGGAACGAGAAGGACCCATGCGGCATAGGCCAGGGGCCGTTTCCAGTCACGCTGCAGCGGATAGCGGAACAGTTCCTTCAGACTGGCCAGAAACTGATGCCATTTCTCCCGGGCGGCCGTCGGTTGCTGGTTGTCTTCGGCGAAGGCCATCGGCGAATGTGCCTTCAGCGAGGAGAGCATCGGAATCAGGGTCAGCGAGACGATCAGCGAAATCATCAGCGCAATCGAAACGGTCAATGCCTGATCCTTGAACAGCTGGCCGGCGACGCCTTCCACGAAAACCAGCGGGAAGAACACGGCCACCGTGGTCAGTGTCGACGCGACCACCGCCATGCTGACTTCGCCGGCGCCTTTGATGGCGGCATCCAGAATGCCGAGTCCGCGCTCGCGGGCCTTGGCGATGGATTCCAGCACGACGATGGAGTCATCGACCACCATGCCGGTTGCCAGTGCCAGTCCCGCCAACGACATCACATTCAAGCTGAGGCCGAACTGGTCCATGAAGAAGAACGTGGCCACGATCGATATCGGCAGGGACAGGCCGATGACGAAAGTGCTCCAGCCGTCGCGCAGGAAGAAGAAGATGATCAGGATCGAGAAGACGCCGCCGAGCAGCGCTTCCTTCTTGACTTCGGAAAGTGCGCTCTCGATGAACAGGGAGGCGTCTTCGATGGTGGTCAGTTCCAGCCCGTCGATTTCATAGACGCCCTCGGCGACGGCTTTTGCCGGCTTTCCGGAATCGGACGCGCCGCCATCGCCCTGCATGCGCTGGAGTGCCTGCTTGACCGATTTGGCCACGGCCACGGTATTGGCATCGCCTTCCTTGTAGAGCGCCAATTCGATGGCTTCGCGGCCGCCGACGCGGATGATGGCCTGCCGTTCCTTGTAACCCTGAGTGACCGTCGCAACATCCTTGAGCTTGACCGGGACACCGAAGGCGGTATTGGCCACCAGCATGTCGGCCATGGTATCCAGATCGGCGAACTGGTTGACGGTGCGCACCAGATAGCGTTCGCTGCCTTCTTCGATGCGACCGGCGGAGATGTTGATGTTTTCCTGGCGCAGGCGGTTGATGACGGTTTCGACCGACAGGTTCAGCTGCGACAGGCGCTCGTTGTCGATGGCGACCTGGATTTCATCTTCAAGACCGCCGGCGACCTTGACCGCGGCAACGCCGTCGACCGGTTCAAGACGCTTTTTCAGATCTTCTTCGGCAAAACGGCGCAGCTGGATCAGCTGGGCCTGGCGGCTGCCGGACACTTTCTCCGGCAGGACCAGACCGAGACGCATGATCGGCTCGGTACTCGGATTGAAGCGCAGCACGACCGGCGATTTGGCTTCCAGAGGAAGACGCAGCAGTTCGAGCTTGTCGCGGACCTCGAGGCCCGCCTGGTCCATATCGGTGCCCCAGGCGAACTCGAGAACCACATCGCTCTGGCCGGTACGCGAAATCGATTTGATTTTACGCAGGTTCTTGACCACACCGAGGGATTCCTCCAGCGGCTCGCTGATCAGGGTTTCGATTTCAGCGGGCGCGGCACCGGTGTATTCGGTGCGCACGGTCAGCGTCGGGTAACTCAGATCCGGCAGCAGGTTGACCTTCAGATTGCCCAGGGCGATGAGCCCGAACAGCACGAAGGTGAAGGTGACCATCGCGACGGTAACCCGCCGCCGTGTCGAAAACTCGACCAGACTCATTTTCCGGCATCCGCAGATTTGCCGTCTTTCTTGGGCTGGGCCACGGTCTTGCCGTCAACCGCAATCACGCTGACCAGCGCACCGTCACGTACCGCGACCTTGCCGGCGGTAATGATCTTGTCGCCGCCCTTGAGGCCGGACACGACTTCGGCGATTTCCCCGTTGCTGTATCCGATCTTGACGGGAGCACGCACCGCCTTTCCTGAGCGGACCACATAGACGGCCGGATCGGTTTCGTCTTCAAGCATGGCGGTACGGGGAATGGTCAGCACGTTTTCACGGCGGTCGTAGATGATTTCAAAGCGGCCGAACATGCCCGGACGCAGAATCTGCTTGCCGTCGAAGGCGCAGGTCACGCGGAAGGTACCGCTTCCGGCTTCCATCACCGGACTGACGCGGTCGACGCGGCCTTCAAAGGCCTGGCCGGGCACGGCATCCACGGTCATCCGCACCGGCATGCCGGACTTGATCAGTGCCAGCTCACGTTCGGGAACATTCATTACGGCTTCAAGATACTGGGTATTGACGATGCGGAACACCGGAGCATTCAGCGTCACCAGGTTGCCTTGCTTGACCATGCGCTGTGCGATGACGCCGGATATCGGTGCCGTGACATTGGTGTAGGACAGTTCGAGCTTGGCCAGATTCAGACTGGCTTTGGCGGACTCCAGATCAAACCGGATCTGATCGTGGGCTTCGGCGGAGATCAGATTCTGTCTGCGCAATTCCTGGGCGCGGGCAAAGTTGTTGCTCAGCTTGTTGACGGTTGCCTGGGAACGCTGGACTTCAAGCTGCGCGCGGGCCGGATCGATGCGGGCAAGCACCTGGCCCTGACGGACGCTGTCGCCCTCCTCGGCCAGCTGCGACACCATGACGCCCGAGCTTTTGGCAACCACCTGGGCCTCGTTCGGCGCTTCCAGATTGGCAGTGCCGGCATAGCTGGCGTTGATGCTCTGGCTGGCGGCAGTCACCACCTCGACCGGAACCGCTTCCGGCTCCTTGGGCTTTCCGTCTTTGCCATCCTTGCCCTGTTCGGCGCCGGCTTCGGACTTTGCCGTGCCGGCTGCATCGGGCTTGCCGCCGCAGGCCGTCAGAGCCAAGGCAATGGCCAACATCAAGGCCGTGGTTTTTGCATGTTTGGAAGAAAGAGGCATGGGCTTACCGGTTACCGTACTGGGGGGAATTAAGCGAAATGGTATCGGGAAACCGCCCCCTGCGTACCTGCCTAAAGTCATACATACTTGCCTGATTCCGGTGAATTTTAGGTATAATTACCGGACTTGAACCCCACTTCGGCATTTTGCTATGACCAAAACGTCCCTCCTCATCGGTTTAGCGCTGGCTCTGGCCGGCGGCACCTGCCTGGCCAAAGGCGATGCCCAGAAAGGCAAAGCGCTGGCGTATACCTGCACCGGCTGCCACGGCATTCCGGAGTACAAAAATGCCTATCCGAGCTACCACGTGCCGAAAATCGCCGGTCAGAACGAGGCTTATATCGTCAATGCCCTGACCGCGTACAGCAAAGGTGAGCGCAGTCACCCGACCATGGCCGCGCAGGCCAAGAGCTTCAGCGCCCAGGACATCGCCGACATTGCCGCCTACATCTCCGCGCTGAAACCGGCCAAATAAAGGACCCCATCGATGAAGATCAAACCCCTCCTCGCTGTCGCCTTGTTCTGTCTGGCCGGCCAAACCGCTGCCATGGGCGTCAAAGGCGATGCCGCCGCCGGAAAGCAGAAAGCCGCTGCATGTGCCGCCTGCCATGGTGCCGACGGCAACAAAACCCTCGACAA
>NZ_JAPDUI010000036.1 GCF_025980345.1 Arenimonas sp. GDDSR-1 | reverse complement strand
CTTTACGCACCCACAGGCCGGCAAAGCGCGCGGCTTTCGGCAGGCGCTCCGGACCAAGCACCACCAGGGCGACCACCGCGATGATCAGCAGCTCGCTGAAACCGACGTCGAACATGCTTAGGCGTGATTGTCGCTGTCGGGTTTCTTCTGGTCGAGGGTTTCCGGCTTGGCATCCTCGTCCTTCATGCCTTTCTTGAAGTGCCGATGTTGGCCAGACGCTTGGTGCCGAACACCAGCAACACGATGACCAGAATGATGATCAATTCCCGCATACCTACCATGACACTGCTCCTGAATGAAATTACCGCGGTTTATTTTTTGGCCTGACGGCTGCTGCCTTCTTCCAGCTGGTTGCGGAAGTCGATGATCGCCTGATTCTGGGTCTGCGTGCGGCCGTCGAAGATCGAGGCCGGCGAGGCCATGTCGCCGTACACGGTTTCGTTGGCCTTGCGGTCGATGCGGATCACGGTACCGTCGAGCGCGACGCCGGCGAACAGACCCTTGGAACGGGAATAGCTGTAGATTTCGGCTTTCAGGTTTTCATCGGTGCTGGCCTGCACGTTGCGGCCGACCGGACCGGCCGCGACCGCGGCATCGGCGCCGAGGGTGAACTTGCCTTTGATGATGCCGTCGACCCCGCTTTTGCTGGTGAACACCAGGATCAGGTCGGATTTCTGCACGCCGGCCTGGAACCCCCAGCTGCCGCCGCCGACATTGATGTAGTTCGGATTCGACCAGGCACCGTCGGCGCCGCGCACCGAAATCACGCCCTTGCCGCCCCGGCCGCCGAACACCAGCGCCGCCTTGGTCAGGTCCGGCACCACGGCGATGGCGTAGGCCTCGGCCAGCAGACGCTCGGGGATGGAGTTTTCCGGGATGGCCGACATCTCCTTCAGCACGGTGGTGGCCGAGCGGGTACGCTCGTCCGGCGTGGTGTTGGCGGAGGCGCTGGCGGCGGCAAACAGCAGAACGGCGGTAAATAAGGCACGCATAGCGGGTTCCTTTATAGTGGGAGGCAGGCCTCAGCGTATTGGATAATGATAACCCCTGACGCCGGGTTCACCTACAATTGTTTACCTTCGATTCATTTTAGCGCCGGAAGTTCAACCCATGTCGATGAAAAGCCGCCAACGCCTGATCCTGCTGGTCAATCTGGGAACGCCCGATGCCCCGACTGCCGGCGCGGTGCGCCGCTATCTGGCCGAATTCCTCCACGATTACCGCGTGGTCGATCTCAGCCGCTGGCTGTGGTGCATTCTGCTGCATTTCATCATTCTGCCGATTCGCTCAGGCCGGGTGGCCGGCAATTACGCCAAGATCTGGCTGCCGAAAGGCTCACCGCTGCTGGTGTACTCGCAAGGTCTGGCCGACAAGCTGCAGCACCAGATGCCCAACACCGAAGTCCGTCTCGCGATGCGTTACGGCAATCCATCGGTGTCCGCCGTGCTCAATGCGTATCCGGATCTGCAGGAGCTGACCGTGCTGCCCTTGTACCCGCAGTATTCGGCCACCACCACCGCCTCGGTGTTCGATGCCGTCACCCGGTACTACCTGAAACAGGAACGCGTGCCGAACCTGCGTTTCATCCGCGAATACCACCGGCACCCGGCCTGGCTGGATGCCATGGAAGCGCGTATCCGCAATCATTGGGACCTGCACGGCCGCGGCGAGCGCCTGCTGTTTTCCTTCCACGGCATTCCACAACGCTTTGCCGAGCGCGGCGATCCCTATCCGCAACAGTGCCGGGAAAGCGCCGAGGCCATCGCCCGCCGGCTCGAGCTGAGCCCGGAGCAATGGCTGATGACCTACCAGTCCCGTTTCGGGCGCGAACCCTGGCTGCAGCCCTATACCGATAAAACCCTCGAACAGCTGGGCCGCGACGGCTTCAAAACGCTCGATCTGGTCTGCCCCGGTTTTGCCGTGGACTGTCTGGAAACCCTGGAAGAAATCAGCGTGGAAAACGCGCATCTGTTCCAACAGGCCGGCGGTGCGGAGCTGCGCTACATCGGCGCGCTGAACGACGAACCCGGGCATGTGGCGGCGCTGGCACGGGTTCTGGAAAGTCACGGATGAGCGAGCCGCGCGAATTCGTTCTGGACACCGCCCGCGGCCGCATCGCGGCCCTGCGCCTGGGCAATCCGAAGGGTCCGAAAGTGCTGGCCCTGCATGGCTGGCTGGATAACGCCGCCAGCTTCATTCCGATGGCGCCGCATCTGGGCGAAGTCGATCTGGTCGCCATCGACATGCTCGGCCACGGCGCCAGCACGCATATTCCGGCCGGTTACGATTACGCGTTCGTGGATTGGCTGCACGACATCCTCGACGTGCTCGATGCGCTCGGCTGGCCACAGGCGCACCTGCTCGGGCATTCACTCGGCGGCGCGCTGGCCACGGTGGTCGCCGCCGGCGCGCCGGAACGCGTGCTGTCGCTGGCCCTGATCGAAGCCCTCGGCCCGCCGCCCTGGCCGGGCGAACACGCCGCCGAACGCCTGCGCAAAGCCATTGCCGGACGGCGCAAACCGGCTTCCCTGCCGCGCCTGATTCCCGACATCGCGACAGCCGTAAGGGCGCGCCTGCAGGCCACGGAAAAATCGGAAGCGGCGGCACGCCTGCTGGTCGAACGCAATCTCAAAGCGGTGGAAGACGGCTACCAATGGCGCAGCGATCCGCGCCTGATGTGGCCCTCGCACATGCGCGCCGAAGAGGCCTCGGTGCGCAACTGGCTGGCCGCCATCGACTGCCCGGTCCTGCTGGTCGCCGCCGATCCGGCCCCGGTGTATTTCCAGCCGGAAATCCGCAATGAACGCTTCGCCTGCCTGAAACACGGCGAAATGCACGTCATCGCGGGCACGCACCATGTGCATATGGACAAACCGGCCGAGGTGGCCGCGCTGATTTCGGCGTTCTGGACATCCCTCGCGAAAGTGCCATAATCCCCCTTACACGATGCGTGAAGGGGAATGGTCATGCGAACGCACCTGCTCGCCGCCGCCACACTGATGGCGGCCAGCTTCACTGCCGCGGCGCAACTGAAAGACCGCTTCGAGGTGGTCAGTGCCCGCACCAGCCTGCCCTCGCCGATTGAAAACGGCAGTGCCTCCGCCGAAAAGCGGGCCAACCCCGAGCTGCTGGTTTCCGAACGCCGCTACCGCGAAGCGGCTAGCGTATATCGGGCGCAGATCCGGCACTATCACGATCTCAACGACATGACGCATCTGGATCAGGCCTGTCAGGGACTTTACCGTGTGCTGTTTCTCTCGGGCACGCTCGATGCCGATCCGGACGCTTTCGAACTCTGCCGCAACGAAGCGCTCGACAAATTATTCGCCCGTGCCGACCGGGAGCCGATGTTCCTGACCAATCCGATTTTCCAGACCCCGATCAGCTGGGTTAATACCGCCGATCCGGGCAAGGTGTACACCGTGCAGGTGCGTTTCGACATCGATGAATCCGGACGCGCGGAGAATTTCGATTTCGTCCAACGCGAAGGCTATTACCTGTCCTACCCGGTACTGTCGGCACTGAAGCAGAGCAAATACCTGCCGGCGGTGAAGGATGGCAAGCCGGTGCGCAGTTCGGGCAACCTCATCGAGGTCACGTTCTGCCTGGAGCGCGGCAAGCGCTGCGAAGAAAGCACCGACGACTAGCCGAACAGCCGCCGTGCCTCGGCTTTGATGCCCGGGCCATGCGCACGCAGATAATCGCGGTGATCGCGCCAATCCGGGCAGCGCAGTTCCACTTCGCGCCAGAACTTCGGGGAATGATTGCGCTGCAGCAGATGGCAGAGTTCGTGCACCAAGACGTATTCGGCAACCGGCTCGGGTGCGAACAGCAGTGCCACATCGAGAGTGACCGCATCGGCGGCATTCAGCGAACCCCACAGCGAGCGCAACGGGCGCAGCCGCAGCGCCGCCGGGGCTTTCGGAAGCGCCGGAAGATACGCCTGTGTGCGCTGCAGAAACCAGCCCTGGCCGTATTGCCGGTAGGCCTGCAGCAAGGCGGCCTGCAGCTGTCGGTCGCTGCTGCGGGCGCTGGTGTGGATGCGCCATTGGCGTTCTTCGCGCAGGATGTGCAGGGCGCGGTCGGCCTGCCAGTGCACCGGAAGCCGCTGCCCGAACCAAGGCAGTTCGGCTTCCGCGCCGATGGCCAGAGGCGTTTGCTGGATATCGGCGTGCCGGGACCGTTGCATCCACAGCCAGTCGGTGTGTTCGGCAACGAAGGCGCGTGCGGCCTTTTCCGAAGTGCGCGGCGGCAGGGTAAGGCGGGGACCGTTGCTGCCGACCAATAGCTTCAGACGGCGGGCCTGGGCATGGCGTTTCCACGGCAGCCAGAAGCGCTCGCCCTCGCGTTCGAGCCATTGGCCGTCGGGCACGGAAACCGCTTTCCGGCCGAGGCCGAACATCAGGCCGCCTTGGCGACGACGCCGAACGCCTTGGCGAACACGGCATAGAACCGGGACAGCTCGGCACTGAACAGCGCGAAACGCGCCATCAATTCGTCTTCCACCGATTCGGTGTTGCTGTTTTCCAGGCCATCGACCGCGCCCTCCAGCAGTTTGAATTTGCGCAGCACCAGATCGTCGCCGATCACGCAGGCCAGCTGGGCATCGGCCAGCAGCGCCAGGCGCGTCACCTGTTTACCGGCATGCAGATGCGCCAGCACTTCTTCGCTGGCCAGATCGGAACGCAGGCATTTGACCAACGCGCCTTTTTCGGCCGGATCGGTGAGTTCGCATTCCTCGCCGAGAAACCAGTTTTCCGGCAGGGCCTCGCCGAGCAGGAAGCGGGTCAGCATGGCGCGCGGCGATTGCGCGGTCTGCAGCGGCAATGCCGGGAAGCTGCCGAAGGCTTCGCGCAGCTTGCCGACCAGCGCTTCCGCGGCCTTCAGCGACGACGTATCGATGGCAATGATGCCGGCTTCCGGATCGATCACCGCGTTGGTGTGCGAGGGCTTGACGAAGGCACGCGGCATCAGCTCGTCGAGCGTGTCCTGTTTGAGCTGGCTGCGCGCGCGTTTCCCGAGCGGATGGCCCTTGGCCGCTTCCTGCTTGGCGATTTTCGCCTGCCACTCGCGCTGCACCACCGCCGACGGCAGGATGCGGTCTTCGCCGCCCAGACTGAGCCACAGGCTGCGTCCGGCACGCTGCACATAGGCACCGCTGCCCAGCGGCGGCACGAAACCGCGCGACTGCATGGCCAACGGCCCGACCGGCTTGAGGGCGTGGGCGGACAGGACGTTTTCCAGGGTTTCAAGATCGAGGCGTTGGATTTCGGGCAGGGTGAACAGGACGATATTGCGGAAAAACATGCGGATTCCAAAAGAGATACGGCTTGGTTTATTCTACCTGTGTTGCCCCGTCCGCGGACTCCCGAATGCTCGATCCGTTCACCCAGCGCCGATACACCGCCATGCTGCTCGAGCTGCGCACCGAGCACCGCGATCTGGACGCCGCCATCGAAGTGTTCATCCGCAACCGGCCCGACGACGAGCTCGGCATCAAACGTCTGAAAAAACGCAAACTCAAGATCAAGGACCAGATTTCGGTTCTGGAAAACCTGCTGATTCCCGACTTAAACGCCTGATTCCGGCGTTTCCGTTTTCGGGGCCGCCGCATCCGGCGAAATTTTGTGGATGGTGTGCCGCAGCTCGCGGTTCAGCACCAGACGGGCGTCCTGTTCCCAGTCGTTCAGGCGCTGGTCGAATTCCAGCTTGCCGGCCTCGTTCAGCCAGATCAGTTTCTGTTCGCGCATGTTGGCGATGAAGCCGCGGAACAGGGATTTGTCGAAGAACTCCGGCGCCGCCGGCGCGTACAGCAGCGACAGACGCTGCGCGGTCAGATGGCACAGGCTTTCCAGCGCCGAAGCGCTGAGTGCGCCGCTGCCGTTCTTGACCAGGGTGGTGATGGCGATGAAATAGCGCTCGAAGGCCTGCTGCATGCTGTGCGCGACGGCGCGCAGATGGAACACTTCGTCGGTCTGGCCGGGCGCGCGGTACAGGGTTTCAGTGTCGTCGCCGGCCACGGTCAGGAAGCCTTCGCGCACGAACAGATCGATGGTGAGGTTCAGGCGCTGGGCGAATTCGGCATCGTTCCAGGGCAGGAACAGTTCGCTTTTCATGAACGGATACACGTTCAGGCCGAGACTGACCAGGCCGTTGCGCGACAGCCGGCGGTTGTTCTGGAAACACAGCGCGATCCACGCGGCGGCACTGAACAGGTGCAGGATGTTGTTCTTGAAGTAGCTCTGCAGCACCGCGGTTTCGCCCGGCATCGACAGCACATCGCCGAGCGGGTGCTTGGTGCGGGTGACCGCGCCCATGTCCTCGCCGTAGGCGATGATGGTGCGGGCATCCATGGCGGTGACGGTCACGCGCGGGCCGTAAGGCTCGCAGCGGAGAATGCGTTTGGACAGTTCGATCTGTTCGATCAGATCGTTTTCATCCATGGCGTGCTTGGGCGTGGACAGCAGCGCCAGCGCCAGCAGGTTGATCGGATTGACGTCGGCGGCGCGGTTGATGTTGACGTGGATGTTCTGCGCCAGCTCGTCGACCACCGTCGACAGCCACGGCAGTTTGCCGTCTTCGCTGTCGCGCTCGGCGCGCCAGTCCGGTGCGTGCCGGGCCAGACTCTCGTCCAGATACACCGGCTCGCCGAAATTGACGGTGACCTTGCCGTAATGTTCGCGCAGCACCTCGAACGCGGCCTTGATCAGCGCCCAGACGGTTTCCTTTTCCTTGGGCTGGCCGGACAGCTCATCGAGATAGCTCTTGCCCTCGATGAGGCGTTCGTAGCCGATGTACACCGGCTGGAACACCACCGGCCGCTGCGGTGCGCGCAGGAAGGCTTTCACCGTCATCGCGATCATGCCGCCTTTGGGCGCCAGCAGGCGTCCGGTGCGCGAACGGCCGCCCTCGATGAAATACTCCAGCGAATAGCCGCCGCCGACCAGCTGCGCCACGTATTCGGAGAACACCGCCGAATACAGGGCGTTGGCCTTGAAACTGCGGCGCAGGAAAAAGGCACCGCCGCGGCGCAGAATCGGCCCGATCACCGGCAGATTGAGGTTGACGCCGGCCGCGATGTGCGGCGGAACCATGCCCTTGGTGTACAGCAGGTAGCTGAGCAGCAGGTAATCCATGTGGCTGCGGTGGCAGGGCACGTACACCACCTCATGCCCGGGCGCGGCCTCTTTCAGCAGATCCATGTGATGGATGATGACGCCGTCGTAGATGCGGTTCCAGAATCCGGTCAGCGCGAACGACAGCGAGCGCACCACCGGATGCGAATAATCGGCGGCGATTTCCCAGGCGCATTCGTGCGCCTTGTTCCAGGCCTGGGCATAGCTGCTCTTGTCACGGCGCGCCTGTTCGGCAATGGCCTTGCGTACCGGTTCGGCATCCAACACGCGGTCGACCAGCAGGCGGCGCGTGGATAGATCGGGGCCGATCACCGCGGCCCGCACCTTGCGCAGATGCGCGCGCAGCAGGCGCTGGGCCTTGCGCACCAGGCGCTCGTGCGGAATGTCGTCGGCGAGCATGTCGCGCACGCGGTAGCTGGGCGAGAAGCGCACCAGCGTATCGCGGCCGTTCAGCAGCACCGAGACGAAACGGCGGAAGCGGCCGACCAGCGCCCAGTTTTCCGAGAACAGCACCGAGAACCAGCCGGACTGGCGGGTCGGGGCACGGCCGACGAAGATCGAGACCGGCACCAGCTGCACATCCTGTTCGGGATACAGACGATGGGCCATGATCACCCGTGACAGCGCATCGGAATGGCGTTTGTTCTTGGCGGCATTGATGCGGCTGGAGCCGCCCCGGCGCGACAGCGCGAAATACGAACGCTTGCGGCCGAGCGGATTTCCGGGCAGCGAAGCCAGCGGTGAAGGCAGGCCGGCATCGCGGCAGGCGCGGTCGAGGATCAGCAGGTTGGTCAGGCCGTAATTTTCCAGCACATAACAGACCGGACGGTCGACCTGGAACGGCGGCACCACCGGTTCGCGGGAGATTTCAATCCACGGGCGCAGGAACCAGGCGGCCACCCGCAGCCAAAGCGGCGGCTTGGCGTAGTGAACAGGAAAGGGCAATGCGGCTTGCTTGGCGTCAGGCATACGGCGGGGCTCAGCGCGCGGCGAGCGTGGTGTTCAGCAGGGCGGCGGCCGAAGCGTCGTACCAGTGGCCGTTGTGTTCAATCAAATCCATGGGGAATTCTACCCATTTTTGCCCCAAGGGGTAGCGGATGCGGACCCGGGCGGTGTTTCCGGACTGGGCGATCACCGTCACCTGCAGGCGCTTTTGGCCGGCGTTCCAGTCCAGACCGTAAATTTTGCCCAACTCCTTCAAACCTGCAAGAAATTGCGCCAATTTGCCGTGAAATTGCGTGTAATCCAGTGAATTATACTGCTTATAGTTCTGAATTCCGGAATCCCGGGCAATGGCCACCATCTGGGTGAACGCCCGCTGGCGCAAGTCTTTGTCCTGCAGCCACTGGGCCGGCATCTGCTCGATGATGGCCTTGACCAAAGCCTTGCCATGGGCTTTTTCGGAGACGCTCAGCTGGCTATTGGTTTCGATCCAGCCTTGCAGCAAAAGCGTCAAACTGCTCTGCATCAGCGGCCATTTGCTGTCAATTTCGCTTTTCAGTGGCTTGATCTTGGCATTCAGATCCCGCTGCAGATGCGCCTCGGCCCGCGGCTCGATGAAGCGGGTCAGCAGTTTATTGAAGGTTTCCTGCTCCTTGGCGTCCAGTGCCACTTTTCGACGGACGTCCGGCCAACTCCGGGCCAGGGCCGCCTGCTGCTCGGGCGGCAGGGTCAGGCTCCGGTAGCGAAGCATGTCCGGGCCCTGCAGACTGTGCATGATGGCTTCGGCATCAGCTTTGGCCTGCGCCGCCTTGCCGGCATCCCAGGGCGCACGGCAGCCGGCCAGCAACAGCAGGCCAAGCAGGGCGATCCGGGACAGTCGGTTCAGCAACACGGCAACTCCGTTGCGGGGGCAGGGCTCAAGCATAGCAAAGTTGCCGGAATCAGCTGTCAAAAAGGGCGGAAATCGCCTGCCGGTGGGCACTGGCGCGCGCCTGCTTTTCTTCCTCGTGGCCTTCCACCACCACGCCGTCCCGGTGCAGATCGGCTTCCGGCAATTCGGCCAGAAACTGGCTGGGCAGCAGATTGACCTGCTCGCCCCAGCGTTTGATCTCGGCGCTGTGCGCCAGAATCAGGCGCTCCTTGGCACGGGTGATGCCGACATAGAACAGGCGGCGCTCTTCGGCCAGGCTGCCTTCGTCGAGGCTGGCCTGATGCGGCAAGCTGCCCTGCTCGCAGCCGACGATGAACACGGTGCGGAATTCCAGGCCCTTGGCCGAATGCAGGCTCATCAGGCGCACCTGGTTGCCCGGTTCGCCGCGGTCGGCGTTCGACAGCAAGGCCAGCTGCGCGGCCAGATCGCCGGCGCCGGACGGGCGCCGGTCGGAACCGAACCACTGCGCCAATTCTTCCAGATTTTCCTTGCGGCGCAGGAACAACGCTTCGTTCTTGGTTTCCACCCGCATCTGATTGAGGATGCCGGAATCATTCACCACCGCGCGCACGATGTCGGCGGCGGGGGCTTTCTTGGCGTGTTCGCGCAGGCGGGCGAGCAGGCCGACGAACTCGGCCAGGGCCGCGGCCGGGCGCGCGCTCAATGCCGTGCGCATGCTGCTGTTCTGCGCCGCCAGCGCCATCGGAATATGCGCCTGCTGCGCCAGATGCGCGAGCTTTTCCAGACTGGTGGCGCCGATCTCGCGCTTGGGCGAGGTCACCGCGCGCAGGAAGGCGGCATCGTCATCGGGGTTGGCGATGCAGCGCAGCCACGCCATCACGTCCTTGACTTCACCGCGCTCGAGCAGGGCGGTGCCACCGGTGATGTGGTACGGAATCTTCAGCAGCTGCAGTTCCTTTTCCAACGGCCGCGACTGGTGGTTGCCGCGGAACAGGATGGCGAATTCGGAATAGGGCAGATTGTGCGCCTGCACCAGATACTGGATTTCGGCGGCCACGCGCTGGGCTTCGTGTTCGTTGTTCCTGCACGACCACACCCGGATGCGGGCACCCTCGCCGTGCTGGCACCAGAGCTGCTTCAGATGGGCATGCGGGTTGTTGGCGATCACGGCATTGGCGGCGCGCAGGATGCGCGCGCTGCAGCGGTAGTTCTGCTCGAGTTTGATGACTTTCAGCGCCGGATAATCGCGGCCGAGTTCGTCCAGGTTTTCCGGCTGGGCGCCGCGCCAGGCGTAGATGCTCTGGTCGTCGTCGCCGACGCAGGTGAACATGCCGCGGCTGCCGGCCAAAGCCTTGATCATGCGGTACTGGGCGCCGTTGGTGTCCTGGCATTCGTCGACCAGCAGATAACGGATTCTGGCCTGCCAGCGTGTGCGTGCCTCGTCATCGGCCTCCAGCACCTGCAACGGCAGGCGGATCAGGTCGTCGAAATCGACCGCATTGAAGGCCTGCAGCCGCGCCTGATAGCGCGCATACAGTTCGGCGATCTGGCGTTCGCGCACGGTGCTGGCGGTTTCGGCGGCCTGCTCCGGCGACAGCGCCAGATTCTTCACCTTCGAAATCCAGTTGTGCGCGGCATACAGCGCGTCCTTGTCGGCGCCGGCCGGCAGCAATTCCTTCAGGATGCCCTGCTGGTCGTCGGTGTCGAAAATGGAAAAGCCGCGGCGCAGACCGGCCAGCGTGGCCTCGGCCTGCAGGAACTGCAGCCCGAGCGAATGGAAGGTGGTGACGGTGACCGCTTCGGCGGCGGTTTTGGAAATGCGCTTGGCCACGCGCTCGCGCATTTCACGCGCGGCCTTGTTGGTGAAGGTGATGGCGGCGATCTGCTCGGGCAGAAACGCCTTGCTGTGGATCAGGTGCGCGATCTTCTCGGTGATGACCTTGGTCTTGCCGCTGCCGGCGCCGGCCAGCACCAGCAAAGGACCCTCGACATACGCCACCGCCGCCTGCTGCGGCGCATTCAAGCCGGACATGCGTGCTTTAGCTGCGCAGACCGGTGCCGCGTTTCAGCAGCCACAGGCCGAGCGCGCCGAGCACGGCCACGAAGAACAGCATGACCGCATAGGAAAGTCCGATGTTGATGTCGGTGGCGTTCTCGCCCAGCAGGCCATAGCGGAAGGCGTTGACCATGTAGAAGATCGGATTGGCCTGGGTCGCGGTCTGCGCCCATTCCGGCAGCACCCGCACCGAATAGAACACGCCGCCCAGGTAGGTCAGCGGGGTCAGGATGAAGGTCGGTACGATGGCGATGTCGTCGAATTTCTTGGCGTACACGGCGTTGACGAAACCGGCCAGCGAGAAAATGGTGGCGCCGAGCAGGATGGTGCTGATCATGATCAGCGGATGCGGCACCCGCACATGGGTGAAGGCCATGCCGATGGCCAGCACGATCAGACCGACCATCAGGCCGCGCAGCACGCCGCCGGCCACGTAACCGGCGAGGATGACGTGATTGGGCATCGGGCTGACCAGCAGCTCTTCCACATGCCGGCCGAACTTGGCACCGAAGAAACTGGAGCTGATGTTGCCGTAGGCGTTCTGGATGACCGACATCATGACCAGGCCGGGCACGATGAAGTCCATGTAGTCGAAGCCGCCCATATCGCCGATGCGCGAACCGATCAGCTTTCCGAAGATGAGGAAGTACAGGGTCATGGTGATCGCCGGCGGCACCAGGGTCTGGCCCCAGATGCGCAGGATGCGCGCCACTTCGCGGCGGGCGATGGTCTTGAACGCGGTGAAGTTCGGGTTGCTCATGCGGCCTGCTCCTTGGCGGTCAGACGCACGAACAGTTCTTCCAGGCGGTTGGTCTGGTTGCGCATCGAACGCACGGTGATGCCGGATTCGGCCAAGGCATCGAACAGGGCGTTCAGCGGCAGATCACGCGGCTTTTCCACCACCAGGGTACGGCTGTCGGAGGCGTGCAGATCGACTTTCGGAATCTGCGGCAAGACCGGCGGCAGCTCGCCGTTGATGTCGAGCACGAAACCTTCCACATCCAGTTTGGCCAGCAGGGTTTTCATCGGGCCCTGCTCGATGATGGCGCCTTTGTCGATGATGGCCAGATTGCGGCACAGGCTTTCGGCCTCTTCCAGATAATGCGTGGTCAGGATCACCGTGGTGCCGGCGGCGTTGACGTCCTGCAGGGTTTTCCACATGCCGCGGCGGATTTCGATGTCGACGCCGGCGGTAGGTTCGTCCAGGATCAGCAGCTTGGGCTCGGTCATCATGGCGCGGGCGATCATCAGCCGGCGCTTCATGCCGCCCGACAGGGTACGGCTCATCACTTCGGCCTTGTCCCAGAGCTGGGCGGCCTTCAACTGCCGTTCGGCCCGTTCCAGCGCCTGCGCGCGCGGCACCCCGTAAAACCCGGCGTAATTGACCAGAATGTCGATCGGCTTTTCGAACATGTTGAAATTGATTTCCTGCGGCACCAGGCCGATCTGGCGCATGGCCGCTGATCGGTCGGCCATCAGATCGATGCCGAACACCGACACGCTGCCGGAGGTGGCGTTGACCAGCGAGCTGACCACCCCGATGAGGGTCGATTTGCCGGCCCCGTTCGGGCCGAGCAGGGCGAAGAAATCGCCGGGGGCGACGTCGAGCGAGACCCCCTTGAGGGCCGTCACTCCGTTATCATAGGTCTTGTGCAAGGATGCGATGCTGAGTGCGGGCTGGGTCATGCGGTTTTCCGGCGTGGCGGGTCTTTCTCTTTCAGGCGTCTAGTATATCGGGCTTGCCGCCCGCACTGAATCTTTCTTTTGATACCGAGGTCTTCCGTGGCAGAACATTTCCCGTTGAAACTGGTTGGCAGCCGCATGCTGGCGCCGAGCGTCCGCCACCTGGAATTCGCCCGCGATGACGGCCAAGCCCTTGATTTCATCGCCGGTCAGTTCATCCAGGTGCATTTCAACAGCCCGGACGGCAGCCCGACCAAACGCAGCTACTCGCTGGCGACCCAGCACGACCATGCCTTCGGGGTCAACGATACCGTCGAAATCGCGGTCAGTTTCGTGCCCGGCGGCGCGGCCTCGGCCCTGTTCACCGCGCTCGACGAGGGCCAGCAGATCCAGTGCAGCGGCCCCTACGGCCGGTTCTGCCTGAACGAGAAAGACCAGAACGCCCGCTACCTGCTGATCGGCACCGGCACCGGGGTCACCCCTTACCGCGCCATGCTGCCGCAGCTCAAGCACATGATGGAGGCCCGCGGCGTGGAGGTGGTGCTGCTGTTCGGTGCCCGCACCGAAGAGGACCTGATCTACCGCGAGGACTTCTACGCCTTCGCTGCCGAAAATCCAAAATTCCGCTTCATGCCCTGTTTTTCCCGCGAACTGCCGGCCACCGCCACCGCCGATGCCCGGCGCGGCTATGTGCAGCAGCAGCTGGCCGAATTGGTGCCGAACGGCGCGCACGACATCGCCTACCTGTGCGGCAATCCGAACATGGTCGATGCCAGCTTTGAAGCCCTGAAGGAATTCGGGCTGTCGGTGCACCACATCCGCCGCGAAAAGTACGTGTCCAGCAAATAATGAAAGTGGTGTACTGCCCGCAGATGCAGGCACCGACCCAAGGGTACTCACCGAGCGCGGGCAAACCCGCGCTGGTCATGCAGGCCTGGCAGGAATCCTGGCCTGATCTGCAGATCCGCCCAGCCATGCCGCTGAGCGAAAGCGACATCTGCCGCGGCCACGATGCCGCCTTTGTCCGCAATATTTTCGCCCTGCGCATTCCAAACGGTTTCGGCACGCGCTCGGCCGAAGTCAATGCCAGCCTGCCGTATACCAATGGCGCGATGCTCACCGCGGCACGCTGGGCGCTGGAAGATAACACCTGCGTGGCCGCACCGGTGTCCGGATTCCACCACGCCGGCTGGGATTCGGCCGAAGACTTCTGCACCTTCAATGGCCTGATGCTGACCGCCTTGGCCCTGCAGGCCGAAACGCCCGGCATGAAGATCGGCATCCTCGACTACGATTACCACTACGGCAACGGCACCGCCGACATCATCTCGGTACTGAAAGTTGAGAACATCGTTAACATCACTGCCGGCGAAACCTTCAAGGATCCCGAGCAGGCCAGTTTCTTCCTGACCCATATCGAGGATGATCTGGACGCGCTGGAGGGCTGCGCCATCGTGCTGTATCAGGCCGGCGCCGATCCGCACATTGATGATCCGCTGGGCGGCTTTCTGAGCACCAGCCAACTGTTTCAACGCGACAGCCGGGTGTTTCAGGGCCTGCGCAGGCGTGGCATTCCGGTGGCCTGGAATCTGGCCGGCGGTTATCAAAAACCGGTGTCGAAAGTGATCGGCATTCATGAAAACACGATGCGCGCCGCCATCGAGGCCCTGCGGCTTTTTCCGAGCCGCTAGCCCCGCATGCCGGCGACCGATGCGCTTTTTCCGCATTTCATCGGCGCATACCGCGTTTCGTCGCAGCAGGGATGACAGGCCGGGTTGGATTGCTACACTGGCCCCATGCAAACCACCATAAGCCCATCGCCCATGAAAACCCAAGTCTATTTCTTCGGCCGTATCGTCCTTGCCTGGGCCGCCAGCTTCATTATCGCCATGATGTTCACCAGCGTGGTCGGGCTCGACCGCCTTCAGGATTTCATCGCCCTGATTTTCTGGATCTCGCTGGTACTGCTGATGATTGCGGCCGCCTCGCACATGCAGCGGGTCGAGCGCTTGGTCGGCACCATTGATGCCGAGAAGCTGAAGAACCGACACACCCGGCAGATCGAAATTCCGTTTGAAACCGCCATCGCCCTGCCGATGATTGAAGACAGTCTGAAAGTCCTGCCAATCAGTGAAAACGTGAACATCAGCCATGAGGGCATGCGTTTGCGGGCCCGGGTCAAACCGGTCGACCTGGACAACAACCCGCCCTCCTTGTGGAAGAAAATGACCAATGGGCTGGGTATTGATCGCTCTAACCATGTGATCGCCGAAGCGGAAGTTACCGACGGGGCGGTCAGCGTCAAGCTGGTGTGCGAACCGGAAGGCGCGGCCTGGCTGGACTACCTGTTCCCCGATGAAGGCACCAACCTGCAGAATGCCGAGACCGTGACCCGCGCCATCTCGCAACGCATTGCCGCCTTCCGCCGCGGCGAGCAAGCGGTGAATACCGAAACCGTGGTGGAAAAGGAACTGGCTGTGGCCAAACTCAGCCTGCTGCACGCCCAAGTCGAACCGCACTTCCTGTACAACACCCTGGGCAGCGCCAAGTACCTGATCGCCAGCGAGCCGGGCAAAGCCGAAGCCATGCTCGACAACCTGATCCTGTATCTGCGCCACTCGCTGCCGCGCAGTGAAGACGAAGCGTCCACCCTGGGCGAAGAAATCACCCGCACTCGCGCCTACCTCGATATCCTGAAGATCCGCATGGAAGAGCGCCTGCAAGTGCACATTGAACTGCCCGAAGATCTGACTGGTGTGCCGTTCCCGACCATGATGCTGCAGACCCTGGCTGAGAACGCCATCAAGCACGGGTTGGAACCGAAAACCGGCGGCGGCCGCATCTGGATTACCGCCC
The DNA here is from genome assembly GCF_025980345.1 of Arenimonas sp. GDDSR-1. Taxonomy (GTDB): domain Bacteria; phylum Pseudomonadota; class Gammaproteobacteria; order Xanthomonadales; family Xanthomonadaceae; genus Arenimonas. The sequence continues at coordinate 1,944 of NZ_JAPDUI010000036.1, read as the reverse complement.
GCAAGGATCTGGACGGCGACAGTCTGAGCGTGACCGTGGCCGACGACGGCATCGGTTTCGGCGGCGACACCGCCGGCACCGGCATCGGCCTGAAGAACATCCGCGAACGCCTGCAGCTGGCCTATGGCAACACGGCACGCTTCAGCATCATCGCCAACTTTCCCGAAGGCGTGGCCGCCAGCATCAGCGTGCCGCTGAACGGACCGCAGGCCCGGGCATGAGCCGCGTGCTGACCTGCGTCATTGCCGAGGACGAGCGCCTGTTCCGCGACGCGCTGGCCGCGCTGCTGGACAGCGAATGGCCGGAGCTGCAGATTGTGGCGCGCTGCGAAGACGGCGGCGAAGCACTGGAAGCCCTGGCCGAACACACGCCGGATGTGGCCTTCCTCGACATCCGCATGCCCGGGCTGAACGGCCTGGATGTGGCCGCGGCCTGCACCGAACTGAGCCCGGACACCCAGGTGGTGTTCGTCACCGCCTACAACCAATACGCCATCGATGCCTTCGAAAAGGGCGCCATCGATTACCTGCTGAAACCGGTGGAACCGGCGCGTCTGCGCGCCACCATCGCCCGCCTGCAGGCCCGCGTGGGCAGCGGCGAACGCGACACCGCCGCACTGGCCGAACTGGTGAAACAACTGCAGCAGAATCTGCCGGCACGCACTGCCGCCGAACCGCTGGTGTGGATCACCGCCAGCACCGGCAAGGATTCGCGCTTGATTCTGGTGGACGATGTGCTGTATTTCCAGTCCGACAGCAAATACACCACCGTGGTGACCGCCGAGGGTGAAGCGCTGCTGCGCACGCCGCTGCGCGAACTGATCGCCCGGCTGGATGAGAAGCAATTCAAGCAGATCCACCGCGCCACCATCGTCAATCTGAAGGCGGTGGCCGGCATCAGCCGCGACGAGACCGGGCGCGGCAGCATGCGTCTGAAAGGCCGGCCGGAAACACTGACCGTCAGTTTGAGTTACATGCCGCTGTTCAAGGCCATGTAGCGGATACCACCACGAAACATCGCATCGCCGGCGCTTTCGGGCCCCGGCTTGGGGAAACGCTTGCCGGAATCCGGCGGCACATTGGGGAGAACACCATGAAACACCGCATCACACTTGTCTTTCTCGCATTCTTTGCCACGCTGTTCCTGTTTTCGCTGAGCACGGCCGCCAAGGCGCAGGTCGCTGAAAACAGCCCGCTGTTCAAAACCGTGATGGAACTCGATCGCCAGCTGTTCGACGAAGGTTTCAACCAGTGCAAGCTGGCGCGTTTTGAAACACTGGCCGCGCCCGATCTGGAATTCTTCCACGACAAAGACGGCCGGCAGAACCGCGCCGAATTCCTGAAGGCCTCGCGGCAGAACATCTGCGGCAACCCGAACAGCCGCCCGGTGCGCACCCTTTTGCCGGGCAGCACCCAAGTCTTTCCGCTGGAAAACAACGGCGTGCTGTATGGTGCCATCCAACAGGGCGTGCATCGCTTCCATACCCAAGGCCAGGACCCGGCCAAGTATGGCTATACCGATGCCAAATTCAGCCATGTGTGGATTCTGAACAAAGGTGTGTGGCAGCTGAAGACTGCGCTGAGTTTCGATCACCAGTCCGTGAAGCCGGGCCAGGCCGCCGCCAAACCGGCACCGAAAGCACAGACCCTGTTCGGGTTGACGTTGGCGTCGTATCGCTTGCAGTTGGATTATGCGGGGGTGGAGTGATGACGGATATAAATTAATCGAGAAGCGAAACGAATTCCGCAATCAGCTCCATGGATTTATCCGGGTTTTCGGAAAGAATATAGTTTTCGCCATCCCGGACCAGATAGCGTTCATTGCCATCAACCGTCTTGGTGGATTTGAACAAGCACCAATCGCCGGGCAGAACCTTGTCATATCTCGAGCTGCCCTGAAATTGGGCAACAAAATAATCCGTACTTACATGCTTTTTCGGAAGCA
>NZ_JAPDUI010000083.1 GCF_025980345.1 Arenimonas sp. GDDSR-1 | reverse complement strand
TTGTCGATCATCAAAAGCATGGCGGGGCGTTCCTGTTCCAGCCCCGTATTATCGCATGCTGGGGTGATGATGCCGTATTCAATACACCGCCAGACTGCGGATATCGGGAGACACGGCCTGGAGCCGGCTTCGCCCGCCCAGAAAGCCCAATTCGACCAGGAAGCTGAATCCGGCCGGTTCGGCGCCGGCATCGCGGATCAGACGCGCGGCCGCTTCGGCCGAGCCGCCGGTGGCCAGCAGGTCGTCATGGATCAGCACACGCTGGCCCGAACTCACCGCATCGCGGTGCATTTCGATGGTGGCGCGGCCGTATTCCAATTCGTAGCTGTGGCTGATTTTATCGGCCGGCAGCTTGCCGGCCTTGCGGATCATCACGAACGGTTTGCCCAGCCGCAATGCAAGGGCATTGCCGAACAGGAACCCGCGGCTCTCGATGCCGGCCACGGCATCCAATGCGGCACCGGCATAACTCACCGCCAGGGCATCCAGCACCTGGTTGGACAGTTCGGGATGCAGCAGCAGCGTGGTCACATCCTTGAACAGGATGCCTTCCTTGGGGAAGTCGGGCACATCGCGGATGGCGGCTTTGATGCGGGATTCGAGCGACATGGTTTACTTGGCCGCGATCAGATACACCACGTACACGTCTTTGCTAACCATGATCTGGCCTTCCTCCAAGGTGTCCCCCAGGGGCGGCGGCGGTGCGGCGGCCACATCCATGCTGCGGTACATGGCTTTGGCTTCGAAACCGATGCTCGGCGCGTCCTGGGAGATGGAATGGATACCGATGATTTTCAGGCCGAATTTGCCGAGCAGGGTTTCCGCCTGTTTTTTCACATCCACCACGGCGGCATCCAGCAGTTCGGCCTCCACCGCCTTCTGGCTGCTGAGCGACGGTGAAATGCCGCTGACCCGAATCTCTTCGCCGGCCGGCACCTGCGCCAGAAATTTCTGCAGACTTTTCTTGTCGTTGAATTTCGCCGCGATGTTGCGGGTCACCTGGTTGCCAATGAATACATTGCGCTGCGTGGTGTTGTCGTAGCGGTATTCGGGGTTGATGCTGATGTTGGTGGCGGTGATCTGCGCCGGCTTCAGGCCGGCGGCCTTCAGATTACCGACGATTTCTCCAGTTTTCTGTTCGACAACCGCACTGGCTTCCGCGGTGGACAGGCTGGACTTCTGCACGGTGATGCCGACTTCGAAGCGGTCGGGCGCCAGGCTGCGCTCGGCGTGGCCGCGCACCACCACATAGGGCGAGGCCGGAAGCGATTGCGCGGCAACGGTGCCGGCAAGCATCAAGGCGGAGAACACATAAGCCAATCGGATTTTCATACACACTCCTGGTTGATTACAGCCCCTGCGCCGCCTGTTGTACAGCGCGGAACAGGGCACGGCCTTTGTTCATGGTTTCCTGCCACTCCATGGCCGGCTGCGAATCGTAGACGATGCCGGCGCCAGCCTGCACGTGCAGCATGCCGTCCATGATCACGGCGGTGCGGATGGCGATGGCGGTGTCGGTATCGCCCCACCAGTTGATGTAGCCGACCGCGCCGGAGTAGATGTGGCGTTTGTGCGGCTCCAGCTCCTGGATGATTTCCAGCGCGCGGATTTTCGGCGCGCCGCTGACGGTGCCGGCCGGAAAGGTGGCGCGGAAGATATCGGCGAAGCCCAGCCCCTCTTTCAGGCGGCCCTGCACTTCCGAGACGATGTGCATGACATGCGAATAGCGCTCGATCACGAACCGCTGCGGCACGGTCACCGAATTCGGCTCGGCCACGCGGCCGACATCGTTGCGGCCCAGATCGATCAGCATCAGATGCTCGGCGCATTCCTTGGCATCGTTCAGCAGTTCGATTTCCAGCGCGGCATCGTGTTCGGCATCGGCGCCGCGCGGGCGGGTACCGGCAATCGGGCGCACGGTGACCCGGCCGTTCTTGGCACGCACCAGGATTTCCGGCGAGGAGCCGACCACCTGATAGGCGCCGAAATCCAGGAAATACATGTACGGCGACGGATTCAGGGCGCGCAAGGCGCGGTAGACATCGACCGGACGCGCCTTGAACGGAATGCTCATGCGCTGGCTCAGCACGACCTGGAAGGCATCGCCGGCGCGGATGTAATCCTTGGCCTTGGCCACGGCGGCGGTGAATTCGGGCTCGGAGAATCCGGACACGAAATCGGATTCATCCAGCAGCGAGGGATGCAGCACATCCGGGTAACTGCGCCCGGAATGGCGCAGGCGGTACACCAGCTCATCGAGCCGACGTTGGGCTTTGGCGAAGGCCTGCGGTTCGGACGGATCGGCATGCACGATCAGGTACAGCCGCCCTTTCAGGTTATCGAAGACGGCCACTTCCTCGCTGAGCAGCAGCAATGCATCCGGCACCGGCAAGGCATCGGGCTTTTGCGAGGCCGCCAGCTTGGGCTCGATCCAGGCAATGGTTTCGAAGCCGAAGTAACCAACCAGTCCGCCGGAAAAATCCGGCAACTGCGGCAGTTTCGGAACGCGGTAGCGCTCGCGCAATTCATCGACTTTCGCCAGCGGATCGGCCAGGGTTTCGGACGCGACGGTTACGCCGCAGTCCTGTTCTTCGAACCGGTGGCCGCGGAACACGAAGCTGCGCCGCGCCGGCAGACCGATGATGGAATAGCGGCCCCAGGTTTCGCCGCCCTCGACCGATTCGAACAGATAGGTGTTCGGGCCGTCGGCCAGCTTCAGATACACCGACAGCGGGGTGTCGAGATCGGACAGCACCTCGCGCACGACCGGAATGCGGTTGTATCCCGCGGCAACGGCCTGGTCGTACTCGGCTTGAGCGGTCATACGGCTTTGGCGATTTCGTCGCGCATGCGCCGTATGGTCTCGGCGTAATCGCCGGCGCCGAAAATGGCGGAGCCGGCCACGAAGGCGTCGGCACCGGCTTCAGCCACGGCACCGATGTTGTCGATCTTGATGCCGCCATCGACTTCCAGACGGATCAGGCGGCCGGTTTCGCGGATGCGTTCGCGCACCAGACGGATCTTATCCAGCGCCTGCGGAATGAAGCTCTGGCCGCCGAAACCGGGATTGACCGACATGATCAGCACCAGATCGAGCTTGTCGAGCACATGATCAAGCACGTTCAGCGGCGTGGCCGGATTCAGCACCAGACCGGTCTGGCAGCCGCTGTCGCGGATCAGGCCGATGGTGCGGTCGATGTGCTCGGAGGCTTCCGGATGGAAGCTGATCAGACTGGCGCCGGCCTTGGCGAAATCCGGAATGATGCGATCGACCGGCTTGACCATCAGATGCACATCGATCGGTGCGGTCACGCCGTGCTTGCGCAGGGCCTCGCAGACCAGCGGGCCGATGGTGAGGTTCGGCACGTAATGGTTGTCCATCACGTCGAAATGCACCCAGTCGGCACCCGCGGCGAGGACGGCGTCGACTTCTTCACCGAGCTTGGCGAAGTTGGCGGACAGGATGGACGGGGCGATGATCGGTTTCATGGCGGGCCTCAAGGGTGTTGCCGGCGTTTGCGGATTTCTTCATAAGCCGCATTGATGTCGCGTGCGCGGCGTTCGGCCAGTTCCTGGATTTCAGGAGCGGCATTGGCGACTTTGTCGGGATGGTATTCCGACATCCGCCGCCGGTAGGCGGCATCGATGGCGTCCATGTCGGCGCTTTCATCGACATCGAGCACCGCATATGGATCGGAACCGCTTCCGGCCGTCGGGGCGTCGGATTTGCGTTTTCCGGAAAATGCGCCGGAATCGTACAGATGGCCGATGACGATGCCGACGATGATGAACACCGGACGGCGGAGCAGCAGGCCGATCAGACCGCCGATGATTTTGCCTTTCCACTGTGAGAGTGCATTCATTTGCGGCATCCGGGTTGATTGGCGTACCAGGCCGCGAGACTTGCGATGTCTTTCGGCTGCAGGGTGTTGGCGATGCTGTTCATCACCGGGTGTTTCCGGCTGCCGCTGCGGTAGGCGTTCAGCGCCGTGACCAGATAGGCTTCGTGCTGGCAGCGCAGGATCGGGTTGACCGCCGTCCGGCTTTGGCCGTCGGCGCCGTGGCAGGCGGTGCACTGGCCGGATTTCGGCGGCGCCTTGCTTTGGCCGGCCGCCCAGGGGCTGAATGCGAGCAGGAGAAGGAAAAGGACGCGGGACATGCCGGTATTCTAGCAGTCAGCACGCCCGCTTAGCGGTACAATAACGAAAGTCCGCGCTCATCAAGGTTTCCCCGTGGCCACCACCCTGCACACCTCCGATCTCGACCTGCCCCTGCTGCACCGCGGCAAGGTCCGTGACGTCTATGCCCTGCCCGGCAACCGCCTGTTGATGGTCGCCTCCGACCGTTTATCGGCCTTCGACGTGGTCCTGCCCGACCCCATCCCCGGCAAAGGCGAAATGCTGTGCCAGATTTCCAACTTCTGGTTCGGCAAAACCGCGCACCTGTGCCCCAACCACCTGACCCATGAACCGGTCGCTGAGGTATTGCCGGCGGGCGTGGATGCCGCGCTGTACGGCAAGCGCTCGGTGGTCGCCAAGAAACTGAAAGCCCTGCCGGTGGAAGCCATCGCCCGCGGCTACATCATCGGCTCAGGCTGGAAGGACTACCAGGCCAGCGGCGCCATCTGCGGCATCCGGCTTCCGGCCGGATTGCGCCAGGCCGAACAGCTGCCGGAACCCATCTTCACCCCGAGCACCAAGGCCGCGGTCGGCGATCATGACGAGAACGTCGGATTCGATGTGGTGGTGGCGAAGATCGGCGCCGAGCTGGCCGAGCAGGTCCGCGCCAAAACCCTGGAAATTTACGGTTTTGCGGCCGAATATGCCCGTGAACGGGGCATCATCATCGCCGACACCAAGCTGGAGTTCGGTCTGGATGAAAACGGCGTGCTGCACGTGATGGACGAAATGCTGACGCCGGACTCCTCGCGTTTCTGGCCGGCCGACACCTACCGGGTGGGCATCAGTCCGCCCAGCTACGACAAACAGTACGTGCGCGACTACCTGGAAACCCTGGACTGGAACAAGACCGCGCCCGGCCCGCACGTGCCGGCCGAGATCATCGCCGCCACCCGCGGCAAATACGCCGAAGCCCTGCTTCGCCTTGCCGACATCACCGTGGAGTAAACCCATGCGCCGCATCGACGAACTGCTGACGAATTATTCGAACGACCACCAGAATCCCGCCAATCAGCGCATGCATCTGGTGTGCGTGCCGCTGATCGTGTGGACGGTCACCGCCATGCTCTGGTGCATTCCGGTGCCGGAGAGCCTGCTCAAGCCCGGCTTCTGGTTCGCCTTCGCGCTGTTCTTCACCTGGATGTACTACTGGAAGCTGTCCAAGCCGCTGGCGCTGGGCAGCCTGGTCGGTTTCGTCGCTTTCGGTTTCATCAACTACGCGCTGGCCGCCCGCTTCGGCATCGATGGTCTGCTCAAGATCGCCATCGGCGTGTTCGTCGTGGCCTGGATCGGCCAGTTCATCGGCCACAAATGGGAAGGCAAACGCCCGAGCTTCTTCACCGATCTGGTCTATCTGCTGATCGGTCCGCTGTGGACGCTGAGCAAGCTGTACAAGAAGGCCGGCATTGCCCTCTGAAAGCGGACGCCTGAGCGGCCGTGAACTCGGCCTGGTCACGCTGATCTGCCTGGCCTGGGCCGGCAATTTCATCACCTCGAAACTGGCACTGCAGGATTTTCCGCCGTTCCTGTTCACCGCGCTGCGCCTGCTGCTGCTGAGCCTGCTGCTCGGCGCCTTCCTGAAGCTGCCGCCGCGCGCGGTCTGGCCGCGGCTGCTGGCCGTGGCGCTGTTCAACGGCGTTCTGCATTTCGCGCTCAGCTTCTGGTCGCTGAAACTCTCGCACAACATCGCTTCGCCGGCAATCGTGATGCAGAGCTACGTGCCGATGGTGGCCCTGCTCGGCTGGTGGCTGCTCGGCGAGAAATTCCATTGGCGCACCGGCACCGCGATTGCGGTCAGCTTTCTCGGCGTGCTGGTGCTCGGCTTCGACCCGGCCATCCTGGCCGACCCGCTGCCGCTGGGTTTGATGCTGGTATCCGCCCTGTTCATCGCACTCGGCACCATCGCCATGCGCGGTCTCAAGATGGATCTGATCCAGCAGCAGGGCTGGACCGCCGCAATCGGCCTGGTTCCGATCTGGCTGATGAGCGTGCTGGTGGAAGGCAATCCGCTGGCTCACATCCAGAACGCCGGCCTGCAGGCCTGGATAGGCGTGTTTTACGCGGCGCTGATTGCGTCACTGGTCGGCCACGGCCTGTTCTTCGTCTTGATCAAGCGCCATCCGGTGGCGATGATCACGCCCTATCTGCTGACCGCACCGCTGCTGGCGGCCATCCTCGGCGTCGTCTTGCTGGGCGACCACGTCGGCATCCGGGTCTGGATCGGCGGCGCCATGGTGCTGTCGGGCGTGCTCGGCGTGGCCCTGCGCAATCTGCAGAAAGCCAAGCCGGAACCACCGGTGGCGGCCGACTTG
>NZ_JAPDUI010000007.1 GCF_025980345.1 Arenimonas sp. GDDSR-1 | reverse complement strand
CAAACCCCTCCTCGCTGTCGCCTTGTTCTGTCTGGCCGGCCAAACCGCTGCCATGGGCGTCAAAGGCGATGCCGCCGCCGGAAAGCAGAAAGCCGCTGCATGTGCCGCCTGCCATGGTGCCGACGGCAACAAAACCCTCGACAACACCTATCCGAAGCTGGCCGGACAGTATCCGGACTATCTGCTGAAAGCCCTGAAGGATTACAAATCCGGCAAGCGCGTGAACGCCGTGATGGCCGGCCAGGTTCAAGCCCTGACCGATGCCGACATGGCCAATCTGGCGGTTTACTTCGGCTCGCTGAAAGGCCAGATGGGCATCGTCAAGTAACCCTGCCTCAGCGGAATGACAAAGCGGGCTTCGGCCCGCTTTTTTCGTTTCAGGGTTTCGCCTGGGGCTTGTGGCATTCCTGCTCATACAGGATGCGTGTGCGCCGCCATTCGGCTTGGGTCTTCGCCGATACGATAAGATCCCACCAGGCCCGGCATTGTTTCTCTTCCTCGGGACTCAGTGTCGCGGGATCATCATGGGCAACGAAGTAGCCGTCATCATTGGCGGTAAATCCACAGCCGCCGGAGGCCGCCAGAACCATCAATTTACATTGCAGATGCGCGCCAGGCCGGCCGGGGATCGGGATTTTGACCGTCGCCGTGGTTTTCTCAACTGCTGTCTCAAGAATTCGGGTCAGGCGCGGCTTGTCGCCCTGCCAGTCCGCGTCGAATCGCGTCGAGCGGTAATCCAGCACTACCGGTCGCTTGATCAGGGCATCCATGTCGTCAAGCCCGCTGCGCTGGATGTCGAACTGGCGGGTTTGTCCATGCGTCAGGAATTCGTCCTTGGCGGACTGCGGAATCCAGACCCGTCCATCGCTGTCGAGAATACGCAGCTCGCTTTTTTCCGTTGCAGGCGCATGTGCGCGAACGGCTTCTTTGGCCGGAATGGATTCATGCAGCCGGGTCTGGCCTACTGCTGCCTTTTCTTTGACAACTCTACTCCGGGAAATTTCAGCCGCCTGCGGCACCGGAGGGGCCACGAAGGTGACCTCCGTGCGTGTCTGCCATTGGATATCCGAAACGCGGTAGCGCGTGGCGGCGTCAAGCCAGAGGAACAATCCGTAATGTCCGGCGAGAATCAGCCCGAACAGGAATATTTTTCGGATCAACGTGGAATGAACGGCGCCGAACCGGAACTGTGGTCGGTCGCGTCACGGACGGCGCTGATCGCGGGGATCTTGGCCATCAGGGTTTTTTCGATGCCCTGTTTCAGGGTGACATCGGCCATGCCGCAGCCGTGGCAACCGCCGCCGAAACGCAGGTATACGACGTTGTCGGCATCGATGGAATCCAGACTGACCTTGCCCTTGTGCGATGCCAACTGCGGGTTGATTTCAGATTCAATCAGCCACATGACCTGTTCGGCCAGCGAGCTTTCGGCATCCGGTGCCTTGCCCTTGATGTTGGGCGCACGGATGGTCAGCTGGCTGCCGGTGGCGGTGGTGCTGATGTCGATATGGGCGCCGTCCAGGAACCTGACACTGGCCGCATCGATGTACAGCACGAATCCGGCGCATTCGAGCTGCCACTCATCGCCGAGGAGATCGCCGGCATCGGCGAATTCAAGCCGGGCATCGGCCGCCGGCGTCCCCGGGTTCAGGGCACTGACACGGATGCCGACGGCATCGCCGCCCTGGCTCTGCAGCAGTTGTCGGAAGTGATTCTGTGCGGATTCGGTGATTTCGATCATGTGCTCATTTTACTCTAAACTAGTGAAACCCCCATGAATGGAACGACGATGGAAACGCCACTACATCAGCAGCACTGCCGTCCGTTGCGCGGCGCGGAACACCGGCTCGAACCGCATCAAGCCCAGACCCTGATGGCCCTGCTCGATGGCTGGCAACTGGCCGAACATGGACAGGCGCTTTTCAAAATCGTTCCCTTCGAGAACTATCATCAGACCATGGCCTTCGTGAATGCCCTGGCTTTCATCGCCCACCGGGAAGACCACCATCCGGATCTGGGTGTGCATTACAACCGCTGCGAAATCCGCTTTTCCACGCACGATGTCGGCGGGCTGAGCCTGAACGACTTCATCTGCGCCGCCAAGGCCGACGCCCTACTCGTCCGCTAAGCGGTCCAGCACGGCATTGAGTTCCGGCGCCAAGGGCGCGTTGAGGGTGTAAGGGGATTGTCCGTCATTCAAGGCGAACTGCATGGAGGCGGCGTGCAGGAAAAGGCGCTTGAGACCATAGTTTGCAGCCAGTTTCTTATTGGCTTCCTTATCCCCGTATTTATCGTCCCCCGCCACAGGGTGTCCTATGTGCGCGGCATGCACACGGATCTGATGGGTACGGCCGGTTTCAATGCGTATTTTGCAGAAACTGTGGCCGCCACGACGTTCCAGCAGGGTGAAATGGCTGACTGAGGCCTTGCCGGCCGGATCGACACGGACCATGCGCTCGCCGCCACGGATGACGGACTTCTGCAAAGGCGCGTTGACGGTCATGGTGCCGTTCGGCATCTTGCCAACCAATAAGGCCAGATACTGCTTTTCCGGCCCCTCTTCCTCGTCATCACCGCGCATCAAGGCCTGCAGCTGCAACAGGGCTGAGCGTTTTTTAGCCAGTACCAGCACCCCCGAAGTATCGCGGTCCAAGCGATGGACCAACTCGAGCGGCTCATTCGGGCGCAGGGCACGCAGGCCCTCGATGACCCCGAAGGACACCCCGCTGCCGCCGTGGGTGGCGATGCCGGAGGGTTTGTTCAGGACCAGCAGAGCCTTGTCCTCGAATACGATGCTGGACGCCAGACGCTCAAGCATGGATTTCGGAGGAGCGCGGTCCGGGTCGGCCTGGTCGATCTTGACCGGCGGGATACGGACCTCGTCTTCGGCTTCCAGACGACTGTCCGGCTTGGCGCGCTTGCCATTGATGCGCACCTGACCATCGCGGATTATCTTGTAAATCAGGCTCCTGGGAGCACCCTTGAGTTGCCCGAGCAGGAAATTGTCCAAGCGCTGGCCGGCCCTGTCATCCGGGACTTTGACCATTTTCACGCCCGGATTCAAGGAAACTCTGTTCATTTTGGTTCCATCTGTTAAACTAGGCGGGCAAGTAAGATGTTGATTTCACTTGTTGCCGGCCGAAAGCCAGTGCCTAGTGTATCCCAATAAGCGCCCCACACTCCCAGGGAGTGACCATGTAAAGCGCTTGGCGGGCTTCATTGAACCTGCATATAGTCCGAACGACGCTCGGCGTGGTTTGGCCCCTTTAACGAAACAACAGATTTGCGCTCCCGTAAGTTCGCTTATGGTCTGGTAGCGCTGAACAATTCGGAAGTGCCTTGGAAGCATGCCGAACTCGGCGATCCTTACGGTAGAGCGCGTGAGGATATTACAATGAAACGGATGTTAATCAATGCCACGCAGGCTGAAGAACTGCGCGTGGCGATTGTCGATGGCCAGCAGCTTTATGACATCGACATCGAACAACCTGCCAAAGAACAGAAAAAATCGAATATCTACAAGGGCCGGATCGTCCGGCTGGAGCCCTCCCTCGAGGCGGCGTTCGTGGATTACGGTGGCCCCCGCCACGGCTTCCTGCCGCTGAAGGAAATCTCCCGCGACTATTTCGTCCCCGGTGTCGACCCGAACAAGGCCGGCATGAAGGAATATCTGCGCGAAGGCCAGGAAGTGGTCGTTCAGGTCGATAAGGAAGAGCGCGGCAACAAAGGCGCCGCACTGACCACCTATATCTCGCTGGCCGGCCGATACATGGTGCTGATGCCGAACTCGCCGACCGCCGGCGGCGTTTCCCGCCGCATCGAAGGCGACGACCGCCAGGCCCTGAAACAGACCATGGACGCCCTGAACATTCCGGACGACATGGGCGTGATCATCCGTACCGCCGGCATGGGCCGCGATGCCGATGAACTGCAGTGGGATCTCGACTACCTCATCCAGGTCTGGAAAGCCATCAGCCAGGCCGCGCTGTCCAAGCCCTCGCCGTTCCTGATTTACCAGGAATCGCGTCTGATCATCCGCGCCCTGCGCGACTACATGCGTCCGGAAATCGGCGAAGTGCTGGTCGATACCGACGAAATCTTCGAGCAGGCCCAGGACTTCATGCAGCTGGTCATGCCGCACAACCTGCGCAAGCTGAAGATGTACAAGGACGACATTCCGCTGTTCAACCGGTTCCAGATCGAATCGCAGATTGAACAGGCCTACGAGCGTACCGTGCGTCTGCCCTCCGGCGGCTCCATCGTGCTGGACCAGACCGAAGCGCTGACTGCGGTCGACGTCAACTCCTCGCGCGCCACCAAGGGCGGCGACATCGAGGAAACCGCCCTCAATACCAATCTGGAAGCCGCCGAAGAAGTGGCCCGGCAGATGCGTCTGCGCGATCTCGGCGGCCTGGTGGTGATCGACTTCATCGACATGAGTTCCGGCAAGCACCAGCGCATGGTCGAAGACCGTCTGCAGCAGGCCCTGAAACTCGACCGTGCGCGGGTCCAGATCGGCAAGATCTCCCGCTTCGGCCTTCTCGAACTGTCGCGTCAGCGCCTGCGTCCGTCACTGGGCGAATCCAGCCAGATCGTCTGCCCGCGCTGCGATGGCCACGGCCGCATGCGCAGCGTCGAATCGCTGTCGCTGTCGATTCTGCGTCTGTCCGAAGAACAGGCGATGAAAGACAAGACCGCACAGGTGCTGGTCCAGGCACCGCCGCAGATCGCCAACTACCTGCTCAATGAAAAACGCCGGGCATTGGTCGAAATCGAAAGCCGTCACGAAGCACCGATCATCATCGTTGCCGACGAGGCGCTGGAAACCCCGCATTTCAACGTCACTCGCATCCGCGAGGGCGATCAGCCGGAAGACGCCGTCAAGCCGAGCTACCAGCGTGGCGTTCCGCGCAAACTGGAAGTGCATGCCCTGACCAAAGCACAGCTCAACGTACCTGCTGAGCCGGCCGTAACGCATGTCAAACCGGCTCAGATTGCACCGCCCCGTCAGGCCAGCGTTCCGGAACAGGAACCCGCCAAACAGGCGCCTGTCGCCAAGAAAGCCGGTTTGTTCGGGAAACTGATGGCGATTTTCACCGGCGAAGCCGAGTCGGAAACGAAGAAACCCGAACCGGCTCCGGCACGACGCAACGACAACGCCCGCCGTGACCGTTCAGAAAACCGCGGAAACCCGCGCAATTCCCAGAACAAGCAGCAACGCGGCAACCGTCCGGAGCGCAGCGAGGAAGAACGCAAACAGGCCGACGAACAGCGCAAACAGCGCCGCGAAGAGCAGCAGAAACGCGAGGCCGAACGCAAGGAAGCCCAACGCGCCGAAAACCAGCGCCGGGAGGCCGAAAAACGCGCGCAACGCGACGCTGAAGCCGCCGCACGCGCCGCTGCGGGCATCAATGGACAGGCCGAGGAATCTGTTGAGGCGGCAGCCGATGCCGTGGGCATGATTGCCGCAGGCGATGCCAATCCGGTCAACACCGAGCTGCAGGCCGATGGCACGCCGCGCCGCCGTCGCGGCCGTCGTGGTGGCCGCCGCCGCCGCCGTCCCGAAGGTGAAGCCGCCGGCACGCTGGATGCCGCCAATGACCAGTCGGAAATGGATTTCGAAGATGCCGATGATGTGGCATTTGACCTTGCGCCCGCCGAATCTTCAGGAAACGATGCGCCTGTGACGGTCGAAACGGAAAAGCGCGAGCTGGCGCCGGCTTCACCGCGCCCTGCGCCTGTGGTCGTGTCCGCCATTCCGGTGTCTACTGCCGAATCGGACTTCACGGATCTGGAACCCATCACCGAGATCGCTCCCGCTGCGCCGGTGCAGGAATCAAGTCAGACGGAAGCCTTGGCGGTTCCTGCCGCAGCACCTGTGCCGCCGCCCCTGCCCGTTGAAGTGATTCCGGAGCCAGTGGCTAGCGCCCCGATACCGGAGCCGGAAACGCTCAAACCGGTCCAGCCTGAATTCGTCGAACCGAAACCGAAGCAGACCGGCTACGTGCCGGTGGCTCCGCCGTCGTTCTCGATGCCCAATGCGCCGAGCAGCGGTTTCGACTTCACCGTTCGGATCAGCCCGGAAAGCAAGGAAGACTAAACCTGCAGCGTGGGCTCGGTGATGCCGTATTGTGCGGCCAGCCGGGCCAGCGCAATCGTATCCTGGATGCCGAGCTTTTCGAGAATGCGGTATTTGTGGGTCGCGATGGTTTTCGAGCTGACACAGAGTTTGCGTGCCATGTCCTCGGCACGCCAGCCCTGGCAGAACAGCAGCGATATTTCAATTTCACGGGCACTCAGACGTTCGAAGGGGGAGTTGTTCTGCCCTTCGAACGCCATTTTCTGGGCCAGTGTGTTGGCCAGATAGCGTTTGCCGCGGGCCACATCGCGTATGGCGCGCACCAGCTCTTCGGCATCGCAGGCCTTGCCCAGATAGCCGCTGGCGCCGGCATCAAGAAGGCGCTTGGGCATCGGCCCTTCCAACTGAACCGACACGATGATGATCTTCGTGCTTGCCGAACCCCGGTTCAGACGCTCGGTGATTTCAAGCCCGCTCAGGCCGGGCATGTGAAGATCGCAAAGCACGACATCAGGCCGGCAGGCCCTGATTTTCTGGAGCCCCTCTTCGCCGCTTTCCGCTTCACCGACCACCTGCATATCCAGGTGTTGCTGAAGAATCAGACGATAACCGGACCGGACCAGTGCGTGGTCATCCACGATAAAAACCGAAATCATGCCATTGCTCCCCTATCTGCGAATTGAGACTTCAGCATAAGAAGGGCGGACGGCTGCGGGAATCGGTGAAATTCTGCATTGAGCTTAGGAATTTTCCTATAATGGAGGCTGACCGCCGCCGATGCCGCCATGAATTACCAGACTCTCAAGCAGCACTGCACCGACTTTGCACGGAATACTCGGCAGGATTACTGGCCGCGGCTGGTGCACTGGCTGGAGACGCACAGCCCGCGCAGTCTTTTTCTCAGGGCCTTGCTGATCGGCTTGCTGATTTCCGTGCCATGGCAATGCAGCCGGCTGGTCTACCATGCGTATTTCAGCAACGATGACAGCGCAACCGCCGAAAACTCGGCTCCGTTGAGCGCGCCGGGAGGCTTGTCCGGCAGCATCACCGACATGCCGAATCCTCGGGCAAGGCGGGCCGTGGCGTCGCCGGCAGTCTCGCCCGAGCCGGCTGGAGAACCCGGTCAGGACAAGACGGCGGACGCTTCCGAAACCGCCCCGCAATCAGTGGCCGGCAACCACGAAGCCGGGGTTCTTGAACGGGTTGCACCCAAATATCCGCCGGCCGCCCTGCGAAACAATGACAGCGGCACGGTCATGTTGGGCGTTCTGGTTGATGCCGCCGGACGCCCGGACCGGATCCGCATTGAAAAATCCAGCGGCTCCCGCGAACTCGACAGGGCCGCAAGGGAAGCGGTCATGCAATGGAAATTCAGCGCCAGAGTGGTAAACGGGGTTCCGACCGATTCGGAACTATTGATTCCGGTTGAATTCAAGCTCGGCGAATGACCCCGCAGCGGGGAATTGGGTTTAAAATGACGAAACGGAGAGATGGCCGAGCGGTTTAAGGCAGCAGTCTTGAAAACTGCCGTGGGTGCAAGCCCACCGTGGGTTCGAATCCCACTCTCTCCGCCAACTCTGCCATGCCAACCTTACGGAGGCATTCATGTGGATCGGCCTGCTCCTTTTCCTCGTCGCCGCAGCAGCGGCGGTATATTATTTCCGTAAACCCGCCGCGAAATCGACCGGGCGGCTAACCTTGGCCGATATACCCGCCAAGGTCGCCAATCCCTCGCGATATACCGGAATTAAGTCCGTAGTGGCCTGGGAGTTCATGGCGCCGAACTTCAGCACGGCCTGCAATTTCGCCCGTAATCACGACCGTATCCGGATGCCTGCAGGCGATTGCACGCCCCTGCCCTTGGCTGATTGCGGTTCAAAAACCTGTGAATGCCATTACCGTCCGATCATCGATGGCCGCAAAGGGCAGCGCCGCAAGGATAGCGATCGTCGGAACTCATTCCGCATGGAAAATGACATCAAAGCGCCGGATCGCCGCAGAATGACCGATCGCCGCAGGGAAAATGCCGGATGGGATGATGAACATCTGCGCTGAAACCAGGGCATTCAACGCCGATTCAGCCTCAGCCTGCCGCCATCAGCATCGGTTCAGGCAGGTTGCCCCATACTGTACGGACTCTCTCTTGTAGATTTATCTCCATTTAGGTCATTACATGCCCCGCCAGACCCTGTCTGGCGTTTTTTTTGCACGAAAAAGCCCGACATCCTGTCAGGCTTTTCCGGTCGATGCATTCAGAGAGAGTTTGAATTCCGCATCCCCGGCCGTGCGGTACATCGACAAGGGCATTCTGCGCCTTTTCCATCCCGGCGCCACAAGAATTTTTCGGGGGTCAGCCGATCCGTGTTTTGCCGCGCATGTAGGGCTGCAATACCGCCGGCACGCGGATGCTGCCGTCGGCATTCTGGTAATTTTCCATGACCGCCACCAGACAGCGGCCGACCGCCACCCCGGAACCGTTGAGGGTATGCACCAGCTCCGGCTTTCCGGTTTCCGGGTTGCGCCAACGCGCCTGCATGCGGCGTGCCTGGAAGGCTTCGCAGTTGGAAATGGAGCTGATTTCGCGGTAGGCATTCTGGCCGGGCAGCCAGACCTCGAGATCGTGGGTCCTGGCAGCACCGAAACCCATGTCGCCGGTGCACAGCAGCAGACGGCGGTAAGCCAGTCCGAGCTTTTCCAGAATGGCTTCGGCATGGACGGTCATCGCCTCGTGCACGGCATAGCTTTCCTGCGGCCGCGCGATGGCGACCAGTTCCACTTTTTCGAATTGATGCTGGCGGATCATGCCGCGCACATCGCGGCCGTAGCTGCCGGCTTCGGCGCGGAAACACTGGGTGTGCGCGGTCAGCCACATCGGCAGGACGGCATCATCGATGATTTCATCGCGGACCAGATTGGTCAGGGTCACTTCGGATGTGGGAATCAGGTAGCGCTTGCTGTCACCGACCTGCGTGCTGAACAGGTCTTCCTCGAATTTCGGCAGCTGACCGGTCCCGGTCATGCTTTCGGCGTTCACGATCAGCGGCGTGTTGTGCTCGATATAGCCGTGTTCGTTGGTGTGGGTATCCAGCATGAACTGTGCCAGTGCACGGTGCAGCTGCGCCAGCTCGCCGCGCAGCACGGTAAAGCGCGATCCCGAGAGCTTGGCGCCGGCGGCGGCATCCAGCCAACCGTGGCGTTCACCCAGGGCGACATGGTCTTTGACCTCGAAATCGAACACGGGCGGCTGGCCTGCTTTCTTAAGCTCGACGTTGTCGTGTTCGTCGCGTCCGAGCGGAACGCTGCCATGCGGAATGTTCGGCACGACGGCCATGGCCGCATGCATCTCCAACATCAAGGCATCCAGTGCCTGCTCGGAAGCCTTCAACTCATCGCCATAACCGGCGACTTCCGCCATCAATGCCGAAACATCTCCGCCCTGGGCCTTGGTCTGGCCGATGGCCTTGGATCGGGTATTACGCAGGTTCTGCAGCTCCTGGGTGCGGCTTTGAAGGCGTTTGCGCTCGGATTCAAAGCCCTCGAAGCGGGCCACATCCAGCCCGAAACCACGCAGGCGCTGCAGGGTCTCGGCGGTTTCCGGCAAATGAGCGCGGAACAGAATCGGGTCTAACATCGTACGACATCCGGAAATGACTGAATCGAATGTCAATTATCGCGCCGAACGCTTTGCCCAGCAAGGCATTTATTGCTTCCAGACCGCGTTAACACGGGGATTTTAGCGCGGCGCGTGGGTCTTTCGCAGGGCCCGGATGCGCTCCAGCTTTTCTGCGATCTTGAGTTCGGCACCCTGTGCCACCGGCTGGTAGTAGACTTTTTCACCCAAGGCGTCGGGGAATCCGGTTTGGGCATAGTCAATCCCGCCTTCCACATCCGGATCATAGGAATAGTCCTTGCCGTAACCCAGCTCCTTCATCAGCCGGGTCGGGGCGTTGCGGAAATGCAGCGGCACATCCAGGCTGCCGGTCTCCTGAACTTCGCGCCTGGCCCGGTTGTAGGCCATGTAGGCGGCATTGGACTTCGCCGCCACCGAGAGATACAGCACGCATTCGGCCAAGGCCAGCTCGCCCTCGGGCGCCCCGAGGCGGTCAAAGGCATCCCAGGCCTGCAGGGCGATGCCGAGCGCTCGCGGATCGGCCAGACCGATGTCTTCGACCGCCATGCGGGTCAAGCGGCGGGCCACGTAACCCGGATCGCAACCGCCGTCGATCATGCGGGTAAACCAGTACAGAGCCGCATCCGGGTTCGAATTCCGTACCGACTTGTGCAGTGCCGAGATCTGGTCGTAGAACTGGTCGCCGCCCTTGTCGAAGCGGCGGGTACGGTCGGCCAACACCTGCTGCAAGACGGCATCGGTGATCTCGCCCTGCCCCGTGCCGGCGACTTCCGCCGCGATTTCCAGCAAGGTCAAGGCCCGCCGCACATCGCCATCCGCGGCCTGCGCGATGCTGCGCAGCTGGCTGTCGGAAACAACGGCAGCATCGGCGAGTCCGTGTTCACGGTCAGCCAGAGCCGACCGCAGGGCACTTTCAATCGCCTCGACCGAAACAGCATCCATCACATGCACGCGGCAACGCGACAGCAGGGCCGAATTGAGCTCGAAACTCGGATTCTCGGTAGTGGCGCCGATGAATACAATGCTGCCTTTCTCGATGTAGGGCAGGAAGGCGTCCTGCTGGACCTTGTTGAAACGGTGCACCTCGTCGACGAACAGCACGGTGGCTTCGCCGCGCAGGAAATGCTGTTCGGCTTCGGCAAGCACTTTCCGTACCTCCGGCAATCCGGACATCACCGCTGAAATCGAGATGAAACGGGCCTTGGCATATTGCGCGACGAGCAGCGCCAGCGTGGTCTTGCCGCAGCCAGGCGGCCCCCAGAGAATCATGGAATGAATGCGGCCGGACTCGATGGCTTTGCGGAGCGCCGCGTCTTCGGACAGCAGTCGGTTCTGGCCCACCATGTCGGACAGACGCCGGGGACGCATGCGTTCGGCCAGCGGTTGCAGTGCCGACTTGGCGAACAGGTCGCTCATGTCATTCGACGATATCGACGTTTTTGGGAACGGTGAACCGGAAGCGTTCCTCGCCGATGGCGGCATTGCGCGTCCAAGTGCCGAAAGTGAATTCGGAGACCTGGCCAAGATTGTCAAACAGACGCATGCTGCGCAGGCCGTTGCCGTCAAAACCGAGCCAGGCCTTGTCGAAGGGCGAACTGTCCGGCCGCTTCGGCAGCAACTGCAGCCAACGCAGGCCCTGTTTTTCCGGCAATTCACTGGCCGTGTAAAAGCGATCCAAGGCGGCCGGCGAAGACAGCACGCTGAGTGGGCTGTCCTGGTTGAGCGCATCCTGCGGTTTGACCGTGACCTGCTTCAGATCCGGTTCGTAAACCCAGATCTTGCGGCCATCGGCCACAATCAACTGTACATCGGGTTTGCTGTATTCCCAGCGGAACCGGTTGGGCGATTTCATCTGCAGCCGGCCTTGCGCCGTCTGCACCTTCTCGCCGTTCGGACCGGTCACGACCTGCTGAAAAGCGGCCGAGGCGGTCTGCAGGCCGCGGGCGAAGGCATCGAACTGCTGGCGTGCGGTCTGCGCCTGCAGGGGCGATGCAATTGCCATCAGCATGAGGACGAACAGATGCCTGCGCATGTCAACTCTTGACCGGTGGCGGCGCGAGAACCGAACGGTCGCCGTTGTGTTCCGGCTTGGATACCACGCCGGCCGCTTCCATGGCTTCGACCAGACGCGCAGCCCGGTTATAGCCGATCTTCAGACGGCGCTGGACCCCGGAGATCGAGGCTCGGCGGGACTCGGTGACGATCTTGACGGCTTCGTCGTACAAGGGATCGGACTCGTCACCGCTGCTGCTGGCCTCCGGCAGACCGGTGGCGCCGACCACCACGCCGTCACCCATCATCTGCACTTCCTCGAGCACGCCGGGAATGTATTCGGTACCGCTGCCGTGCTGTTTGAGATGCTCAACCACGCGGTGCACTTCCTCGTCGCTGACGAAGGCGCCGTGGATGCGTTCCGGCAGCGAGGTTCCGGGCGGCATGTACAGCATGTCGCCGTGGCCCAGCAGGGTCTCGGCGCCGCTTTGGTCGAGAATGGTGCGTGAGTCGATCTTGCTGGACACCTGGAACGCAACACGGGTCGGGATGTTGGCCTTGATCAGACCGGTAATGACGTCGACCGAGGGGCGCTGGGTAGCAAGAATCAGATGGATGCCCGAAGCCCGCGCCTTCTGCGCCAGACGGGCGATCAGTTCTTCGACCTTCTTGCCGACGATCATCATCATGTCGGCGAATTCATCGATGATGACCACGATATAGGGCAAGGCTTCAAGCGGACGCGCCTCGATGCCGAGCTCGGGGTTGGGTTTGAACAACGGATCCATGATCGGCTGGCCGGCGTCGATGGCATCCTGAACCTTGCGGTTGAATCCGGCCAGGTTGCGCACGCCGACCGCGCTCATCAGCTTGTAGCGGCGCTCCATTTCGGCCACGCACCAGCGCAGCCCGTTGGCGGCTTCCTTCATGTCGGTCACCACCGGTGCCAGCAGATGCGGAATGCCCTGGTAGACCGACAGCTCGAGCATTTTCGGATCGATCATCAGCATGCGCACATCTTTGGCGCTGGCTTTGTACAGCAGGCTGAGCACCATGGCATTGACCGCCACCGACTTGCCGGAACCGGTGGTGCCGGCCACCAGCAGATGCGGCATGCGTGCCAGGTCGGCCACGCTCGGACGGCCGCCGATGTCCTTGCCGAGCGCGATGGTCAGCGGACTGTTGGATTTGTCGTACTCTTTCGAACGCAGCAGTTCCGACAGATAGATCATTTCACGCTGGGTATTCGGAATTTCCAGACCGACCACCGATTTGCCCGGAATGACATCGACCACACGGACCGATTTCACCGACAGGCCGCGTGCGATGTCCTTGTCGAGCGAGGAAATCTGGCTGCCCTTTACGCCCGGCGCCGGTTCCATTTCGAAGCGGGTGACCACCGGACCCGGATAGGCCCCGACCACCTGCACGTCGATGCGGAAATCCTTGAGTTTGAATTCGATCTGGCGCGACAGCGTTTCCAGGGTTTCTTCGGAGTAGCCCTTGGCCTGCGGCTTCGGATCATCCAGCAGCGACAGCGGCGGAATTTCACTGACGCCGCCGGCGTTGAACAGCGGGATCTGCTGTTCGCGTTCTGCACGGTCGCTTTTTTCGACCAGGGTCGGTGCCGGGGCGGCGATTTTGATCGGTTCGCGCTTGGCGCGGCGCTCGGTTTCGGTTTTGCGGACTTCTTCGCGTTCGGAACGGATGGCGCGGGTGCGGCTCCACTCCGCCGCCTGATCGGTCTTGGCGGAGAAACGGCCGATCAGCGCCAGCACCCCGGCACCGATCCAGTCCATGACCGCGAACCAGGACAATCCGGTGGCCAATGTGACCGACAGCAGGAAAACCGTCAGCAGGAACAGATTGCCGCCCATGCCGCCGAACAGCATGCCCATGCTTCGGCCGACCATGTCGCCGATGAAGCCGCCCGACTGTGCCGGCAACGCCGGTGCAGGGCCTCCGATCATGTGGCACAGGCCGGTGCCGCTGACCAGAAAGCCGACGATTCCGAGCAGACGCAATGCCGGCCCGAAATCGACACGGCCGTCGCCATCGCTGTCCAAACCGAACAGGCCGATGTACGCCACGCCGGTCAGCACCACCGGTACGGTATAGGCCATGTAGCCGAACAGCCAGAAGCTGATGTCCGCCAGATAGGCCCCGACCAGACCGCCGATGTTCTGCACCGAACCATCCAGACTGCCGGTTCGCGACCAGCCTGGATCCTGCGTGGAATAGGTGACCAGACTGGCCAAGAGATAGAGAAGAATCGGCGCGATGGCCACCAAGGCCAGTTCTTTCCACAACTTCTGGCGTTGCTGGTCCGGCGTGGATGCGTTTTTTGCGGTGCTTCTGGCCACAGGCAAGTACCCGAATGCGATTGTCTCTAGTTTAACGGCTAAACCGCCGGATTGCGCGCCAATCCGGACGATAACGGCGCTTTTTGCAGTTCGGTCAGGCTTGATAATTCACGGTGCAAGCCCCAAGCTATGGTTCTGTCCAAATCGGTTTTCGCCATGTCCTCGCCCAAACACTGCCAACTGCTCATTCTCGGATCCGGCCCGGCCGGCTACACCGCCGCGGTCTACGCGGCGCGCGCCAATCTGAAGCCGGTCCTGGTGACCGGGCTGCAGCAGGGCGGCCAGCTGATGACGACCACCGAAGTGGATAACTGGCCGGGCGATGCGCACGGGCTGATGGGGCCGGACTTGATGACGCGCATGCAGGCCCATGCCGAGCGTTTCGAAACCGAAATCATCTTCGATCACATCCATACCGCGGATCTGTCCGAACGCCCGTTCAAGCTCAAGGGCGACTCGGGGGAATACCACTGCGATGCCCTGATCATCACCACCGGCGCCAGCGCCAAATACCTCGGCATTCCGTCCGAACAGAAATTCATGGGCAAAGGCGTATCGGCCTGCGCGACCTGCGACGGATTCTTTTTCCGCGACCAGGATGTGGCGGTCATCGGCGGCGGCAATACCGCGGTGGAAGAAGCCCTGTACCTGTCGAACATCGCCCGCAAAGTCTATCTGGTCCATCGCCGCGACCGTCTGCGTTCGGAAAAAATCCTGCAGGACAAATTATTCGCCAAGGCCCAGGCCGGCAAAGTCGAAATCATCTGGAACCATGCCGTGGACGAAGTACTCGGCGATGACACCGGCGTGACCGGCATGCGCATCACCGATGTACAAAGCGGCGCTACGCGTGAAATCGACCTGCAGGGTTTTTTCGTGGCCATCGGACACACCCCGAACACCTCGCTGTTCGAAGGCCAGTTGGACATGCGCAATGGCTACCTGAGCATCAAATCCGGGCTCGAAGGCGGCGCGACCGCGACTTCGGTTCCCGGGGTGTTTGCGGCCGGCGATGTGGCCGACCAGGTCTACCGTCAGGCGATTACCTCGGCCGGCTTCGGCTGCATGGCAGCGCTTGATGCCGAGAAATTCCTCGACAAAGACGCCTGACCGGAACCGCGGAGGACATCGCCGCCGCCATGCCCGAATTCCGTCTATGTCCTTCCCTGTCGGAAATCGATGCGGCCCAATGGGATGCCCTGCATGACGGCGACAATCCGTTTCTGCAGCATGCCTTTCTGGCCGGACTGGAAAGTACCGGTTGCCTGCGTGCGGATTGGGGTTGGCGGCCCCGGCACCCGACGCTCTGGCGCGGCGGTGAATTGCTCGCGGCGGCACCGGGTTATCTGAAAGACAATTCCCACGGCGAATTCGTTTTCGATCACGCCTGGGCGAATGCCTACGCGCGTTACGGCCTCGAGTATTTTCCGAAATGGCTGATCGGCATTCCCTATACGCCGGTCACCGGGCCGCGACTGCTGGCCGCGGATGACAGTCTGCGGCATCGGCTTCTGGAGGACATGATGGCCGAGGCCCATCGAAACCGATGGTCCTCCGTGCATGTCAATTTCCTTCCCGAACGGGAATCCGGGGCATTTTCCCCGGAGTGGCTGGATCGCCGTGATGTGCAATTCCACTGGCGCAACCGCGGCTGGAAGGACTTTCCCGCATTTTTGCAGGCTTTGCAGCCGAAAAAACGCAAGAACATCCGCCAGGAACGCGAGAAAGTCCGGGACGCGGGCTACCGCTTCCGTCAGCTGCACGGCGATGAACTGGGCGAAACCGAACTGCAGGCCATGTACGGCTTCTATGCACGCACTTTCGATGCTTACGGCAATGCCGCGGCGTTGACCTTGGATTTTTTCCGGCATCTCGCCGAATCGATGCCGAAGCAATTACTGATCGTCCTGGCCGAACGCGAAGGAAGCATCCGCGCCGGCGCGCTTTTTCTGCGCGGCAGCGATACGCTCTACGGACGCTACTGGGGCAGCGATGAGCAAAGCCCGGGTCTGCATTTTGAAACCTGCTATTACCAGGGCATTGATTATTGCCTGCGCGAAGGTCTGGCTGCGTTCGAACCCGGCGCCCAGGGGGAACACAAGATCGCCCGCGGCTTTCTGCCGACACCGACCCAGAGCCGGCATTGGATCGCGGACACCCGTTTCCGCCCTGCCCTGCAGGCGTGGTGCGCCGCCGAAAGGAGCGCACAGGCGGAATATGCCCTGCAGCTGCAACAGGCGGATCCTTACGCATGAGTCCAATCCGGATCCCGCAGCTTTCGGAACGGATGCCGGGGGTGTTTCCACCGGTTGTGCAAGCCGTCACGGAGCCGGACGGACTCTTGGCCTGGGGCGGCGGCTTGGGTCCGGAATGGCTGATTCCGGCCTACCGGCAGGGCATTTTTCCCTGGTTCAATCCCGGCGAACCCGTTTTATGGTGGTCTCCACGGATCCGTTACGGATTCCGGCCCGGCAGCGTGTACCTCGGCCGCAGCAGACGCCGTCAACTCCGCTCAAAAGCCTGGACGATTCGTGCCGATACGGTATTCGGCGACGTCATCCGGGCCTGCGCCGATACGCCGCGTGCCGGGCAATCCGGCACCTGGATCGGCGAGGACATGATTGCCGCCTACAGCCGGCTGCACACCATGGGCGTCGCCCACAGCATCGAGGTCTTCGATGGCGAGGCACTGATTGGGGGCCTGTATGGCCTGGCGCTCGGGCGGATATTCTTTGCCGAGAGCATGTTCAGCCATGCCAGCCAGGCTTCAGCCGCCGCCCTGTTTGCGCTGAGCGACACCCTGCTCGACTGGCAGTGGTCCTGGATCGATGCCCAGATGGAAAACCCGCATCTGGCATTGCTTGGCGGGCAGCCACTGGATCGGACGGACTATCTGGAACTTCTGGCCCGCGATGCGTCGGAAACCGGATCTACGGGGGCTTGGACGGCCCATTTTCCGGAGCGGGAAATCACCGATTATCTGGCCAAAACCCGCTTGGCGTAGGGCTTTCTTTGCACTTACCGGCCAAACCTGTCAAAATAGCGCCTTATTTCAACCAAAGCACCCCATTCTGCATGTCCAAAGACGATTCAATTGAATTCGACGGCACCGTTCTGGAAACCCTGCCCAACACCATGTTCCGCGTCAAGCTGGAAAACGGACATGTCATCACGGCACACATTTCCGGCAGAATGCGCAAAAACTACATCCGCATCCTCACCGGCGACAAGGTCAAGGTCGAAATGACCCCGTACGACCTCAGCAAAGGCCGGATTACCTACCGCGCCAAATAAGCCTCAGGGCTCGACCGAAGCCGGCAGCAGCCGCTCGGGTTCGGGCAATGCACTGACCTGCAGGCCACCCTCGCCGACCGACACGCTGGCGCGACCGCCGTTGACCAAGGCGCCGAACAGGAGTTCGTCGGCCAAGGGCCGCTTGATGCGGTCCTGGATCAGACGCGCCATCGGACGTGCGCCCATCTGGGCATCGAATCCGTTTTCGGCCAACCACTGGCGCGCTTCCGGACTGACGCTGAGCACCACATGCTTTTCGTGCAGCAGGGCTTCCAGCTCGATCAGGAATTTATCGACCACGCGCAGGATGTGATCCATGCCCAAGGCCTGGAATTGCACGATGGCATCCAAGCGGTTGCGGAATTCCGGGGTGAACTGCTTGCGGATGGCTTCCATGGCATCGGTGGTGTGATTCTGCTCGACGAAACCCATGGAACGGCGCGCCGCGATCTGGGCACCGGCGTTGGTGGTCAGCACGATGACCACATTCTTGAAGTTGGCTTCTCGGCCGTTGGTATCGGTCAACACGCCCCGATCCATGATCTGCAACAGGATGTTGTAGACGTCCGGATGTGCTTTTTCGATTTCATCGAGCAGCAGCACGCAGTGCGGGGTTTTCACGATTTTTTCGGTCAGCAGGCCGCCCTGGTCGAAACCGACATAGCCTGGAGGCGCGCCGACCAGACGGCTGACCGAGTGCGCTTCCATGTATTCCGACATGTCGAAACGGACCAGTTCGACACCCAGCTGCATCGCCAGTTGCTTGGTGACCTCGGTCTTGCCGACTCCGGTCGGACCGGCGAACAGGAAGCTTCCGATCGGCCGGTCGGGATGGCCCAGGCCCGAGCGGGCCAGTTTGATGGCGGAAACCAGGGTTTCGATGGCGGGGTCCTGGCCGAAAATCAGCATTTTCAGATTGCGGTCCAGGTTGCGCAGCACATCCTTGTCGGACGCGGAAACCTGTTTGGCCGGAATGCGCGCCATTTTCGATACGATCAACTCGATTTCCTCGAGATCGATGACCGATTTGCGGATGTCGGGCGGCAGCAGCCGCTGACGGGCACCCGCTTCGTCGATCACATCGATGGCCTTGTCCGGAAGCAGGCGGTCGTTGATGTGTTTGACCGAAAGATCGACTGCCGCCTGGATGGCATCGCTGCTGTAGGTCACTTCGTGATGGGCTTCGAAGCGCGGTTTGAGGCCATTGAGGATGGCTACCGCCTCGCCGAGCGTCGGTTCGCTGATGTCGATTTTCTGGAAACGGCGGGCCAATGCGCGGTCTTTTTCGAAAACGCCGCGGTATTCCTGGAAGGTGGTCGAACCGATGCAACGCAGTTCGCCGTTCTGCAGCACGGGCTTGATCAGATTGGAAGCATCCATGGTGCCGCCGGAGGCGGAGCCCGCGCCGATGATGGTGTGGATTTCATCAATGAACAGAATGGCATTGGGCTCTTTCTTCAATTGCGCCAGAACGGCCTTGAGACGCTTTTCGAAATCGCCGCGGTATTTCGTGCCGGCCACCAGAGAGCCGAGATCGAGTGCCCAGATCACGGCGGTACGCAGCACCTCGGGAACACGGCCTTCGACGATACGCCAGGCCAGGCCTTCGGCAAGCGCGGTTTTGCCGACACCGGGATCGCCGACATACAGCGGATTGTTCTTGCGGCGGCGGCACAGCACCTGGATGGTGCGTTCGACTTCCTCTTCGCGGCCGATCAGCGGGTCGATTTTGCCTTCGAGGGCAAGCTCATTGAGATTTGCCGCGAATTCCGCCAGGGCATTGCCTTTGACTTCCTCGGCCGCTTCCGGACCGCGGTTTTCCTCGGCGGGTTCTTCCGGCGGCTCGCCACTGCGAGCCACTCCGTGCGACAGGTAATTCACCACATCAAGGCGGGTGATGTCCTGTTTCTGCATCAGATATACCGCATGCGAGTCCTTCTCGCTGAAAATGGCGACCAGCACATTGGCGCCGGTGACTTCCTTCTTGCCGGAGGATTGCACATGATAGACGGCGCGCTGCAGCACGCGCTGGAATCCGAGCGTGGGCTGGGTGTCGCGGTTATCTTCCTCGGGAAGAATGGAAACGTTGTCGCTGATGGCCAGACGCAGGCCCTTGGCGAGTTCGTCGATGTCGGCACCGCAGGCGCGCAGCACGCCGAGCGCCGAAGCGTTCTCGAGCAGGGACAGCAACAGATGATCGACCGTCATGAATTCATGGCGCGACTCACGGGCATCCTTATAGCACTGACCGATGGATACTTCGAGTTCCTTACTGAACATAGCCTGCTCCTGATGCCTTGATTACAGCGGTTCCATCATACTTAACAGAGGATGGTGGTTCTGGCGTGAAAATTCATTGACCTGGTTTACTTTCGATTCAGCGACTTCCCGTGAATAGACGCCGCCGGTACCGCGGCCGCGGGTGTGGATCTGGAGCATCACCTGGGTGGCTTTCTCCTGGTTCATCGCGAAGAACTCCTGAAGCACGAAAACCACGAAATCCATCGGTGTGAAATCATCATTGAGCAGAACCACCTGGAAACGCCCGGGCGGACCGACCTCGGCGCGCACCGCCTCGAGCAGGGCGTCGCCGCTGCTGTATTGGTCGGGTGTCTTGTTTCCGCTCATGACCTATAAATAGGGTATCCCCAGTGAAAATACAAGGGGCGGCAAATCGGCGATAATGACGGTATTGATAAACAAGGATTTAAGCCCCATCTTTCTCCCATGAGTTACCGCACCGGCACATTCTGGCAACCGGACGTCACCGTCGCGACCGTGGTCGAGCGCGACGGGCGCCTGTTGATGGTTGAAGAACGCGTGGCTGGCCGTCTGGTCTACAACCAGCCGGCCGGGCATCTGGAGCCGGATGAATCGATCCTGCAGGCGGCCGTGCGTGAAACCCTGGAGGAAACCGGCTGGCACATCGCCCTGACGGCCTTCATCGGCGCTTACCAATGGAAAGCACCTGAAACCGGGCGGCAGTATCTGCGCATGGCCTTCGCGGCCGAACCGCTGCGGCAGGATGCGGGGCGCGCGCTGGATGACGGCATCGTGGCAGCGCACTGGCTGCAGCCGGCCGAAATCGAAGCCCTGCAAGCCCAGCACCGCAGTCCGCTGGTCGCCCGCGTGATCGCCGATTATCTGAGCGGATTCCGGCATCCGCTGTCCATGCTGCAGAGCCTGTGAGCTCATCATGAAGGTCATGTTGGGCGTTTCCGGCGGTGTTGATTCCTCGGTGGCCGCGCTGCTGCTGAAACAACAGGGACATGAAGTCTCCGGGCTGTTCATGCAGAACTGGGACGAGGAAGACGACGGCGAATGCCGGGCCGAAGAAGACCGCAAGGATGCGCTGGCCGTTTGCGGACGACTGGGCATTCCCTTTTATTCCCGCAACTTCGCCAAAACCTACTGGTCGGAAGTATTCACCTATTTCCTCGCGGAATACAAAGCCGGGCGCACGCCGAACCCCGATGTTCTGTGCAACCGGGAGATCAAGTTCAAGACCTTCCTCGATGAAGCCAAGGCACTGGGTGCGGATAAGATCGCGACCGGCCATTACGCACAGGTGAGGGAACGCGATGGACTGTTCGAGCTGGTACGCGGCGCCGATGCCGGCAAGGACCAGACCTATTTCCTGCACCAGCTCGGCCAGACGCAGCTGTCCACCACTTTGTTTCCGATCGGCCACCTGCCGAAGTCCGAAGTCCGCAGCTTGGCTGCCGGCGCCGGTTTCGGTACCGCCGCAAAAAAAGATTCCACCGGCATCTGCTTCATCGGCGAACGCGATTTCCGCGACTTTCTCTCCCAGTACATCCCGGCCAAGGCCGGCGAAATACGCAGCGTGGACGGCCAGACCGTGGGTGAACACGCCGGCGTCTTCTATTACACGCTCGGCCAGCGCGAAGGTCTGCATATCGGCGGCATCAAAGGCCGCGCGGCAGCGCCCTGGTTCGTGGTCGGCAAGGACATCCATCGGAATATCCTGTACGTCGACCAGGGCATCGAATCGCAATGGCTGCACTCGCGCAGCCTGCGCAGCGAAACCGCGCACTGGGTGTCGGGCACAGCGCCGGCAGGCACGTTCCGCTGCACCGCCAAGACCCGCTACCGCCAGCAGGATGTCGCCTGCCAGGTACAGGTTCTGCCGGACGACAGCCTGGAGGTGCTGTTCGACGAACCGCAACGGGCGGTGACGCCCGGCCAATCGCTGGTGCTTTACGAGAATGAGATCTGCCTCGGTGGCGCCGTCATCGCCGAAACCGATGCGCCCATGGAAATCCGACTTCGCCAGGAACTTACTGCATGAAAGACCGCGCCCTTGCCCTCGCCGCCCTGCTGCAGGCCGTCGAACAGGTCCAACTGATGGCCAATCAAGGCCAGGCCCAGACCGAACCCCTGAGCACCTGCATCAACAGCCTTTTCGTGTTCGATGCCGATCAGACCGAACACATTTACGGCAACCGGCACCAGCTCAAACCGGGTTTGAGGCGGCTGTACAGCCAGCTGCAGGGCGAATCTGCGCGCGACAATGCCGTCACCCGCATCGGTCTCAACGTGCTGCATCTCGAACGCCAGTTCAACCGCAATGCGCAGGCGATGCAGGCTGTGCATGCCGCACTGCAGGATATCAAAGGCCAGGCCGAAACTTCGGGAGCGACGCATCCGGATGTGTTGGCGGCGCTTGGCAGGCTGTATGCCGAAAAAGTCAGTCCACTCGGGCCCAAAATCATGGTGCAGGGCAATCCGGTGTATCTGGCCCAGGCCCAGGTGGTGTCCGAAGTCCGTGCTGCCCTGCTTGCAGCCGTACGTGCCGCCGTGCTTTGGCGGCAGCTGGGCGGCAGTTACTGGGACTTCTTCCTGTCACGCGGCCGCCTGACCGAAGCCACGCGTACGCTGCTCGGAATGATTTAGGCGTTCAGCGCAGCGACGATGTCGGATTCGATGTCTTCCGGCTTGTCGGTCGGTGCATAGCGTTTCAGCACGGAGCCGTCGCGGCCGATGAGAAATTTGGTGAAATTCCATTTGATCGCGCCGATGCCCAGCAATCCGCTTTTTTCCTTCTTCAGCCATTGATAGAAGGGATGCGCGCCGCCGCCGTTGACTTCGATTTTTCCGAACATCGGAAAACTGACGTCATAGCTCAAGGAACAGAAATTCTTGATTTCTTCGGCATCGCCGGGCTCCTGATGACCGAACTGGTCACAGGGAAAACCGAGAACCACGAAACCCGCATCGCGGTGCTTGCGCCAGAGCGTCTCCAGACCGGTGTACTGCGGCGTGAATCCGCATTTTGAGGCGGTATTGACCACCAGCAGCACCTTGCCTTTGTAATCGGCGAGGGAAACATCATTGCCATCGATATCGGTGGCGGAAAACGTATAGGCAGTGCTCATGGCAGGCTCCGTTCGGGTAGCGCCTAGCATAGCGCAAAAGAAAAGGGCCGGTGACCCGGCCCTTTCCGATTTTCACACGGCAGTCACCGCTTAGAATCCGGCTTTGAACTCCACGCCGACCGTACGCGGCTCGTTGATCATGCCGGTCAGGTTGTTGAAGTCGATGCCGCTGAGGATGGCCAGCTCGTCGGTGATGTTGCGGCCGTACAGGGCCAGATCATAGGCGCCCTGGTTCCAGTTGTAACCGATGCGCAGACCGCCTTCGACGTAGGACGCGCCGGTGAATTCCACCGATTCGTACAGGAAGAAATTGACCTTGCTGCGGTAGACCCAATCGGTATGCACGTAGAACTCGCCGCCGTCGCCGACCGGCATGCCCCAACGGGCCGTCAGGTTGTGCGTCCATTTCGGCGCCTGCGGCAGGGCATTGCCGTTGATCAGGGCCTTGCCGTTGATGTCCAGCGGATCGGTGACGGTGCACTGGGCGCAGACCGACACGGCCAGGTTCTTGTCCTTGATTTCGGTATCGTTGTAGCCGGTGCCGAGGGTGACCAGCAGGCTGTCGGTCAGGTAGGCCTGGAAGTCGAGCTCGAAACCCTGCCCGGTCGATTTATCAGCGTTGAGCAGGATGTTGGCGTTGCCCGAGCCGCCGACCGCGGTCAGCTGCTGGTCTTTGACTTCGTAATAGAACACGTTGGCGTTCAGGCGGGCACGGTTGTCCCAGAAGTCGGCCTTGATGCCGGCTTCGAACGAGGTCGAGGTTTCCGGAGCGGCGACCGACTTGGCATTGAACGCGCCGGCGCTCTGGATGCTGCTGCCGCGGTAGCCGGTGGCGACGCGGGCGTACAGATTGACGTCCTCGTTGAGCTTCCAGGTGCCCGAAATGTCCCAGCTGAATTTCTTGTCTTCCGGCGAAGCCGACAGATCGCCATCCGGCTCCTGCGCAGCCAGCTGAGACAGGGTGCACTTGCCCAGCAGGACACACGGCACGAAACCGGTGTTCCAGTAATCCTCGACGGTCAGTTCTTTGTTATCGACGGTGTAACGCACGCCGGCCCGCAGTTCGAAGCTGTCGCTGATGTCCCAGTTGATAGCACCGAAGGCCGCCCAGGAATCATTGGTCTGGCGGATGCGCTGGTAACCGTCGGCAGCGCCGCCGGCGAGCGAGTCGTAGCTGAAGCTTTCGACTTTGTAATCTTCGTTGAAGTAGAACAGACCGGCCTGCCAGTTCAGCGCGGCATCGGTGTTCGATTCGATGCGGAATTCCTGGGTCCACTGCGAATGCTCGGGAATGCCGTCGGCCGATTCGGAGGCAAACGGAATGAAGCCCGGGCCGGAAACCGGCAGGAAGGACGCGCCGTAACCGCCGTCGATGTCGCCGCGGCTGTAGGTTTCCACGGTTTCGAAGCCGGTGATCGAATGCACGCTGATGCCGTCGAAATCCCAACGCAGACGGGCATTGGCGCCGAACTGGGTCAGTTCCTGCTCGTTCACGCCGTCGATGGCGATTTCATCGCGGTCGAAACCGCTGACCGGCTTGTTGGTGCCGGACTGGATCATGTTGGCGCGGAACAGACGGGCGGTGCCGTCCAGGTTGCGGTAATGCGCGCCGAGCAGGGCCTCGAAGCCTTCGCTTTCAAAACGCAGCTGGCCGCGCAGGGCGAACTCGTCATAGCCTTCGTAGGCGTTTTTCTCGCCGGTGTAGGTGTTGTCGACATAATCATCGCGATGCTGGTACAGGCCGGATACACGGCCGCTCCAGCCTTCGCCGAAGCCGCCGCCGACGGCGCCTTCCAGATTCACGCCACCGTAGGAGGCTGCCGAAAACTTCGCGTAGCCGGTGGTATCTTCACCCGGTTTGACCGAGTTGAATTTGACCACGCCGGCCGGCGAGTTACGGCCGAACAGGGTGCCCTGCGGGCCGCGCAGCACTTCCACCTGTTCCAGATCGAACAGCGGGAAGCCTTTGAGAATCGGGTTTTCCTGGACCACATCGTCATACACCAGCGAAACCGGCTGCGAGGTATTCAGGCGGAAATCGGTATTGCCGTAGCCGCGGATGTAGAAGCGGGGGAACGCACGGCCGAACGAGGATTCGATGTTCAGGCCGGGAGTGCGGCCGGACAGGAAACGAATATCGGCGCCGCCGGAGGCCAGCGCGTCGAGGTTCTCGCCGCTGACGGTGCTGACCGAGACCGGAACGTCTTGGATGTTTTCAACACGACGGTCGGCGGTGACCTGCACTTTATCGAGAACGGCGGCGTCCTGGGCGGCGGCAACGGGGGCGAATACGGCGGCACTGATGGCGAGCGCCAGCGCTTGCTTGCGATACGAAGTATGAGTAGACATAAACCCTCTGGGAAATAGGAATGAGTTGCAATCAACGGCCAACAAGCCGGTTTGCCGTGGCCCCTGCCCGGCACAAAGACGTATCGATAAGCCCTTGATTATAGGTTAAATAATAGTTAAGTAACTACTCTAAATTTGAGCAGAATTCCGACAAGCGCTGAATTTCCGTTAAATTTCAGTCGAATGGCTCATATTCTTGAGTAAGTCCATGATTTCATTTTCCCGTTTTCATACGGCATGACCCCATGGAATTGGCGCGGGTCGCCATCGAAGACCAACGGCAGGAATTGGC
This sequence comes from Arenimonas sp. GDDSR-1, assembly GCF_025980345.1. Taxonomy (GTDB): domain Bacteria; phylum Pseudomonadota; class Gammaproteobacteria; order Xanthomonadales; family Xanthomonadaceae; genus Arenimonas. Next base: position 14,831 of record NZ_JAPDUI010000007.1, on the reverse strand, counting down.
GGTCGCCATCCCACATCGGCAGCTCCATGATTTTATCGACATCGACCCAGCACAGATCACCTTCAGGATTGCGGGTGAATGGTGTTCCGCTGAATTGCTCGACCAGAAACACCAGGCCGTACCAATGTTCGCCGTTCCTGCCGAAGAACGGCCAGGAAATACTGCCGCGCAGACTGATTTTTTCGCAGACGATTCCGGCTTCCTCCATGACTTCCCGGCGAACGCTGGCCACCACATCCTCATCGTCCTCGACTTTGCCGCCGAGGCCGTTGTACTTGCCCAGATGTTCATCGGTATCCCGGGCATTGCGGTGGATGAGCAGCACCTGACGGCCATCGGGCGAAAGCACATAGGCGAGCGTGGCGAGGATGGGACAATACGGCATGGCGGCGGCAATTCCTCTAAACTGAAGGCACATTATCACCGGATTCCCGATGAACACCGCTGCCGCTCCGAAAAAAATCGCCGTCATCGGCGGCGGCCCGGCCGGCTTGATGGCGGCGCAGACCGCGGCCGAGCAAGGCGCGGAAGTGCATGTCTACGAGCGCAAGGCTTCCGTCGGCCGGAAATTCCTGATTGCCGGACGCGGCGGCCTGAACCTGACGCATGCCGAACCGATGGCCGATTTCAGCACGCGTTTCCGCGACCGGAGCGCGTCGGTATCGGCTTGGTTGACCGGGTTCGATAACACGGCCGTACGCGAATGGGCCCATCAGCTGGGTATCGCGACTTTTGTCGGCAGTTCCGGCCGCGTGTTTCCGACCGACATGAAAGCGGCGCCCCTGCTCAGGGCCTGGCTGAAACATCTGCGTGCGCTGGGCGTGCACTTCCATGTCAATCACCGTGCCGTTGCGTTCGTTGACGATCGACAGCTGCGTCTGCAGGCCGCGGAAGGTGAAATCATCGTCCGCGCCGACGCTTTCATTCTGGCGCTGGGCGGCGCCAGCTGGCCGCAACTGGGTTCGGACGGCAGCTGGCGCGACGGTTTGTTTCCGGAGGGTCTGGACATCGTCCCGCTGCAGGCCGCCAATTGCGGCTTTGAAGCCGTGTGGTCGGAATTCTTCAAAGACAAATTCGCCGGCACCCCGCTCAAACCCCTGCGCATGCGTCTGGCCGGCTCCGGAACCGAAGGTGTACAGGGCGAATGCATCATCAGCGAATACGGCATCGAAGGCAGTCTGGTGTATGCGCTCAGCGCCGATATCCGCGAAACCATCGCGCGCGACGGCCGCTGCACGCTGTTGCTCGACCTGCTTCCCGATCATGATTCGGCACGCATCGTCGCGGCGGCCGGAAAACCGCGCAATGGCCGAAGCCTGAGTGATTTCCTGCGCCGGCATTTCAAACTGTCCGGCGTGAAAACCGCCCTGCTGTACGAACTGACCGACCGGCAGCAGCTTGCCGATCCGCAGGCGCTGGCGCGATTGCTGAAAGCCCTGCCCTTGACGGTCAGCGCGCCGCGGCCGATGGCCGAGGCCATCAGCACCGCGGGCGGTGTGGCCTTGCCGCAACTGGATGACCGCCTGATGTGGCGCAGGCATCCCGGCCTGTTCTTTGCCGGCGAAATGCTGGATTGGGAAGCGCCGACCGGCGGTTATCTGCTGACCGCCAGCATGGCCAGCGGCCGATGCGCGGCTTTGGGGGCGCTCGACAGCCCTGCCGGATAAGGAATGGCTTATATTGAGGGTCGGCGCACCGGCAGGCACTCCCCATGACGACCCACGGCAAACACCCGCGCAAATCGCCCAATGGCATTCTTCGCCACCGTCAAGGCACGCCGATCCACGCCACGGCCCATCACAAGCGCGGCATCATGGCACAGTTTTCCCGGATGCGTGCCGCCGGCATCGGCGCACTGACCGCCTTTCTGGCGGTGCTCGGGCCCGGACTTCTGGCCGGACTCTCCGATGACGATCCGGCCGGCATCACCACCTACTCCATCCTCGGCACCGACTACGGCTACCGCCTGTTGTGGATCATTCCGGCCTCCACCCTGCTGCTGATCCAATTCCATCTGATGGCGGTTCGCATCGGCGCTGCCACCGGCAAGGGCTTCGCCGGCATCATCCGCGCGCACTGGGGACGCGGCTGGGGCTATCTGGCCGTGCTGGGCCTGCTGTTCGCCAACTTCGGCACCATCTGCGCCGAATATGCCGGCATCGCCGCGGCCTGCGGGTTGATCGGCATTCCGGCCTGGCTGAGTGCACCGATCGCTTGCGTGTTGATATCGCTGGTGGTGGTCTTCGGCTCGTTTTACCGCATCGAACGCATCCTGCTGATCATTTCGTCGACGCTGGCCCTGTATATTGCCGCCGCCATTCTGGCGGCACCGGACTGGCAGGCGGTCTGGCATAACGCGCTGGTGCCGCATCTGCCCGTCGATACCCTGGGCTGGATCGCCATCGCCGCCGCACTCGGGACCACGCTGGCACCCTGGGGGCTGGCTTTCATCCAATCGTATGCGGTCGATAAGAAAATCACCGTGGCCAATCTGGGTTGGGAGAAAGTGGATGTGGTGATCGGTTCCATCCTGACCGGCGTCATCGGCATGGCCATTGCCATCGCCTGTGCCGCGACGCTGCACCGTTCCGGCATCCATATCAACGATGCCGGTGATGCCGCCATCGCCCTGGAACCGCTCGCCGGCCGTTTCGCCACGGTCCTGTTCGGCGCCGGCCTGCTGGGCGCCTCCCTGCTTGCAGCGGCAATCGTGCCGCTGGCGACCGCCTATACCATCGCCGAAGGCATCGATGCGCCGGCCTCGCTGGACCTCGACGCGCACCATTTCCAGCTGTTCTATGCCGCCTTCATCGGACTGTCGGTGGCTGCCGCCAGCGTGGTGGCCATTCCCGGCCTGCCCTTGATTTCCCTCATCTACAGCAGCCAGGTGGTCAATGCGGTATTGCTTCCGCTACACATCATCGCCCTGCAATTACTGGCCTCCGACAAAAACCTGATGGGCGGCGCCCATTCCGGCCGTGGCACTCGCATCACCGGATGGATCAGCATCGTGCTGGTTCTGGCCTGCATCGGAGCACTGATGGCGAGCTGGCTGGGCAGTGCCTGAAATGATCCCAGACACGGGGTATCATGATTCTCCATTTCCGCAATGAGCACCCCCATGATTCTGCGTGTCGTTTTTGCCCTTGGCCTGTTTGCCCTGCTACCGGCTGCGGCCGCCGATAAACCGGCTGCGCCCTATACCATCGCGGTCTGGAGCGATGTGTCCTTCAACGCCGAGGGCGGCGTGGCCGAAAGCCGGATCATCAAGGAAGCCGATTACCCTGCGAAATTCGCCGATGCGGTCAAGGCCAAAATTGCCGCCATGCGCATCACCCCTCCGGTGCAGGACGGAAAGCCGGGGCTGCTGCAAAGCGGCGTGCGCGTGACCTATCTGATTACACCCTCTGCTTCCGGCGCCAGCGTCAGTCTGCAGGAGACCCTGCTGGCGCCCTTGCCGCTGCGTGAGATCTATGCCGCGTTTCCGAAATCGCTGAATCGTGAAGACAGCTGGAAAGGCCGCATCGATCTCCGCTGTGACATCGATGTTGCCGGACAATGCCTCAATCCGGTCATGAGCACCGACAACGGAAGCCTGCCCGAAGAAGCCCGCCGTTTCGCCAAGGACTCCATCACCAAGTGGAAATTCGCACCGCAGACCGTGAATGGAAAGCCCGTTCCGGGCGAGTTCCGCATGAGCCTCGACATTTCACCCGATCCGCGTGCCATCGAGGATTTCCGGGACCCGCGCAAACTTTAGAATCGAAGCCGCGGGATTACCAGTCCGTTCGCTCGGGCAACAGACCTTTCAGTTCGGCATCGCTCAGATTGCGCCATTGTCCGGGTTTCAAGGCGCCGAGCTTGACGTTGATGATGCGCACCCGGCGTAACTGGGTGACCCGGTAGCCGAAAGCAGCGGCCATCAGCCGGATCTGCCGGTTCAGGCCCTGGGTCAGCACGATGGCGAACCCGTATGGCGCGATTTTCCGGGTTTTGCAGGGCAAGGTGGTATCGCGGTGGATGCGCACGCCTTTGGCCATGCCGCGCAGAAATTCGTCAGTGACCGCTTTATTGACCGCGACCAGATATTCCTTTTCCTTGCGGTTCTCGGCACGCAGCAGTTCATTGACGATGTCGCCGTTGCTGGTCAGCAGAATGAGGCCTTCCGAGTCCTTGTCCAGGCGTCCGATCGGAAAGATGCGCTGCTCGTGATCGACGAAATCGACGATGTTGCCTTTCACGCTCTGGTCGGTCGTGCAGGTGATGCCGACCGGCTTGTTCAGCGCGATGTAGACATGCCTGCGGGTGCCGGGCTTGGCCTTGCGGATACGCAGGGTCTGGCCGTCGACGAGGACGGCATCGCCCTCCTCCACGCGTGTGGTCAATGACGGACGGCTGCCGTTGACGGTAACGCGGCCCTCCTTGATCAGCGCATCGGCTTCGCGGCGGGAGCAGTAGCCGGTATCGGAGATGAATTTATTGACGCGGACGGACACCGGTCAATCGCCGTTGTCGAACGCATGTAGGGTGATGTCGAACACCAGCTTGCCTTTGGGGGAGTCGCCACCGGGAAAGCTGTCATAGGCCAGATTGCCGGGCACCCAGAACCGGAAGGTATCGCCCGGACTCATCAACAACACGCCTTCCTGCCAGCCCTTGATCAGGCCGTTCAGCGGAAAACGCGAGGGCGCGCCGCGCGGCAAGGAGCTGTCGAACATATGGCCCTGGAAATCCCAGCCGACATAATCGATTTCAATCGTGCTCGCCGGGTTCGGATGCGCGCCGCCCTTGCCGCGTTGCAGAACCACATAACGCAGGCCACTGGCGGTGCGGATGGCATTGGCCGGCGGTAGCCGCAGATTGTCCGGCGGCTGCAGGCGCGCGGCGAGGACTTTCGGATCCGGGGACGGAGTTTGCGCGGTGGCGGACAGCGGTACCGCGCCGGCAAGCACCACGAACAAAAGGAAAATGCGGTAACTCATGGAAAACCTCGTTTCAGGGCGACAGCAGGCGGACACGGAAGCTGCGTCCTTTGATTTTATCCTGTCTGAGCAGCTGCAAGGCCTTCTCGGCCGCGCTTTTATGCAGCGCCACGTAGGATCGGGTATCGAACAGGGCGATTTTCCCGACCGATTTGCCGTCAATCTGCTGTTTTGCGGTCAAGGCCCCGAGGATATCGCCAGGCCGCAGTTTATCCTTGCGGCCGGCATCGATGACCACCGTCTTCCAGTCGGCTTTCAAGGGCGCCAGCTTGATGCTGGACAGATCCAGACGCTGCCAGCGCGCCGTCAGGCCCATCTGCTGTTCGATGGCCTGAACCCGGCCCATTTCGGACGGCGCCACCAAGGCCAATGCCCGGCCGTCTTTACCGGCACGCCCGGTACGGCCGACCCGGTGCACATGCACATCGGCCTGATGCGCCAACTCGTAACTGAACACCAGCGGCAGATCGGACACATCCAGACCGCGTGCGGCGACATCGGTGGCGACCAGTACGCGGACGCTGCCGTTCTGGAAACGCACCATGGCCTCGTCGCGATCGCGCTGCTCGAGATCGCCGTGCAGTGCGCAGACATCGAAACCGGCTTTGGCCAGATGCTGTTCGACATTCTGGCAGTCGATTTTGGTGTTGCAGAAGACCAGTGCCTGCGCCGGCTGGAGCTGGCCGAGCAACTGCAGCAACGCGTCATTCTTGCGGTTGCCGGGCACTTCGAAGAACAGCTGTTCGATATGTTCGGAACGGGTGTCGGTATCGAGCAGGATTTCCAGCGGGTCGCGTTGATAGCTTTTCGACAGGGCGCGCACGGCCTCCGGAAAGGTCGCCGAGAACAACAGGGTCTGATAGTTCGCGGGCAAGGCGCTCCGGATGGCCTGGATGGCCGGCTCAAAGCCCATGTCGAGCATGCGGTCGGCCTCGTCCAGAACCAGCCGGGTCATGGCCTCGAGTTTCAGCGCGCCGGTTTCGATCAACTCCAGAATCCGACCCGGCGTACCGACCACGATGGCCGGTTCATGCACCAGGGATTCGACATGAACACGGACCGGAATGCCGCCGTAAAACGCAGAAACCTTGACGTTGGGCAGACGCACGGCAACCTTGCGGATGGCTTGGGTGACCTGATCGGCCAGCTCACGGGTCGGGCACAGCACCAATGCCTGCACGCCGCTCGGGGCCTTCAGACCCTGCAGCAGGCCCAGCGCGAACGCCAGGGTTTTGCCGCTGCCGGTCTTGGCCTGCGCCAGCACATCGCGGCCGGCCAGAATATCGGAAAGCGCGGCCTGCTGGATCGGGGTCGGCACAGTCATGTGCTGACTGGCCAAGGCTTCGAGCAGTTCGGCGCGCAGCGGCCATTGGGAGAAATCAGACATCGGTGATCCGGAAAACCGCGCCTGGGGCGCAACCTGCATAGTATGACGGGTTTGACGGCGCGTTCCCATCGTTTCGGCGCCGACTCCGCCGCTCGGTCAGCACCGGTTCAAACGCTTACTGGAACAGCGAACCTTTCGGTTGGGCAGACAGCCGTGCGGCCTGCTGGCGCATATCGCGATCGATATCGGCAAAAATCGCCTTGAATTCCGGCGTGTCGCGGATATCCGCGAAGCTGGGATCGAAATCGCGGTAATAGCGCCAGAACGGCCCGCGCCAGCCTTCGGCATAGGCCGCCTTCAGACGATCCAACGCCAGCCTCTTGTCACCGCGGATGGCCGCGATCGTGGCATCCATCGGGCCATAACCGAAAAACCCGAGGCGGGCATTCGGCGAACGGGTCAATACTTCCGCACTGCTGAGCAATCGCTCGGCCTGTGCCTTCTCCCCGGTCCTGTACAGAACCGCCGCCAGGGCGATGACTTCGCGGGCATTGTTGAAATTCACCTGGACGTCCGGTTTCCATAACTCCGGCTGGGTTTTGAGGAGCAAGGCCCGCGCACCGGCATAATCGCCACGGCGCATGAGGAAATCGGCCAATACGCTGGCGCTTTGCGGATTCATCTTGACGACTTCGCGGGCATAAGCCTCGGCAGCCGCGGTCTGGCCCCGGTAAAGGCTGACATAGGCCTGGCCTTCCCGCACTACCGGAATGTCCGGATACTTGGCGCGCTGGGCCGCAAGCAGGCGCAGACTGCCTTCATCGTCCAGCAGATCGGCACGGATGACGGTCGCGAACATCGGAATGTAGGGGTTGCCTGAATCCAGCGCATACGCCTTATCGAGCAATGGCACCGCGGAAATGAAATCGCGGCGCGCATAGGCCAACAGAATGGCCTTGTTGTAGTAAGGCAGGGCCATGGCCGGATCGATTTCGATGACGCGCTGGTATCCGGCAATCGCCTCATCAAAGCGCCCGGTCTGTTCGTATTTGGCGGCGAGGTCGCCATTGATGATGGCCGACAGCGGATCGAGCTCCAGCGCCTTTTTCACATTGACGATGGATTCATCGATACGGCCGGCATTGGACAGCATGCTGCCGAACCAATGATAGGCGGTGGCATAGTTGGGGTTCAACCCAATGGCTTTACGGAATTTGGGCTCGGACGCGGCAAATTGCCCGCGGTAACTGTCAATGCTGGCTGCCGTGGTCCAGACCTCGGCGGAATTCGGATCCAGACGCATGGCCGTGGCAATCGATTGCTCGGCTTTCTCGGTACTTTCCGCCAGATCGGTGCCGCTGTAGTTGATCTCCAACAGAATGGCATCCGCCAGCCCGACATGCGCCAGGGTGAATTTCGGATCGAGCGCGATGGCTTTCCGGTAAAAGCCGATGGCATCGGTCAGGGCTTCGGAGGTCCGCTTGGCCATGCGCTGGCGGCCCAACTGATAGGCCTCCCAGGCCGGCAGACTGTTCGTCGGGATATCGGCCATGCGGGCTTTCTCGACCGGACTCAGCTGCGTCTTCAGCGACCCGGTGATGGCGGCGGTCACCTCGCTCTGGATGGCGAAGATGTTCTCGGCAGTAAGTTCACGGTCGTAGGTTTCCGCCCACAGATGGGTGTCTGTTTCGGCGTCGATCAGCTGCATGTTGATGCGCACGCGGTTGCCGCCGCGCTGGACGCCGCCCTCGAGAATGGTTTTCACCCCGAGTTTGCGGGCGATGTCGCGGATCGGAAGTTTGCTGTCGCGGAAGGACTCGACCGAAGTCCGCGAAATCACCTTCAGACCGCTGATCTTGGACAGCTGGGTCAGGATGTCGTCGTGCATGCCGTCCACGAAGAACGCATCCTCGGCCACCGCACTGCGGTTGTCGAACGGCAGCACCGCAATCGACGGCCGTTCCTGCTGGGCGGCGGCTTTCTGCACGGCGACGGCCAGAGCCTTATCCGGCACCGGCACCCGGCCGATGATGAATTTATCAATGGCGAAATACGTCAGGGCCAGCACCAGAACGCCGATCAGCAAGTGATTGAGTCGGCGTGCCGTATTCCGGGCCTCCGTGCTGCCGGGGTCTACCTCGGCGTCGCGTTTCAGGCCTTCGTGGGTGAATTCAAACGCCCAGGATAGGACGATGACCGGCAGCAGACCGATTGCGAGCGTGATGATCAGGGTCTTCAGCACCCACGGCGGGGTGCCGAACACGGGCAGGATGTTGTTGGCGACCTGGATGATCAGCCAGGCCGCGACCAGATACAGGCCGCTCATGCGGAACACGTTCCGGCGTTTCAACTCGCTGATGAGTCCCATGTCCCCGGTTCCCTGTCCCTGGATGATTCTGCGTTTCATTCTAAGGCAGCCCCATGGGCCGAACAAGCAGAACGGCGCTTTTTGACCGCTACCGCCCGGAAAATCCGTCCATGATCTGCTGCTTGTCCTGCCACAGGCCGTTCATCCATTGCTGGAACTGGGCCCGGAACGCCCGGTCATTTTCGTAATCGCCGGCGCGCAGGGCCTCCGGTATCGGGCGCAGGCGGACATCGACATGCACCTGTTTGATGCGGTCGGCAATCAGATCGGCCATGCCCGGAATGCCGTTTGGATAATGCAGGGTCACATCCAGGATGGCATGCAGGCCGCGGCCCATGGCATCCAAGGCGTAGGCCATGCCGCCCGATTTCGGTTTCAGCAGATTGGACAACGGTGCCTGCTGCTGGTCGTGCTTGACCGCCGTGAATCGGGTGCCTTCGGGAAAAATCATGATCGACACCGGCTTGCCGAGGAATTTCTCACAGGCCTTGCGGGTCGCCGCGATGTCTTTTCCAGCCAGTTCCGGGCGTTTCTGCAGCTGTGATTTGGTGTGGCGCTGCATGAACGGAAAATCCAGCGCCCACCAGGCCAGGCCCAGCATCGGCACCCAGATCAGTTCCTTTTTCAGGAAAAAACGCATGAACGGAATGCGTTTGTTGAATACCTTCTGCAGCACCAGGATATCGACCCAGCTCTGGTGGTTGGACAGCACCAGATAATGGCCGTCGGTGGCAAGCGCACCGTCTTCGCGGTAATGCACCTGCAGCGTGGTCAGATGATCCATCATCCAGCTGTTGAAGGCGATCCAGGCTTCGGCCAAGCCGATGATCCAGCGGTCCAGCAGGCTTTGCAGGGTTTTTACCGGCAGCAGCGCCTTGAGCAGCGCGCACAGCAGCAGCAGCGACACCCGGATCACGGTGTTGGCGGCAATCAACAGATAAATCAGCGGAACGCGCAGCAGCAACGGAATTCGGGCAAGCATGACAGGCCTTGGCGGAGATGGGGAACGGGCGCCGAGTTGGCTATACTGGCATCACCCCGTTACCGGCATTTTATCATGAGAGCTTCCGTCGTCCTTGCCGCCCTGCTGGCCGCTTCGCCCCTGCCCGCCGCCGATCTGCGCACCCATGCCGAGCGCAGCGATTACCGGGAAACCGGCCGTTATGCCGAAGTCGAGCGCCTGTGCCGGGATTTCCAGATCGCCTACCCGAAGCAGGTCCGCTGTTTCCCATTCGGCACCAGCCCGGAGGGCCGCCCGATGTGGGCGCTGAGCGCCAATGCCGATGGGGTACTGGGTCCGGAACAGGCGCGACGCGCCGATCTGCCGGTGGTGCTGTTCCAAGGCGGCATCCATGCCGGTGAAATCGACGGCAAGGACGCCGGCTTCCGCGTACTGCGCGAACTGCTGGAGCAACCCGGCGCGGACTCGCCGCTGCACAAACAGGTCCTGCTGTTCGTACCGGTGTTCAATGTTGACGGTCACGAGCGCTTCGCGGCCTGGAACCGCCCGAACCAGCGCGGTCCGGCCGAAATGGGCTGGCGTACCACCGGCCAGAACTTCAACCTCAACCGCGATTACATGAAAGCCGACGCGCCGGAAATGCAGCACATGCTGGATCTGGTCAACGCATGGGATCCGCTGTTCTATGTCGATCTGCATGTGACCGACGGCGCCCAGTTCCGTCATGACATTTCGGTGCAGGTGGAGCCCAAATTCGCCGGCGATGCCGGTCTGCAGACCGTCGGCCGGCAGTTCCAGGACGGCGTGCTGGAAGATCTGCGCCGGGGCGGTAGCCTGCCGCTGCCCTACTACCCGTCCTTCATCGAGAACGACAACCCGGCCTCGGGTTTCGCCGATGGCGTTTCCACCCCGCGGTTCTCGACCGGCTATTTTCTGCTGCGCAACCGCTTCGGCGTGCTGGTGGAGACCCATTCCTGGAAAACCTATCCGCAGCGCGTGGACGCCACCGCCCGCAGCATCCGCGCCATGCTGACGCAGGTGGCCGGCAACGCCAAGGCGTGGCAGACGCAGGCGCGTGCGGCCGATGCCGCCGCCGCAAAACTGGGCGGACAACCGGTGGTGCTGGATTACACCAACAGCCCGAAGGCGCGCCCCATCGACTTCCTCGGCTACGCCTACACGCGCACGCCCTCGGCGGTGTCCGGCGGGCTGATGACGCGCTATGACGAGAACACGCCGGAGGTCTGGAAACTGCCCTTGTTCGACGACATCCAGCCGAAGCTGACCGTGACCGCGCCGCGCGGCGGCTACCTGATTCCGCCCATGTATGCGGCACGGCTCGGACCGCAACTGGCCCGGCATGGCATCGCATTCACGCCGATGAACACCGCACAGACCGTGGCCGTTTCCGAATACCGTGCCGAGACCGCGGCCTTCGCCAAAGTGCCGTTCGAGAGCCACCAGACGCTCACGGTGACCGGAAAATGGCAGGCCGCCCGGAGCGACATCCCGGCCGGCACCCTGTTCGTGCCGATCGCCCAGCCGAAAGTGCGGCTGGTGATGGCGCTGCTGGAACCGGAAGCCCCGGATTCGTATTTGGCCTGGGGCCTGTTCAACAACCACTTCGAGCGCAAGGAATACATGGAAGACTATGTGGCCGAAGCGGTGGCACGCGACATGCTCAAGGATCCGGCAATCAAGGCCGCGTTCGAAAAACGGCTGGCCGAAGACAAGGCCTTTGCCGAATCCCCGCAGCAGCGTCTGGATTTCTTCGCCCAGCGCCACGCATCTTGGGACACCCGCTACCGGCTGTATCCGGTGCGGCGCACGGATACCGTCATTCGTCCGTGATGTCGGCCAGGTGCGGCCAAGGCTCGGTCCGCAGGATCTGGTGATAGGCGTGCCAGGCCGAGAATGCCAGCCAGGGCATGATCACGATGAAACCGACATAGCCGGTGGCGAACCCCAATCCGGTCAGGGCCACGATGCATGCGGCCCAGACCGCCATGGCCGGTTTGTTGCGAAGCACCGCATGCACGCTCGACAGACACGCGGTGACCATGTCGGCGTCCTTGTCGACGATCATCGGCAAAGACAGCGCGGCGGTGGCGAAAATCAGCGCGGCGAAGCCTGTGCCGATCAGCGAGCCGACCGCGAGGAATTCCAGCAGCACCGTGCGGTTGCCCTCTTCCACCGGAAAGAAGGCGTAAAGCATCATGCCGGAACGTGACCAGATGAACAGCACCACCAGCAGAATCAGCGCATACACCGCGCCCTGCCCGAGCACGCGGGCCATGTGTTTGGAGGAGCGCCGGAAACTGACGCGCCGCCCGCTTTCAAGATCCTTGCTGACCGAATGCAGACCGATGGCCAGCATCGGCGCGATGTAAATGAAGCCCGACAGCAGGGCCGCCAACAGCGCGAAACGCCCGAGCCACCAGGCGAACAACGACACCGCCCAGCTGACCGCGAAGATGATCAGGCCGTAGGTCAGAGTCAGCCGCGGTGTGCGCTTCAGATCCTGCCAACCGGCGGCCAGCCAGGCAAACGGTGCCTTCCACGGCACCTCATTGCACTCGGCAACGAAGGGCAATTCGCTACGGTCTTCCGCCATCACTCCCCCGTGAACAGGACACTGCAACAGGTTACCGCACCCTCGGCTTTCTGCAACTCGGACACGTCCACGGCGGTGACGGCATAACCGGCCGAGGCGATGCGGGCTTGCGTTTTCGGAAACGCCGAGGGCATCAGGATGGCGCTGCCGATGCGCACCACATTGGCGGCGTGCGGCTCGTGTTCATCCACGCGAATCTGTCGGTATTCTTTGAAATAAGCGGCATCCACCCACTCCGGATTGATCAGTACGGTGTCATCGGACAATGCGGTCACCGCTGATTTCAGGTGCAAGCAGTCCTGCATTGGCACGGCAGTCACCGTGTATGCGTAGGGCTTCAGAATGTCGGCCAGCTGATCAATCGCCGCCTGGTTGCTGCGCTGCGACAGCCCGACGAACACGCGGCGGCCGATGCGCAGCACATCGCCGCCGTCAATCGTTCCCGGCGCGCTGATGCGCTCTACCTGTTTGCGCACCGCCCGCACGGCCGGCGCAATGGCGTCGACTTCCGCGCGCCGGCTTTCGGCACCCGGGCGGGTCAGCACCGCCAGTTCATCGAACAATAAAACGGTGTCTTCCACGAACACCGAATCGGGCAAGGTCGGCTCGGCCGGCAGCTCGATGACCTTAGCGCCCAGCTTTCCAAGGCACAGGACATATTCCATGTGCTGCCGATGTGCCAACGCCACGTTGATCGGTTCGCGGCCGATGAAACTCAGCTCGCAATCGGCGATGGCTGGGCTGACGGCGCGGCAGAGGGCGTGCATTTCAGACATGTTCGGATGACCGTCATCGGTTCGGGAGTTTCCTCAATCATACAATGTCGCGACGCCCAACGGCCCGCCGTCCGTGTGCTAGCATTTGTCGTAAATGATGGCCGACACGGCCGCGATACGGGGAAACGTCATGCAGGACACGGGGAATCACGACAAAAAACGGATCTGGATTGCACTGGCCACCTGGGTGGTCTGGTTGCTGCTCACCATGTTCGGCATGCGCTGGGCCAGCGACGGCAGCAAGAAGCCGCTGGTCGAGGGCCTGACCCACGGCATCAGCTGGAATCTGGTGATGGCGGTGGCCGCATTGGCATTGGTCACCCTGGCCATGCGCTGGCGCGATCTGAAATTCGTCGCCCCGAAACCGACCGGCTCGCTGCGCGTGCTGTGGTTTCCGGCCATATATCTGCTGATGTTCGCCCTGCTGGCCGTGCTGACCGGCCTTCCGCCGCTGTCCACGCTGGTGTTCGTGGGACTCAACACCCTCATCGTCGGCCTGTCCGAGGAATGGGCGTTCCGTGGCGTGCTGTTCCAGGGCCTGCGCAGCCGCTTCGCACTATGGCCGGCCATCGTGCTGACCACCGTGATGTTCGGCGGCGTGCATGTGCTCAATGTGGTTACCACCGGACAACTCACCGATGCCGTGGTTCAGGCCGGTACGGCGATGATGAGCGGGGTGCTGTTGATTGCCCTGCTGATCCGCACCGGCTCGCTGTGGGTGCCGATTCTCTACCACGCCCTCTGGGATTTCGGCACCTTCGCGGTGTCGGCCGGCGCCAAGGATTCCAGCCCCGTGGACATGAGTCAGAACTTCCAGTGGGCCATTCCGATGCTGCTGGTGTTGCCGAATTTCCTGTACGGGCTGTATCTGCTGCGTAAGGTGCGCAACGATACCGTACTCAGTACCGACTGAGATCAGTTCGCCAAGGCAAAGGCGATCGCCGCCCGCACCGCCGCCACCTGCGCGGCGTTGCATTGCTCGGGTGTAGCCCGCGGGCTGTCCGGGTACACTTCGGTGGTGGTGGTGAAGCGTGCATCGGTCATGCCGGCGCACAGGCCGAGGGCTTTGTAGTCATACAGAATCACGCCCGGCGCCACCACCGTTGAGCCGATGATCTCACCCTTGGCATCGCTCGGCGCGATGTGGGTCACTTCCGCCACAGCTAAATTGACCGCGCTCTGGAACGCCAGTTGCGGGTTCTTTTCATCGCCGCACAGGTAAAAGCCGTCCGGAATTTCGCCGGGCACGAAGGGCACGCCATCGCGGGCGGCTTTGGCCGGGCGGAATTCGGTTTCGTCCGAGTCGGTGGTTTCGTGCAGGTCGATGTGCAGCAGCACCCTGCCCTGATACGGCGCTAGCAGGCGAATCAGCGCGGCCGATTCCTGCGTTCCGCCCTGCCCGGTAAACGAACGGTTCGGGTCGAGCGCTTCGGCGTTCCAGCGCTGCACGCGCTCGTAGGCCCAAGGGCTCACGCACGGGGCCAGCAGAATGTTGATCTTGCCGGTGTAGTCGCCGCCATGGGAAGCCATGAACGCCAAAGCGCCCTGCACACCGCTGGTTTCGTAGCCGTGCACGCCGCCGGTCACCAGCGCCACGGGAAGATCATCGCGCCAGCCGCGGGATTTCAGGGCCAGCAGCGGGTAGCGTTCACCGCCGTAGTCAATCTGGCCGTATTCGGCCACATCAAAGCGCTCGCGCAAGGCATCGATTTTGCGCAGCACTTCGTCAGCAACGCTGCGTGACTTTACGCGGGAGGCGAGCCATGATGTGCGGTCATCGGAATTCCACGCAGTAATAGACGA
>NZ_JAPDUI010000082.1 GCF_025980345.1 Arenimonas sp. GDDSR-1 | reverse complement strand
CGATGAGCCCTTGCAGATGTTCAATACGGCCTACGACTGGGGCTCGATCAGCATGCGCAGCCTGCGCGTCGGTTAATCCGGCTCACAGGGCATCCAGTCGCGCGCGCAGTGCGGCGGCGTGTTGCCGGATCGCGTCGGTTTCGGCCGTATCCATGGCCGCCAGATTGCGATAAACCATGCCGATGCGGGGATTTTTGGAAAGACGCTCGGCGTGGCGCAGATGGAAATCCCAGTACAGCGCATTGTACGGACAGGCTTCCGGCCCGATCCGTTGGTCACGTTTATAGACGCAGCCGCGGCAGTAATCGCCCATGCGGTGCATATAGGCGGCACTGGCCGCATACGGCTTGCTGGCCAACAGACCGCCATCGGCGAATTGGCTCATGCCCAGCGTGTTCGGCAGTTCAACCCATTCGAAGGCGTCGATGTAGATGCCCAGATACCAGCGGTGCAGGGCTTGTGGATCGAGACCGGCAAGCAGGGCGAAATTGCCGATGACCATCAGCCGCTGGATGTGATGGGCATGGGCATGCTTGAGCGAATTGCCGATGCTCTCCTGCAGACAGCGCATGCGGGTGTTTCCGGTCCAGAACCACGCGGGCAAGGGCGCATCATGCCCCAGTGCATTGTTGCTGTCGTACCCCGGCATGTGTGCCCAGTAAACGCCGCGGATATATTCACGCCAGCCCAGGATCTGCCGGATGAACCCCTCAACGGCGGCCAGCGGCGCATGGCCGTTGCGCCAGGCGGTTTCCGCGGCGGCGATGACTTCCCGTGGATGCAGCATCTTCACGTTCAGGGCAAATGACAGCAGCGAATGGAACAGGCGGGCCGCGCTCGTACTCATGGCATCCTGATAGTCGCCGAAATGCGGCAACGCCTCGCGGATGAAGGCGTCGAGCATTTGCAGGGCTTCGTCACGGTTCACCGGCCAGCGCAAAGCCGATGCCGAATTGTCCCCGAAACTCCGGACGCCGGCACTGCAGATCGCCTGCCAGAGCGCCGTGTGGTCATGTTGAGGGCGGCGATCCACCGGCTCGGGCGGCTGGCCGCGCCAGGGTTTGCGGTTTTCGGCATCGAAATTCCACTGGCCGCCCACCGGGTCGCCATCAGGCTCGAGCAGAACGCCATGCTTGCGGCGCATGTGCCGGTAAAAATTCTCCATGCGCCACTGCTTCTTGCCGGCGAACAGATTCCGGGCCTCGAACCGGTTGGCGAGGAAGTGCATGCTGGAGGTTTTTCCACCCGCGTATCCGCTTCCGGCGAACCAGGCATCGAGCTGGATGTCCAGACGGTATTCATCGGGAGCCTGCCACTCGAAACGCCCTGCCTTGGTTTCGCTCAGCACAGCCTCGAGATTTCCGGTCAGGCTTTGACGGTTTCCGGGATCATCGATCGTGAGGTAACGGACCTGATGTCCTGCCGAGCGCAGTTGTTCCGCCAGAGAACGCATGCCGGCGAAAATGGCCAGAATTTTCTGGGCATGGTGCAGCACGTAATCGGTTTCCTGGCGGACTTCCATCAGCACATACAGCACCTCCGGATCGACCTGCTCAAACCAGGGGTGCAGTGGATTGAGCTGGTCGCCCAGCAGCAGTCGCACGGTTTTCATGCTTTGACCGGCTCCCGCCGGCAGCGCTCCGAACAGTATTTCACATGGTCCCAATCACGCGCCCATTTCTTGCGCCAGGTGAATGGCCGGCCGCAACGCAGACAGGGCTTGCTGGGCAGAAAGGGTTTTCGGTGCATGGCCGGTCTCCGTTGTTGATTCCCATCCTAGGCGCTGTGCCGTCATCCCGGGGTGAATGGGTTCAGGGCCGCGTCAGGGTGAGTTCCAGATCGGTGATACCCTGTTGGCCCTGCGGCCCCTGCCACCGATGCGAACCCGGAAGCACCTTGATCTTCAGTCGGAAATCGAGCGCATCGAGCTCGGTGTCCTGTGCCCCGGCGCGCGCCAGATGCCAAACGACTTGACGCAGTATCTCGGGTTGCAGCGCATTACCACCGACATAGCCGATGCTTCCGCCCGGGTTCACGGCAGAAGTGGCGGAGAGTGGCTGCATCCGGCCTTTCGACCACAGCAGTTCGGCGCCCGGGGCCAGATAATGTCCGCGCACGGTCCAACCGCCGGCCGCTGTGCGTGATCCCGGCGGTTCGAACCACCAAGCCCCGGATTGCCCGCTGGCTTCCAGCTGCATTCCATCGGCGACAAGGCGTACAGTCAAGGCACTGGTTTCATCGATGCCGATGCCGGCCTCCGGTGCATGCGCTGAGGATTCGGCAATCGCGCCCATCAGCGTGACCAAACGCAGCTCGCGGCGGCGTTCGGAGACGTGGGTATCCACCAGAACGTTGCCGAACAGATTGAGTCCGCCGCCTTTCCACCAGGTCAGATCGTCTTCCCGTAGCGGTATCGGGCAACGCTTGGCGCGTTCACAGCCTTCGGGCATGCTGCCATGGAACGCGATGGCGCCGTAGGTGAGGGCATTGACGCTGGTACCGTTGGTGATCATGCCATAAGGTCCGGACTGCACCGCTGCGCCGGCACTGGTGCCGGCCACGACCAGGTCTCCGCGCAGAAACGCGGCACGGACGGATCGGAGCCAGGGGTTGGGTGTGTCATCCCGGGTAAAAAAGGTTTGCCGGTGCAGCCATTGATCGCCGCCATCCAGAAACAGGGCCTGGACGTTATTCGGAACCGCATCCAGTGTCTTGGCATCGGCGCAGGCGGCTTTCTGTTCGGCATCCAGATCGGGAAAAGCGCGCTCCCGCCCCAAGGAGGAGAACGCATCCCGACGCAGGGTCTGCAGGTAGCGACAGCCACCGGTGCCGCCGAACCGCGCCTCGGCCAGTGCCGCATCGACCGGCCACCAGACCGGCTCGGCGCCGGCCTGTGTCAGCAGATCACGGTAGAAATCGACGGCATCGAAACCGTTCGCGGAAGCGGATGTGGTGAAGGCGATCCGCGGTTTGCGGCCGGGACTGCGCTTGCCCGCTTCGGCAACCAATTGCCGGAATAGGGCGGCGTCAAAGGGTCGGTTGCCGCCATCGAGACGGACCTGTTCGCGTCTGCGTACGCCGCCGTCCTGCTGCAGCAGTTCAAAGGCCGATGCAATCAGGTCCTGCTCCTGGGTCAGCAATCGGTTCCAGGTTCCGGCATCGGCCTGTTCAAACGTCTTGCTCAGAGATTTTGCATCAAGTGCGCGGTTACCCGCCGACGCATGGGCCGTGTCGAGCATGCGCTTCAGCGCGGCCATTTCGGGCGCGCCACGCCGCATGCTCCAATAGGCGGGATCGAGGATTTCGGAAAAATGGCTGGCGTCGATTCGAAACTGTGGCGCACCGCGCGCCCCCGGGAAATCGCGCTGATCGGGCCGGCAATCCTCGGCGAGCAGGCTTGAGCAGGTGCGGTACGAGCCGCCCATCAGAATCAGGGTCGGCGTTTCTGCCGCCCGGCTGCAGACACCAAACAACAGAAGCAGGGCGGTTGTTGCGTATTTCACAGGCTGGCCTTGCGTGTAGAGGGCGGGCCTCTATGCTACCGCATTGATTCGGGCCGGTCAGTGTCCCTGACCGCCGCGGATCAGGTGGTCGAAAGCGCCGAGGGCCGCGGTGGCGCCGGCACCGGTGGCGATGATGATCTGTTTGTAGGGCACGGTGGTGCAGTCGCCGGCGGCGAACACGCCGGGCACGCTGGTCTGTCCGCGGGCATCGATTTCGATTTCGCCGCGATTGGACAGCGCCACCGTTCCTTTCAGCCAGTCGGTATTCGGTAGCAGGCCGATCTGCACGAAGATGCCTTCCAGATCGATGCGGTGCAGTGCATCGCTGGCGCGGTCGCGGTAACTCAGGCCGTTCACTTTCTGGCCATCACCGTGCACCTCGGTGCTGAGGGCGTTGAGGATGATGCTGACGTTCGGCAGGCTGCGCAGTTTGTTCTGCAGCACGGCATCGGCACGCAGCTGCGTGTCGAATTCAATCAGGGTGACCTGGGCCACGATGCCGGCCAAGTCGATGGCGGCCTCGACCCCGGAATTGCCGCCGCCGATGACCGCGACGCGCTTGCCCTTGAACAGCGGGCCATCGCAGTGCGGGCAGTAGGCCACACCCTTGTTGCGGTATTCGGCTTCACCGGGTACGTTCATTTCCCGCCAGCGGGCGCCGGTGGACAGCACCACCGTTTTGCTTTTCAGCGAGGCGCCGTTGGCCAGCTTCACTTCCACCAGCTCGCCGGGCACCAGCTCCACCACACGTTGCCCGTTCATGATGTCCACCTCATAGGCTTTGACATGCTGTTCCAGCGCCATGGCCAGTTTCGGGCCGTCGGTTTCCGACACCGAGATGAAGTTCTCGATGGCCAGCGTATCCAGCACCTGGCCGCCGAAGCGTTCGGCCGCGACCCCGGTGCGGATGCCTTTGCGCGCCGCATAGATGGCGGCGGCCGCGCCGGCAGGGCCACCGCCGACGATCAGCATGTCGTAAGGCGCTTTTTCGGCCAGGGCGCGGGCATCGCGCTCGGCGGCGCCGGTATCCAGCCGTGCCACGATTTCCTCGAGACTCATCCGGCCACTTCCGAAATCGACGGCATCGCGGAACACCTTCGGCACCGCCATGACCTGGCGTGCCTCGACCAGTGCCGGGAACATCGCGCCGTCGATCATGGTGCTGGTGTAGTTGGGGTTGAGCACGGCAATCAAATTGAGCGCCTGCACCACATCCGGGCAGTTGTGACAGCTCAGTGAAATGAAAGTTTCGAAGTCGGCGTTGCCGGGCAGAGTCTTGATCTGCGCGATCAGGGCGTCTTCGACTTTCGGCGGATGGCCGCCGGTCTGCAGCAGGGCCAGCACAAGCGATGTGAACTCATGGCCCATCGGAATGCCAGCGAAGTGGATGCGCGGACTTTCACCGGGCACGGCGACGCCGAACGAGGGGCGCAGGGCGTGGTTGCCGTCGAAACTCAGACTGATCCTGTCCGAAAGCGCGGCAATCGTTTCCAGCAGCTCGCGCAGCTCCGCGGCCTTCGGGCTGTCGTCCAGGCTGGCTATGAGGGCAATGGGCCGACGCAGCATGCCCAGATAGGTCTGCAGTTGCGTCCGAAGGGTGGCATCAAGCATGGAGTTCTCCTGGATTCAGGCCGCAACATCCCGGCTCCCCGGTGTTCCGGGGAGGCGGGCGGTACAGCGTGTTTCCGCAGTTGCGGAATGAATCGGTGTCAGATCTTGCCGACCAGATCCAGCGACGGGGCGATGGTCTTTTCGCCTTCCTTCCACTTGGCCGGGCAGACCTGGCCGGGATTGGCGGCGGTGTACTGGGCGGCTTTCAGTTTGCGCAGGGTTTCGCTGACGTCGCGCGCGATTTCATTGGAATGCACTTCGGCGGTTTTGATGACGCCATCAGGGTTGATCACGAAGGTGCCGCGCAGCGCCAGACCTTCTTCATCGATGTGCACGTCGAAAGCGCGGGTCAGTTGATGGGTCGGATCGCCGACCAGCGGAAACTTGGCTTTGCCGACGGCCGGCGAGGTTTCGTGCCAGACCTTGTGCGAGAAATGGGTGTCGGTGGTGACGATGTACACTTCAGCGCCCATTTTCTGGAACTCGGCATAGTTGTCGGCGGCATCTTCGACTTCGGTCGGGCAGTTGAAGGTGAATGCGGCCGGCATGAAAATGAGCACCGACCACTTGCCTTTCAGGCTGGCGTCGGTGATTTCAACGAATTTGCCGTTGTGAAAGGCTTGTGCTTTGAACGGGGCGACGGCGGTATTGATCAGGGACATGAAGTTTCTCCGGGAGGGTTATGAATCGCAACCTGACAATGGTAGTCCGTCGCTATTAATAATTCCAATTGATTGATATTATCATTGTCATAGTCTAAGGCTATTAAGCTGTCAATGCTTGTTGCCGTATCCTGCCCGGCCTAAAATATGTAGCCATGAATGATCCGAATATGCCGTTTCTCCGATTTTGCTGCCGCACAAAGGCCGGCGGCCTGGCTGCGGATGCCGTATTGTCCCGACAATACGGGGGCTGCTGACATGGCCGGGGGCTGGAGCCGTGATGGCGCGGTACAGGATCAGATCGATGCCAGCGTCGATGAGGCCATCGCCCGTGCACGGGCCAAGCTGGCGCGCGGCCAAAGCCTGACCAACTGCGAGGAATGCGATGCGGCCATCCCCGAAGCACGCAGAATGGCCGTCCCCGGGGTGCGTCTGTGCATTGAATGCCAGCGCATGCAGGATGCCGACACCGCCCACAGTGGCTACAACCGACGTGGCAGCAAAGACAGCCAATTGCGCTGAAATCACCTCACAATGGAATTGTCATGGCTTTGAAGAATCTCCCGCTCGAAACCGTCAACGGCTGGAGCCGTAACACCCTGATGCAGACGCTGGCCATTGAATGCATCGAAATCGGCAGTGATTATCTGGTGGCCCGCATGCCGGTCGATGCCCGCACGCACCAGCCGGCCGGCCTGCTGCACGGGGGCGCCAGCATGGCCTTGATCGAAAGCATTGGCTCGATGGGCTCGGGTTTATTGCTGGATGACAGCCGTGAAATGCCGGTCGGTATCGAAATCA
>NZ_JAPDUI010000035.1 GCF_025980345.1 Arenimonas sp. GDDSR-1 | reverse complement strand
TGGGAAGGGCTGGACGTGAAGCAGACCGCTACGGCCATGCGCTGCTCGGAAGGCAGCGTGAAAACCCATCTGTCGCGCGCGCTGGCGGCATTGAAGACACAACTCGCGGAGGATTGGCCATGACCGGCACCGAACACGACAGCTTGATACGCGACATCCGGCAGGTGCTGGATGCCAATCCACCCGATGCCGACAGCCGCAGGGCACTGCAGCTGGCCCGGGCCAAGGCGCTGACACCGGAAGCAAAGCGCGCATGGCGCCTGCCCTGGCTCGAAGTTGCCGTCAGCGCGTCGCTGGTTGCGGTACTGGCCGTCACGCTTCCCCGTCCGCCGGCGGCGGTGAAGGCACCGCAACCGGTTGCCGCTGCCGGGAAACCCGCTCCGGCCGCAACGGCAACGGCAACGGCGGCGAAGCCGGCCGTGAAGGCCGCGCCGGAAACCGCCGCAGCTGATGCCGATCTGCTGGAGAACCTCGAACTGTATGAAGATGCCGAATTCTACCAATGGCTGTCCGAACAGGACGGTGAAGGAGTCCACGATGCGTAATTATATTTTTTCGCTGCTATTCATTCTTGCTGCCGGCTCTGGCATGGCACAGGCCACCGAGGGCGCGATTGCCTGGAACAGCCTGAGCCCGGCCGAACAGCAGACCCTGCAACCGATGAAGGAAAAGTGGGCCGCGATGCCGCCGGAACGGCAAGCCCGCCTGCGCGAGAATGCCAAGCGCTGGTCGGCGATGACGCCGGAGCAGCAGAACCGCATCAAACAGAACCGTGAACGCTGGCAGGCGATGACACCGCAGCAGCGGCAAAAGATGCAGCAGCGTCAGCAGCGCTTCCGGGAAATGACGCCGGAACAGCGCCAGCGCATGAAGAAAGCCTTCACGCGTTACCGCGAGATGGATCCGGAACAGCAACAGGCACTGCGCGAGAAGTTCCGCAGCATGACGCCGGAACAGCGCCGCGAACTGCGCGAACGCCGCCGCCGGGTGGATTGATCACCCGCCGTGCAGACGTTTGCCCAGAGTGACGATGCCGATGCTGATCAGAATCAGCATCATGGCGGTGATGGTGTGTGAATTGACCGGCTCATCCAGCAGCAGTGCGCCGAGCAGCAGCGCAATCGGCGGATTGACATAGGCATAGCTGGTGGCCAGCGCCGGGCGGACATGTTTGATCAGCCAGACGAACGCCGAATAGCCGATGACCGAACCGAACAGCGCCAGATACAGCATGGCGGCGGTGGCTTCGGTTCCGGGCACCTGGGTGAAACGCTCGCCGATGCCGAAACCGATGGCCAGCGAGATGACACTGCCGAACGCCATCTGCCAGGCCGACAGCACCAGAGAGTCCGGCAGATCGCGGCCCTTGCTCCACATCGAACCCCAGGCCCAGCCCAGCGGCGCGGCAATCACGCACAGCAGTCCGACCGTGGATACCCGCAGCTCGCTGCCCAGATTCAGCCAGACCACGCCGAGAAAGCCGAGCACCAGACCCGTCCACTCGATCCGGTTCGGATGATATCCGCGCAGCGCGGCGAACAGGCCGGCCCACAGCGGCATGGCCGCGACGCCGATGGCGACTACGCCGCTGGAGACGGTCTGCTCGGCGACGTTGACGAACGCATTCGAAAGCACCGTCATCACCGTAGCCAGAATGACGATGGCCCGCCATTGGCCGCGCTTGGGCAGCGGCGCACGGCGCCACGCCAGCCACGCCAGCATAAGGCCGCCGGCAATGGCCATGCGCGTGCCGGTCAGCAGGAAGGGCGGGTAATCCGGCAGTGCCAGCTTGATGGCGAAATAGGTCGAGCCCCAGATCAGATAGACCGCAGTCAAGGCGGCGGCGACATGCGCCGGTTTCGGTGTGCTGCTCACTTTCCGGCCGCGCCGTTGCGTTCACGGCGCAGCAGATCTTCCTTCACAGGCAGGCCCCAACGGTAGCCCCCGAGGGAGCCATCGCCGCGGATGATGCGGTGACAGGGCACCAGCACCGCCACACGGTTGCCGGCGCAGGCCCGGGCGACCGCACGCGCGGCGCTGGGCATGGCCAGCCGTTCGGCCAGTTCGGCATAGGACAGCGTGCTGCCGCGCGGGATGGTCATCAGCGCCTGCCAGACCCGATGCTGGAAGGCGGTGCCGATCAGTTCGATCGGTGCAGCCGGGGTCTTGCCGGCCAGAGCCTCGGCCACCGAGCGGACCTTGACGGCGATGATGCCATCGTCATCCGGCACGTGATTGAGCACGGCGTTCGGAAACTCGGTGCGCAGTTCCGCCAGCAGATGCGCCGGATCCGCTGCCAGCGCGACCGCGCAGATGCCGCGTTCGGTCGCGGCAACCAAGGCTTTGCCGAGCACGGTGGGCGTGATGGTCCAGTGGATGGTCATGCCGGCACCGCCCTTGCGGTACACCGCCGGCAACATGCCGAGCTTGGCCGCGCCGTTTTCATAGACGCGTGAACTCGAACCGAAGCCGCTGTCGACCCAGGCCTGGGTCACGTCCGGGGCGTGCTTCAAATGCTGCTTGAGTGCGGCCACTTTACGTTGCGCCGCGTATTCAGCGGGACTCAGCCCGAAAGCCTGTTTGAAGCGTTTCTGCAGGTAGGCCGGACTCCAACCGACCTGTTCGGCCAGTTCGGGCAACGGGCATACGCCACTGTCCAAAAGACGTCGCGCGGTTTCCAACTTGTCATCGATTCGTGGTGTCATGCCGGCAGATTACCCCGGCGGCGGCCGGGGCGTTATCCGCATCCTGCACTACTGCGCCCAGATTTTGGCGGCCGGGGATTTCGGAAACACCTGGGTCAGCAGCGGCTTGCTGCCTTCCAGCAGGACGATGGCATCGGCCAGAATGGCGGCGGATTCGTTCAGCAGCGGATCCGGGCGCGCCTTGTCGGCATTTTCCTGGGCCACCTGTTCGCTGACCTTGCGCTCATTGGCCTGCAGACCGTCGTCGTTATCGTCCGGCCCGCCGGATTTCAGGCCCAGGGCTTTGCGTTCGGCCTCGCGGGCCTCACGCTTGGCTTTGAACGATGCCCGCTCATCCAAGCGTTCCTGCTCATTCAGGGATACCGTCTTCTTCGCGCGGTCGGCCTTGAAGCTGGCCACATCCTGCATCCACCAGGTGAACTCCTTGTCGCCGGCGATGCGCGCTTCATGGCGGCTGATCAGCTGCGGGTTGATGGTCTTGAACACCCCCAGGCGGTTGTAGCTGGCCGCCGGAATTTCGGTGTACGGCAGGGCATTGTCGAAAGTGCTTTCGCCGTATTCGCCGGCGTCGACGGTGACCGGGAACGGCACATCCGGGCTCACCGCCGCATTCTGCGTGGTACCGCCGTTGATGCGGAAGAACTGGGCCGTGGTCATGTGCAGATCACCGAGCTTGAAATCCTTGGTGCGCTTGTAGCGGTCGAACGGAATGACGCTCTGCACGGTGCCTTTGCCGAAGGTCGGCTCGCCGATGATCAGACCGCGGCCGTAATCCTGGATGGCGGCGGCGAAGATTTCCGAAGCCGATGCCGACGAACGGTTGACCAGAACCGCCAGCGGGCCGGACCAGGCCACGCCGGGTTCGGTGTCGCCGCCGACTTCGATGTCGCCGTTGCTGCTGCGCACCTGCACCACCGGGCCGGTATCGATGAACAGGCCGGTCAGTTCGATGGCTTCCGGCAAGGCGCCGCCGCCGTTGCTGCGCAGATCCATGACCACGCCATCGACCTTCTCGGCCTTGAGCTCGGTCAGCAGTTTGCGCACGTCGGAGGTCGCCGAACGGACATCGGGATCGCCGCGGCGGGCCGCTTCGAAATCGAGATAGAACGCCGGCAGCTCGATCACGCCGATGCGCTTGCCGCCGCTTTCGATGATCTTCTTGCTGGCCGCCTGTTCCTCGAGCTTGATTTTGTCGCGCACCACGCGCACGATCTGGCGCGTACCGTCGGCGCCTTCGTCGCCGGACTGCACTTCCAGGCGAACCACGGTGCCTTTGGCACCGCGGACCTTGGCCACGACATCGTCGATGGACCAATCAACCACATCGACCATCGGGCCGCTGTCGCCCTGGCCGACCGCGAGGATGCGGTCGCCGGCCTTGATCTTCCCGGTTTTTTCGGCCGGACTGCCCGGCATGATGGTGCGGAACAGCACGAAACCGTCCTGCTGCTGCAGCACCGCGCCGACGCCTTCCAGCGACAGCTTCATGGTCATCTCGAAGTTTTCCGCGCTGCGCGGCGAGAAGTAGGCCGTGTGCGGGTCGATGGAATTGCCGTAGGCGTTCATGAAGTTCTCGAACACGTCATCGCCGTCGAGCTGGTGGATGCGTCGCGAAAGATCGCTGTAGCGCTTGTCCAGGGTGGTGCGGATTTCCGGCATGCTGCGGCCGGCCAGCTTCAGGCGCAGCACATCGTTCTTGACCGACTGGCGCCAGAGCTCGTCGAGCTCCTTGCTGTTCGCAGCCCAGGGCGCATCCTCGCGGTCGTAGTGGTAGGACTCCTTCGCGGTAAAGTCGAAGTCCTGCTTGAGCAGGTTGCGGGCATAAGCGATGCGCTCGTCCACGCGCGCCAGATAGACCTTGAAGATGGTGAACGGCGGGGTGAAATCCTTGGCCTTGACGGCATCGTCCAGCGTGGTTTCCAGCGGCTTGAACGCGGCGATGTCGCTGGCCAGGAAGAACATCCGGTTGCCGTCGAGGGATTCCAGGTACTTGGCGTGCATCTTGCGCGACAGCGCATCATCCAGCGGCAGCGGACGGTAGCTGTAATCGCTTCCCGACAGATGCAGATACATCAGGGTACCGGCCATGGCCTGGGCCTCGGTCGGCGCCAGTTCCGCTTTTGCGGCGGGGGCTTTGCCCTGTGTCGCGGCATAGGCGATAGCCAAGGGAAGCAGTGCCGCGATTGCCAGAACGATCCGTTTTTTCATGGGTTGCCTCGTAAGTTACCGCCATTGTGCGCACAGGGCGCGGGGGAAAGCATGGGCCATTGGTTGGGTCAGGCGCCGATGAAGCCGGCATCCATCGCCATGCGGTCGGCGTGGTAGCTGGAACGCACCATCGGTCCTGATGCGACATGGGTGAAGCCCAATTGGTTCCCGTAAGCTTCGATTTCGGCGAATTCTTCCGGGGTCCAGTAACGCATGACCGGGTGATGGTGCGGGGTCGGCTGCAGGTACTGGCCGACGGTGATCATGTCGACGTCATGCGCACGCAGGTCGCGCAGGGTCTGCTGGACCTGGTCCATGGTCTCGCCCAGGCCGAGCATGATGCCGGATTTGGTCGGGACGCCCGGGTTGGCGGCCTTGAACTGTTTCAGCAGGGTCAGCGACCACTGGTAATCGGCGCCGGGGCGCACGTTCGGATACAGATCCGGCACGGTTTCCAGATTGTGGTTGAACACATCCGGCGGCGACTGGTTGAGCAGCTCCAGCGCGCGCTCCATGCGGCCCTTGCCGCGGAAGTCCGGAGTCAGGATTTCGATCTTGATGCCCGGACTGAAACGGCGGACCTCGTCGATGCAGCGAGTGAAATGTTCGGCGCCGCCATCGCGCAGATCGTCACGGTCGACCGAGGTGATCACCACGTAACGCAGCTTCATGTCGGCGATGGTTTTGGCCAGATTCAGCGGTTCGGACGCATCCGGCGGCTTCGGCCGGCCGTGCGCCACATCGCAGAAGCTGCAGCGGCGGGTGCAGACCTCGCCCAGGATCATGAACGTGGCGGTGCCATGGCTGAAGCATTCGTGGATGTTCGGGCAGCTGGCCTCTTCGCAGACGGTGACCAGACGGTTTTCGCGCAGCTGCGATTTCAGCTTGGCCACGGCGTTGCCGGAAGGAATCCGCACGCGGATCCAGCTCGGCTTGCGCAACACCGGCGCTTCGGCGAAGTTCACCGGACTGCGTGCGATCTTGCTTTCGCCCAGCTGCTTGACCCCGGCCTCGAGGCTGGCGATGGTCTGCGCGGCGATGGTTTTATCCTTGGACATTACGCACTCACGTTTCGGAAAGGAGGGCCGGCGGCAGCGCATCGGCCCAGACCGGGGTCAAGCCCAGCTGCCGCGAAAGCTGCGCCACCAGCACGGGCTCGACTTCGGCCAGGCCCGCGGCAGGATTCAATTCTACCATCTGCGTCACTTCCAGACCGGCATAGCCGCAGGGGTTGATGCCGTGGAACGGCGCCAGGTCCATGGCGATATTGAAGGCCAGGCCGTGCAGACTGCAGCCGTGCTTTACGCGCAGGCCGAGCGCGGCGATCTTGGCACCGCCGACATACACCCCAGGCGCCCCGGCGCGCCGCTCGGCGGCGATGTCCCAGTGCGCGAGGGTATCGATCAGGGCCTGCTCGATGCGGGTGACCAACTCCCGGATGCCAAGGCCCAAACGCCGGAGATTGACCAGCGGATACGCCACTATCTGGCCGGGGCCGTGATAAGTGACCTGCCCGCCGCGGTTGCAGCGGATGACCGGAATATCACCCGGCAAGAGCACATGTTCGGGCTTGCCGGCTTGGCCCAGGGTATACACCGGCGTGTGCTGAAGCAACCAGAGTTCATCACGGCCATCGGCATCGCCGCGGTCGGCGGTATGTCGCTCCTGCGCGGCCCAGACCGGCGCGTAAGGCTGGACCCCGAGCCGGCGGATCTGCCAGACCGGGTTTACAGCGTCCACTTGATCTCGGGATGGGCGCGCAGGGCGTTGTGCGCCGCTTCATAATCGGCGCGCGTTTCGGCTTTGAACTGCAGGCTGACCGAAACGAAGCGGCCGGCGCTGGAGGCCCGGCTGGACACGGTTTCATGCAGCACGGTCAGGCCGGCCTGCTCCAGTTCATGCGGAACGGCGGTTTCCAGATGGGCGGCGGCGCTGCCCAGGGCGGTGATTTCGAACACCCCGGGGAACGAAAAGCCTTTTTCAGGGGTTTTTTCGGTCGTCATGCTGCCATTATCGGGGCAATCCGGGCAAAACCCAAGGCCGGACCGCCCCGATAATGCCTTTTGGCACATTTTATTAACGCGCTTTCACGTAAAATCGGAATGTTATCCACCAAAGGTCCGTTCCCATGTTGAAAACCCCCGTTACCCTCGCCATCGCCCTGGCGCTGGCCACCGCCAGCCTCGGCCTTCCGGCCGAACCGGCACAGGCCGCAGCCACCAAGGAATCCGCGCAAGCCATGAATCCGTTCTTCCAGCCCAGCCCCCTGCCACTGCAATATCCGCAGTTCGATAAAATCAAGGACAGCGATTTCGCCCCGGCATTCGACCGCGGCATGGCCGACAACATCCGTGAAATCGATGCGATCGCCAACAATCCGGCCGCGCCGACTTTCGACAACACCATTCTGGCCATGGAACGCTCCGGACAGCTGCTGCGCCGTGCGCTGGTGGTGTTCTTCAACCTGACCGGCGCCAACACCAATGATGCACTCGACAAGCTCGATGCCGAATACTCGCCGAAGCTGGCCGCGCATAACGACAGCGTGTACCTGAATGCCAAACTGTTCGAGCGCATCAAGACCCTGTACAACAGCCGCGACAAACTGGGCCTCGACGCCCAGGGCGTGCGTCTGGTCGAGCGCTACTACACCGATTTCGTGCGTTCCGGCGCCAACCTGACCGAGGCGCAGAAGACCCGGGTCAAGGCCATCAATTCCGAAATGGCCACGCTGACCACCAAATTCAGCCAGAACGTGCAGGACGAAGTGAACGATTCCGCCGTCATCGTCAGCGACCGCGCCGAACTGGCCGGCCTGAGCGACCAGCAGATCGCCGCCCTGGCCGAGTCGGCCAAGGACAAGGGCTTTCCGGGCAAGTACCGCATCGCCCTGCTGAATACCACCATCCAGCCCCTGCTGCCGCAGCTCGACAACCGCGCCCTGCGCGAACGCATCCACAAGGCTTCGGTGTCCCGCGGCAGCCGCGGCAACCAGTGGGACAACCGCGCGGTGGTTTCCAAGGTCGCCAAACTGCGTGCCGAACGCGCCGCCATCATGGGCTACCCGAACTACGCCGCATTCGGTCTGGCCGAAGAAACCGCGAAGAACCCGGAAGCGGTCAACCGCATGCTGGAACAGCTGGCACCGCCGGCCGTGGCCAACGCCCGCAAGGAAGGCGCAGTGCTGCAGGCGATGATCGATTCCGAACAGAAAGCCAAAGGCCAGCCGAGCTTCAAACTGGAACCCTGGGACTGGGCCTATTACACCGACAAGGTGCGCAAGGCCCAGTACAGCTACGATGAAGCCGAACTCAAGCCGTATCTGGAAGTGAACAACGTGCTTGAAAACGGCATCTTCTATGCGGTCAAGCGCCTGTACGGCGTGACCTTCAAGCGCCGCACCGATCTTCCGGTGTACCAGGAAGACGTACAGGTGTACGAGGCCTTCAACGAAGACGGCTCGCAGCTGGCCTTCGTCATCGTCGATCCGTACGCGCGTTCGTCCAAACGCGGCGGCGCCTGGATGAGCTCCTACGTCGACCAGTCGGCGCTGATGGGCACCAAGCCGGTCGTGGCCTTCCATCTGAACGTGACCAAACCGGCCGCCGGCAATCCGGCGCTGATGACCTGGGACGACGCCAACACCGCGTTCCATGAGTTCGGCCACGTGCTGCACGGCATGTTCTCGGACGTGAAGTACCCGTACTTCAGCGGCACCAACGTGCCACGCGACTTCGTCGAATTCCCGTCGCAGGTCAACGAAATGTGGTCCGACTGGCCGGAAATCCTGGCCAACTACGCCAAGCACTGGAAGACCGGCGAGCCGATGCCGAAAGCGCTGCTCGACAAGGTGCTGTCGGCCTCGAAGTTCAACCAGGGCTTCACCACCACCGCCTATCTCGGCGCCGCCATGCTCGATCAGAAATGGCATCAGGTTTCCGCCGACAAGCTTCCGGACGCCGACGGCGTACTGGCCTACGAGGCCAAGGCGCTCAAGGATGTCGGCCTGGATTACGCCGCCGTGCCGCCGCGCTACCGCACCACCTACTTCGGCCACATCATGGGCGGATACGCTGCCGGCTACTACGCCTACATCTGGTCGGAAGTGCTCGATGCCGACACCGTGGAGTGGATCAAGAACCACGGCGGCCTGACCCGCGCCAACGGCGACCGCTTCCGCGCCAAGCTGCTGTCGCAGGGCGGCAGCAAGGATGCGCTGCAGCTGTTCCGCGATTTCGCCGAGCAGGAGCCGGACATCAAACCGTTGCTGGAACGCCGCGGCCTGACGACGCAGCCGTAACTGGAAAAGGCCGGAGAAATCCGGCCTTTTTTATTGCTTAACTAGACGAAGAGTTCTCAATGGCCACGATTGATAATGACAAACTCGCTGTTTTGATAGATGCGGACAACGCGCCGTCTTCGATCATTCATGAGCTGCTTGCGGAAGTATCAAGATATGGAACCGCAAGCATTAAACGCGCCTATGGCGACTGGACCACTTCGAACCTTAAAAACTGGAAGGATGTTCTGCACAAAATGGCTATCCAGCCGATACAGCAGTTCAGTTACACCAGTGGCAAGAATTCAACAGACTCCGCACTAATAATCGACGCAATGGATCTTCTGCACTCAGGAAATCTCGACGGCTTTTGCATCGTGAGCTCGGACAGCGACTTCACGCGCCTTGCCACGAGAATTCGCGAAGACGGACTCCTAGTCTATGGCTTCGGCGAAAGGAAAACTCCGGATCCTTTCGTTGCAGCATGTGACAAATTTATTTTCGTTGAAATCCTGAAACCTGAGGGCTCTGGAGAAACTAAAAGCGAAAATAGTCTTGATAAAATTGAACCTTTTGAACCAATGGTTCGCAACGCAATTAATGCTACGGCAAAAGATAACGGATGGGCTGCTCTATCCGCCATTGGCTCTATGCTGGTCAAAAACAGCCCTTCATTCGATCCAAGAAACTATGGTTGCCAGAAGCTCGGCGAATTGATTCGCAAACAAAATTACCTGGAAGTCAAAGAGACACCAGTCGGTGATGGCTCATCAAATGTGCATATCCACATTCGCCTTAAAACGTCCATAAAAAAGAATACGTCCAAATAATATAATAACGTGACAATTCCCACAAAAAAACCGGCTTTCGCCGGTTTTTTTTGTTTCGAACGCATGGGAATTACAGGTTATCCCACCACATCAGGAAACCGTCCCACAGACGTCCGAAGAAGCCGGCTTCGGCCACAGCGGTTTTGGCGACCAGCGGCGCTTCCGCCACCACTTTGCCGTCCAGGCTGATTTTCAGCGTACCGACTTTCTGGCCGGCGGCCAGCGGCGCGATGACATGCTTGGGCAGGTCGATGTTGGCTTTCAGGGCATCGAACTTGCCGCGCGGCAAGGATACGCTGAACGGCATGGCGACCGAAATCGCAACGGCGTTCTCGGCACCCTTCCAGACGCGCGGCGAAGCGATGACTTTATCCGGCGTGTACAGCGTGCGGGTTTCATAGAAGCGGAAGCCCCAGTTCAGCAGCGCCAGATTGCCGTTCTCGCGCAGGTCGAAACCCTGCTTCTGCGAATCGGTCTGGATGCCGAGAACGACCGACACCAGACGCTGTTCACCGCGCTTGGCCGAGGCCAGCAGGCAGTAACCGGCGGTCGAGGTGTGGCCGGTCTTGATGCCATCGACCGAGGCGTCCTTCCACAGCAATCCGTTGCGGTTGTGCTGGCGGATGCCGTTGACCGTGTATTCCTTGATCTTGTTGTAGGCGTAGGTTTCCGGGAAATCGCGGATCATCGCACGGCCCATCAGCGCCAGATCGCGCGCGGTCGAATAATGGTTCGGATCCGAAAGGCCGTGCGGGTTGGCGAAGTGGGTGTTGTTCATGCCGATCTTCTTGGCATAGGTGTTCATCAATTCCACGAAGGCCGTTTCCGAACCGGCCACATGCTCGGCCAGCGCGATCGCGGCGTCGTTGCCGGACTGGATGACCATGCCGCGCTCAAGTTCATCGAGGCTGACCGTGCTGCCCAGCGGCAGGAAGCTGGTGGAACCGTCGGTACCGCCGCCGCCGCCGCGCCAGGCGTTTTCGCTGATCAACACCTGATCGGTGCGTTTGATTTTACCGGCCTTCATTTCGGCGGCGACCACATAGGAGGTCATCACCTTGGTGATGCTGGCCGGCTCGATGCGGGTATCGGGGTTGGCACCGGCCAGAACCTGGCCATTGCTGAAGTCCATCAACAGCCAAGCGGCGGCGCCGACCGGCGCCGGTGCGGCCGGAATCTGCACGGAACTGGCCGGGGCCGCATTCGGCACCGGAACGGATTGCGCGACGGCCACGGCCATGACGCACAGCGCGGCACTGGCCGCAAGAGAACGGGGGAATCGCATGGAAGCTCCAAAGGGGGTTACTGCCCCGCCATTTTAAGCCTATTCGGGCCCGACACGAACCCCTTGCAGACCGATTTCCTGCAATAACTGCTGGATTCTCTCGATTTCCAGACTGTTCAGGGGGCCGATACGGACCCGCCAGACCGGACCCTGCTCGGTCCGGGCCTTCTGGATGAAAACGGCATCGATGTCCCGGTCACGCAGACGCTCCTTGAGCGCCTTGGCATTGTCTTCGCCGGCGAAGGAGCCGACCTGCAGGTAACGCCTGTCGCTTTCCGGCGTTTCCGCAACCGCGACCGGAGCCAGGTCTTCAAGACTGCTGACGGCTTCGACCTCGACCTTGGCGGTACCGAGACGGTTGATGCCGAGCTTGCTGGCGGCGGCGAAGCTCAGGTCGATGATGCGGCCGTCGTGGAACGGTCCACGGTCGTTGACGCGCACAATCACCGACTGCCCGGTATCCAGACGCGTCACCCGGACGAAGCTCGGGATCGGCAGGGTCTTGTGCGCGGCGCTGAACTGGCACATGTCGTAGATTTCACCGCTGGAGGTGCTGCGTCCGTGGAATTTGGTGCCGTACCAGGACGCGACGCCGCGCTCCTTGTAGCCTTCCGCGGAGTCGCGTACGTAATAGTTGCGGCCCAACACCTTGTAGGGCGACCGGTTGCCGGCTTTTGATTTCGGTTCGATGCGCGGCACCGGTTCTTTCAGCAGACTGACATCGAGTTCGCCGTCCGGGTGCGCATCGGCAACGCCGGGGGCGTAGAGCCCGCCTTTGGTGTAGTTGCGCTCATCATGCTGCATGACCTGACGGCACACGCGCGCGTTGTTGCGTTCTGCCTCACCGACGCTTTCCGGCGCGGCCGATGCGTGGTCGTGCGCCGGCGTCTGCGGCACCGATGGCGCCCTTACGGGCGCTTCCGGGCGCGGCGGCGCGCTGCTGCAGGCGGCGAGCATCAACGCCAGCAATGGCGCGAACCGCAGCGCCGTCATTGCGCGGGCGGCGCTTGGGCGGCGGAAGAATCCTCGGGCGCACCATAGGCGCGCTGCGCGATTTCCTGCGACAGCTGCCAGACCGCCATGGCATACATCGGTGATCGGTTGTAACGGGTGATCACCCAGAAGTTCTTGAAGCCGATCCAGTGTTCCGTACCCTGTGCGCCTTCAAGCGTCAGCAGCGTGGCCGGAAGATTTTCCACGGGCCGGTTCGGCACGTAGCCTTTCGCGGCCAGATCCGCGAGCGCGATGTTGGCTTCCCAGTTTTCGGGTTTGAACGGCAGTGCCGACGGCGCCGCCGAAGCGCGCACGAATACCGGCTTTCCGGTCTGCCAGCCGAAGCCGTTGAAATAATTGGCGATGGACGCGAACGCATCTTTCTTCGAACCGAACAGGTCGCGGCGGCCGTCACCGTCGCCGTCCACCGCATATTTGCGGTAGCTCGAGGGCATGAACTGGCCGAGGCCCATGGCGCCGGCATAACTGCCTTTCAGGGCATGGATATCGAAACCCTCTTCCCGCGCGAGCGCGAACAGCTGACCGAGCTCATCGGTAAAAAAGGCCGAACGCGCCGGATTGGCTTTGCCGTTGATGACCGGATAATGGAAGGCCAGGGTATACAGGGCGTCCAGCACATTATGGCTGCCCATGTTGCCGCCCCAGCCGGTTTCGACGCCCATGATGGCCAGAATGATTTCAGCGGGTACGCCGCTCTTGGCGGCAACATCTTCAACGCTGACGCGATTATCGGCGAAATAGGTGCGGCCCTGCTGGATCCGGCCATCGGTCAGGAAAATGGGGCGGTACTGCGCCCAGGTCCGGGTGGATTCCGCCGGCCGCGCCATGGCATTGACGATCGATTGCCGGTAAACCGCCTGTGACAGCGTGTTACGGACGTCATTCGCGGGGATGCCGTATTTCTTCGCGGTATCGGCAATGAACTGTTCCTTGCGGGTTTGCAGATCGGCGCTTACGGGTTCGCTGTCGGCCGGCGGCGGAGTCAGCGGTGCGGGCACCGGAAGCGGCGCCGTCGGTGCCTGTTTGACCGGTGTTCCGGTACAGCTGGCCAGTGCCAGGGTCAGCACCAGCATCGGAATTTTTTTCATGGCCCGCATCCTTGTTTGCTTATCCGCATGAATTCAAATTACCACAGTTCATTTGCCGCCGGAATGCCGCGGCGTCGGTCAGAGCACCTCGGGATCCAGGTCGCGGCAGAGCGGATCAAGCGCGGCGAAACGGGCCAGCGGCGCATCCTTGGTCGGCAGCTCCCAGGCGATGAAATAATGCGCGGCGGCGATTTTTCCCTGCAGCAGGGACAAGCGCGGACCGCGCGCGCCGGACAGGGCGCGCGATGCGGTCAGTGCCTGGTCGAGCCACAGCCAGGCCACCACGGCATGCCCCATCGCATCCAGCAACAGATAGGCATTGGCCAGCGCCAGATCCATGTCGGTACGGGCGGCATTGCCGGCGGCCTGAATGGCCGGCACCAGATTCGCCCAGCGCGGCGCGAGGGCTTCGGCCAGCGGTGCCAGTGCGGCATCGGCCCGTGCCGCAGCGAGCGTGGCCTCAACACGCGCGGTCAGCTGCGCGAACGCACGGCCGCCGTCGGCCAGCAGTTTCCGGCCGAGCAGATCCATGGCCTGGATGCCGTTGGTGCCTTCGTGGATGGCGTTGATCCGGTTTTCGCGCCATAGCCGTTCAACCGGAAAATCGCGCGTGTAACCGGCACCGCCATGCACCTGGATGGCGATGGAATTGGCTTCCAGCGCATAATCCGACGGCCAGGCCTTCACCATCGGCGTCAACAGATCGACCAGGGCCTGTGCCTCGGCGGAGCCGGTCTTGGCATCGTCGATCAGGCGTGCGGCATACAGGCAAAGTGCCAGCGAACCTTCGACATAACTCTTGGCACGCAGAAGCATGCGCCGTACATCGGCGTGTT
The DNA here is from genome assembly GCF_025980345.1 of Arenimonas sp. GDDSR-1. GTDB lineage: Bacteria > Pseudomonadota > Gammaproteobacteria > Xanthomonadales > Xanthomonadaceae > Arenimonas. The sequence continues at coordinate 4,593 of NZ_JAPDUI010000035.1, read as the reverse complement.
CGATGATCGGAATCATCGGCGATGCGGCATCGCGCTCGCCGACCGCACGTCCCTGGCGGCGCTCTTTGGCATACGCCAGGGCCGCGCGGTAACCGGCATAGCCGCCCATGGCCGCGCCGATGCCGACACCGATACGGGCTTCATTCATCATCACGAACATGCCGCGCAGGCCGTCGTGCGGCGCGCCGACCAGCTCACCGATGCAGGGCTCGTTTTCACCGAGACCGAGCAGGCAGTTGACCTGGCCGTGCGTACCGAGCTTATGGTTCAGCCCGAGCAGGGTCACGCCGTTGCGTTGGCCGGCATTGCCGTCGGCATCGACATGCCGGCGCGGCACGATGAACAGCGAAATGCCCTTGCTGCCGGCGGGACCGCCCGGGATCTTGGCCAACACAAGATGCACGATATTCTCGGAAATCTCGTGGTCGCCGCTGCTGATCCACATCTTGCTGCCGCGCAGGGCATAGCGTCCGTCGGCAAGCGGCTCGGCGACGGTGCGGATGTCGGCCAGACTGGAGCCGGCCTGCGGTTCCGACAGACACATGGTGCCGTACCAGCGGCCTTCAACCATGGGCGGGAGATAACGGCGCTTCTGATCTTCGCTGCCGACTTCACGGATCAGATTGGCCGCGGCCTGAGTCAGGAAGGCGTAGCCGTTGGTGGCCACATTGGCACAGGAAAAAATACCGCCGAGACTGGCGACCAGCGTGTAAGGCAGGCCGAGACCGCCATCCTCCAGCGGCGCCTCCATGCCGAAAAAACCGGCGTCGCGGTAGGCGGCCAGGGCCTGCGCGATTTCCGGCATCAGCTCCACGCGGCCGTCCCGGAACTGCGGGGGATTGGCGTCGGATTTTGCCGCATGCGACAGGAACTCGGATTCCGCCAGCGTCAGCGCCGCATCCAGCATGGCCTGCATGCTGTCGGCATCGGCATGCCCGAACTCCGGCAGGGCGGAAAGGGTTTCGGCGTGCAGCCAGTCGAACAGCAGGAAGTGGAGATCATCACGCGTTGGCAGCATCGGGGTTCATCCGTAATGGGAGGTCATGGAGTGCGGTGAAACGGAACACAATGGCATGGATCAGTCGCCCAGGTATTTTCGGTGCGCAAAGGCCGACATGATCAGCCCGAAGCCGGCCAGCAGGGAAACCGCAGATGTGCCGCCGTAACTGATCAGCGGCATCGGCACGCCGACCACCGGAAGGAAACCGGCCACCATGCCGCCGTTGACCACGATGTAGATGAAGAAGGTCAGCGCAAGCGCACCCGCCAGCAGGCGCGAATAGGTGTCCTTGGACTGCATCGCCATCCACATGCAGCGCGCGATGACGAAGAAGTACAGTGCCATCACCAGCAGCACGCCGAGCCAGCCCCATTCTTCGGAAAATACCGAGAACGCGAAATCGGTGGTGTGCTCGGGAAGGAAGTCGAGCGCGGCCTGGGTGCTTTCGCCCCAACCCTTGCCGCTGAAACCGCCGGAGCCGATGGCGATTTTGGATTGGATGATGTTCCAGCCGGCGCCCTGCGGGGCGCTTTCCGGATTCAGGAACACCATGATGCGGTCTTTCTGATACGGCATCAGGAACTGATAGCCGATGGGTACGGCCGCCGCCACGGCACCGATGGCAACCAGGATCCGCCGCCATTGCAGACCGGCGAGAAACAAGGCGAATCCGCCGGAAGCCGCGACCAGCATGCCGGTACCGAAGTCGGGCTGCTTGATGATCAGCAGCACCGGCACGCCGACGATGAGTGCGCTCACCGCCAATGTCTTCCAGCCCGGAGGCAGGGTTTCACGGTGCAGATACCAGGCCAGCATCATCGGAACGCTCAATTTCAGCAGCTCGCCCGGCTGCAGATAGAACACGCCGAGATCAAGCCAGAGATTGGCGCTTCGTCCGCTGCCGAACAGGAACACCAAGGGCATCAGCGACAGCGTGCCGGCATAAATCCAAGGCGTCCAGGCCCGCAGTGTCGCCGGCGGCGTATTGGCCAGCAGCAACAGCGCCGCGGAACCCAGTACGAAACGGGCGCCCTGCGCAAGAACGGCATGCAGGGCATCGTCACCGGCACTGGACTGCACCAGCAGACTGACCGTCATCAGGCCGGCCAGTGCCGCCATCAGCGGTGCATCGACGCGTGACAGCAGACGGGCGATGAAATCGCGGAATCCGGACAGCAGTTCAATCATTCGGGTTCTCCGTGGCCGCAACCACTGGCGGCGGCGCGGCCGGTGGCGGCAACAGATAGGCATCCATCATTTTGCGTGCGATCGGGCCGGCCGTGCTGGCACCGTAGCCGCCGTGTTCGACCACCACCACCACCGCGATTTTCGGATCCTCGGCCGGTGCATAACCGATGAACAGGGCTTGATGGCGCAGATGCAGGGGCAGACTCCGGGGATCCATGCTGACGCTTCCGCGACGGCTGATTTTCTGGACGGTGCCGGTTTTCCCGGCAATCCGGTACGGGGAGCCGAGCCCGATCGCCCAGCCGGTTCCGCGCCGGGTCTGCATGGTGGCTTCCATGCCGGTGCGGATGGCCTGCAATTGCGCCGGGGTGGCGCCGATCGAGGTGGTTTTCGGCGCCGGCAGCCGCTGCCAGGGCTGGTTCAGACCGGTGCGGGTTTCATGGACCAGACGCAACGGAATCCGGCGTCCGCCATTGGCCAGACTGGCGGTACCCTGTGCCAGCTGCAGCGGCGTCACCACCCAGTACCCCTGGCCGATGCCGGCAATCACCGTTTCACCGAGATACCAAGGCTGTTTGAAGCGCTTGCGTTTCCATTCCGGCGACGGCAGCGTGCCCGCGACCTCGCCGATCAGATCGATGCCGGTCGGCTGACCGAAACCGTAGCGGCGCATGTAGGCATCGAACTTGACGATGCCCATGTCCATGGCCAGCTTGTAGTAATAGGTGTTCACCGATTCGGCGATGGACGTGTACAGGTTGACCGTGCCGTGGCCGCCGGCATGCGCATCCCGGTAACCGCGGCGCTGGCCGGGAATGAAGAATTCGCCGCTGGAATAAACGGTATCCTCCGGTTTGCGCAGGCCCGACTCGAGACCGGCCAATGCCACAAACGGCTTAATGGTCGAGCCCGGCGGTGTTCCGCCGCGGACGTTGCGGTTGAACAGCGGCTGCGACGGATCGGTCGACAGTGCGGCGTAGTCAACGCTCGAAATGCCGTTGACGAAAAGATTGGTGTTGAACGACGGCAGGCTGACCATGGCCAGCACCTCGCCGGTAGCGGGATCGACCGCGACCGCCGATCCGGTCAGTTCGCCGAACGCGGCCACCGTCGCCTTCTGCAGATCGACATCGATGCTGAGCTTCAGATCGGTGCCGGCCTGCGAGCTGTGCCGTTTGAGCACGCCGAGCGAACGGCCGCGCGCATTGGTCTCGACCTCTTCGTAGCCGATGGTGCCGCGCAGCTGCTCTTCATAGGAACGTTCAAGACCGGTCTTGCCGGTATGGGTCAGCACCGAATAGCGCTCGTCGCCCATCGCCTTCAGATCGGCTTCATCGAGCCGCGCGACATAACCGATGACGTGCGCGAACAGGTCATCGTACAGATAACGGCGTGTCAGGTACGGCACCACTTCCACGCCGGGAAACCGGAAGCGATTCACCGAGAACTTGGCAACCTCGTCCTCACTCAGACGCAGCTTGACCGTGATCGGCAGGAACTTCCGCGAACTGTCCATGGCCCGGCGGAACCGGCGCAGATCGTCTTTCGACAGCACCACCAGTTTACCGAGCTGCTGCAGCGTGGCGTCGATGTCATCCACCTGTTCCGGCGTCAACTCGAGCCGGTAGGCGGAAATGTTGTCGGTCAGCAGGCGGCCTTTGCGGTCGTAAATGAGTCCGCGCGCAGGCATGGTCGGTTTGAGACGGACGCGGTTGCTGTCGGCCTGCTCGCGGTATTCGTCGAAGCGAAGGACCTGCAGGTTGAAATAACCGAACAGCAGCGCCGCCATGACCACCGCCACCGACAGCATGGCGACGAATGCCCGTTGCCGGAAAAGTTCGGCCTCGAAATAGGTGTTCTTGATCTTCGCCGCCATGCTCAGCGGCCGCGGTTCTGAAGACGCAGGTTGTCCATCAGCATGTACAGCCAGGGCCAGATCAGGAATGCCAGAATAGGCGATCCCCAGATTTCGGCCTGGGTCATCGGCAGACCCTGCGACAGGCGCATCAACCAGAGCACGGCCAGATCGGCGTACAGCATCAGCATCAGAAAGCCGGATTGCTGCCAAGCTGGGTAGAAACGGAACCGGCTGCGCATCAGGTGCAGAACACCGGCCATCAGCACCAGACGGAAGGCATGTTCACCGAGCAGTGAAAAGCCGGCGAGATCGAGCACGAGTCCGAGCAGGAAAATCCGGCCAAGCCCCATTTTCTGGGGCGTTTCCAGAACCCAAAAGGCCACGACCAACATGATCAGGAAAGGGCGGAGTGCCGACAGCCAGTCCGGAAACGGCAGCAGCATGAACAGCAGCGCCGCCATGACCACCGCCACCGACAGCATGGCGACGAATGCCCGTTGCCGGAAAAGTTCGGCCTCGAAATAGGTGTTCTTGATCTTCGCCGCCA
>NZ_JAPDUI010000034.1 GCF_025980345.1 Arenimonas sp. GDDSR-1 | reverse complement strand
CCGGCGCCAGACCGCATTGAACTCGGGGTAGGCCACAGCGGTGTACAGGACATCGCCGAGCGACTGGTCGATGTCGGGAATGGCTTCATCGAATCGTTCGCGGCGCACATTGAGGCTGGCCAGCAGATCCCAATTGCGCAATTCGCCGCTGCGGCTGAACGTGCCCTCGACATAGCGGCTGCTGGTGCTGGTGTATTGCTCGTTGCGGGCGACCAGACCGATGCCGTACCAGCCGTCCAGCCACTGGAAGGCCGGAATGCGGTACAGCGCGGTGAAACTCTGTTCGTTCTGCGCCCAGCCGGCATTGAAATCAAGCTTGTGGCCCCGACGGTTGATCCAGCGCCGTTCCACGCCATACTCGACGCCGAAACCGGTTTTGGTGCCGTAGCGGAAGCTGGCGTACTGGCTGCTGCGTTTGCCCTGGGTCAGACTGACCAGCACCGGCACGGTGCCGTCCTGCTTGTTCTCGAGGTCGGGCACGATTTCAATCGAACTGAAATAATTGAGTTTGGCCAGGGATTCCTGCAGCCGGTTGATCTGCGGCTGGGAATAGTATTTTCCCGTCTCGAAATTGACCAGCTGCTCGAGCAGGCCCGGTTCGAATTTGTGGCCTTCGAAACGGACCGCGCCATAACGGTAGCGGATGCCGCTGTCCCAACCCAGATCGATGTCGGCGCTCTGCGTCGCCCGGGTCACGCGCACCTCATGCACGCTGTTGCGCATGTCGAAATAGCCCCGATCCAGCAGGGCCTGGCTGATTTCCGCTTTGTTCTCTTCGTACAGGCCGTGATTGAAGACCTGGCCCTGCACCGGCTCGAACCCTTCCAGCCAGAAGCCGATGAAACGGTCCTTGCTGCCGTCGCCATCGACATGCAGGGTGACATCGCGGACTTTCACCGGTTCGCCGGGTGCGACATCAACGATGATCTGCGCGCTGTTACCCTCGCGCTCGAGCCGGCTGCTGACCTGCGGGTGGTAATAGCCCAGCGGCTCCAGACTGTCTTCGACCAGACGGTTGATGTTGCTGACGTAATAGCCGAGCCGGCCTTCCGAAACCGTTTCGCCTTTGCCCTGGGCTTCGGGCAACGCGACCGCACGGCGGACGACCTGCTCGAGTGTCTTGTCTTTTTCCAATCCGTTGATCTTGACCGGCAGCAATTCCGCCGCCGGCACCGAAGTGCAGTAGCCGAATACGAGCAAAAGGGGAAGGAACGGCCGCATACCGCATTTTACGGGGCGCTCACCGCGAACGGCAAGCGATTACTGCCTGCGCAAGGGTTCCGGGTAGAACCTGCCGGGACGTTTCGGACGGAAACAGGGCACGCGGGTGAAGAAATCGCCGTTCTCATGCTCCGGATGCCAGCCCGGGATTCCGGTCAGCGGAATCGGGCGCAGCTCCTGCGGATCATTGAGCAACTCGCCGCCGGCAATGCCAGCCGCAATCCGCAGCGCCATGTCATGGTCATCCAGCGGCCTATCGGCATCAATCACCAACGCCTTGGCCACCAGCGCGATTGCCGGCGTCAATGCATGTTCGAACAGGGAGTGGCCGAACAGCCAGAGCTGGACCGCGCCGCGGCGCTCGGCATCGGCCCAATTCCGGAACAGATACGGCCAGTCGTGCGCATCCCAGGCCGCCTGCAGCGCGGCATCGTGCAGACGCAGCACGGCACCGGCCTCGTCGAACTGGGTCAGCGCGCACTGTCCGCGCGTACGCTGCTTGGGCCCGACCCGCGCGATATCGGCCACCTGACGGGCATTCAGCGCCTGTTTGATGGCGGGAAAGCGCATCCACATGAAGGCGTTGAACAGATCATGCCAGTTGTGGGCGCGGGTCGCGATGATTCCGGCTTCGGCGATGCGCTGTTCGTAGTGCCGGTCGTCCTGCAGCGCCGCCTGTTCGACGAAGCGGTACGGCCGGCCGGCGGCACTGACCGGCGGGTTCCAGAGCGCGTTCAATGCCGCCATGTCCGGCCAGACGTCCGATTGGCAGAGCCGTTGCTGAGCGACGGAGAGCATGGCAAATACCGGATGCGCATGGACCTGCGCCTCGATTTCACCGCGTTCGGGGGCACGGTAACGCATGACCGCCGCTTTAATGGACGCGTGCCGCTTTCAGGGCCAGCTCATGCACGGCGTCGGGAATCTGTGCGGACGATTCCGCCGTACGCATCCGTTCGTCATCGGCGATGAAGCCCTCGTGATGGTCCAGAGCCCAGGTCAGCGGGTACGGCACATGCACGGCGAATCCGCCGATCTGCAGCACCGGCGCGATATCCGAATGCAGGGAGTTTCCGACCATCAGGAACTGCTGCGGCTGCAGGCCGAATTCGGACAGCACGCGTTGGTATGTCACCGGGTCTTTTTCCGAGACGATTTCGATCCGGCCGAACAGCGACGACAGTCCGGAGCGGGCGACCTTGCTTTCCTGATGGAACAGATCGCCCTTGGTAATCAAGACCACCGGGTATTCACGGGCAACCTCGGCGACCGCTTCGGCGATGCCGGCCAGCAGCTCGACCGGATGGTTCAATACCTCTTTGCCGAGCTGGATGATTTCGTGCAGATGATGCGCACTGATGCGCTCGGCGGTCATCGCCACCGCCGTCTCGAGCATCGACAGGGTCATGCCCTTGGCGCCGTAGCCGAACAGCTTGATGTTGGCGCGTTCGACCTCGAGCAGATGGTCATGCACATTGGCATTGCCGATGTCGATGTACTGGCCGAGAATGGTCTCGAACTGGGCATGCACCTCGCGGTAGAAGCCCTCGCTGTGCCAGAGCGTGTCATCGGCATCGAAGCCTACCAGTTTCAGCATGTTGTTTCTCCGTGTCTCATTTGGGTTCGCGCCACAGACGGGCGCCGAGGAAAATCAGGCGCAGCTGCAGCACGAAATGGTCGACCAGTTCCTGTTCGCTCTGGCGGTGTCCGGCCGGCAGATCGAGGATGTCGGTGGCGGCATTGAGCATGGTGCTGACCACCAGACTGCAGATCAGTTCGATGGTCTGTCCGGACAGGCCGGGCACCGTGCCGAGCTCGCGCATGTCGTGCGCCATCTCGTGCACGAAGCGCTCCTCTTCGCGGCGGATCGCCTTGCGGATGACCGGTGAACCGCCGCTGCGTTCGCCGACGATGAAACCGAACACCAGACGGTTCTGTTCCAGATAGCGTTTGTAGACCAGCACCGAATTGTGCAGCATGTCTTTCGGCGGAAATCCGCTGCGGCGGGCCTCGCGCAGCAAGCGGCGCAGGGTCACCCCGCCCTCTTCCACCAGCGCCAGGCCGAGTTCGTCCATGTCCTTGAAGTGCCGATAGAACGAGGCCGGCACTACGCCGATTTCGCGCGTGACTTCGCGCAGGCTCAGCGAAGTAAAACCGCGGCCCTGGCCGACCAGATCCAGTGCCGCCTGCATCAGTTGCTGACGGGTCTGCAGTTTGCGGGCGTCGCGGCGGGTGCCGGTGGCGAGCGGGAGGGACGGCGAACTGGACAAATCGGGGCTTCCGAAGGAGTGAACCCAGTATAAACACTGGGCCGGTACTGGCAATGTGCAATTGACACGGCCCATCATTTGAGTGAACATGTGTTTACTGATATTAACCGGTAGATGCGATGTTGCCAATGGCCCCTTCCCTGTTCTGGCGCAGCCCCTGGCTGAAGCCGCTGAACGACACCACGGCATGGAACAGTCTGCTGCAGGGCGTCAACGCCACCTGGTCGCTGACCGAGGTGCGCGCCCGCGTGCTGCGCACGGTGCAGGAATGCCGGGATGTGGTCAGCCTGTATCTGAAACCGAACCGTTTGTTCAAGGGTTTCACGCCGGGCCAGCACCTGGCACTGACCCTGCCGTGCAACGGTGTGCTGCAATCGCGCAGCTTCAGCCTGTCGCAGGCCCCGGATGCCAGTGGCGTGCTGCGTCTGACCATCAAACTCAAAGCCGACGGTGTGCTATCGCAGGCAATCGCCAAGCTCAAACGCGGCGCGGTGGTGCGTCTCAGCCAAGCCGGCGGTGCCTTTACCCACGCCCGGCCCGAACGCGGCGTGCTGCTGCTGTCGGCAGGATCGGGCATCACGCCGATGATCGCCATGCTGCAGGACTGGGCCAAATCCGAATCCCGACCGGATGTACTGATGATCCACAGCTGCCGCGATGAAGCCGACTGGATTCTGCGCGAGGATCTGCGAACACTTGTTCACCAATGGCCGCAGCTGAAAATCCGGCCGGTGTTCACCGCGGCCGACGGCCGCTTGGATGCCGAACGCCTGCAGGCGCTGGCACCTGACTTCGCCCTGCGCGATACCCTGCTGTGCGGCCCCGAAGATTTTATGGATTGGATTGCCGCGTTCTACCGCGGGCACGGCCTGAGCCGGCAGCTCAAGCAGGAACACTTCCAGGCCCGCCGCACCGAAATACGGCCCGATGCCGCGCACTATCAGGTGTACTCCGCCGATGGCCGTGCCGCCTTCGATGCCCGCAACGGCCAGACCCTTTTGGAAGCCGCTGAAGCCGGCGGACTGAACCCGGTACACGGCTGCCGCCGCGGCATCTGCAAAACTTGCACCTGCCGGAAACTCGGCGGCACCGTACATAACCAATTGACCGACACCCTGTCCGGCAGCGGCGACGAGTGGATCCAGCTCTGCGTCTCGACCCCGGTCAGCGATCTGCATCTGGAGCTCTGAACCATGACCGTGAAAACCTTCCTCGACGGCGACCGCCTTGCCGCCTTCCAGCAGGAACTCGACCAGCTGCGCGCGAAAGTGATGGCTGATCTCGGCGAGATCGACGCCGCCTACATCCGCCGTGTGCGGGCACTGGCGCAGGGCAGCGCCATCGCCGGCCGCAGCCTGCTGATGTTCGGCATGGGGCCGGTCAGCTGGGTGTCCGGCATCCTGGCGCTGGCACACGCCAAAATCGTGGAGAACATGGAACTCGGCCACAACATCCTGCACGGCCAGTACGACTGGATGAACGATCCGGCCTTCCACTCCAAGCACTACAGCTGGGACATGGTGTGTGCGCCGGAGAACTGGCGCAAATCGCACAACATCGAGCACCACAACTACACCAACATCCTCGGCAAGGACCAGGATTACGGCTACGGCATGTTCCGGCTCACCGCGACGCAGCGCTGGCGCCCGTCCTATCTGATCCAGCCGTTCAGCTATCTGGTGCTGGCCAGCAATTTCCAGTGGGGCATCGCCATCCAGGACCTGAAACTCGGACGCTGGCTGCAGGGCCGCATGAGCACCGCGCGTTTGAAAACCATCGCCAAGCCGTTCATGAAGAAAGCCGGCTCGCAGCTGGTCAAGGATTACCTGCTGTTTCCGCTGCTGGCGTTCTGGCAGTGGCCGCGCGTGCTGCTCGGCAACCTGATCGCCAACGGCATCCGCAACGTGTGGACCAACGCCGTCATCTTCTGCGGCCACTTCACCGCCAATGCGCAGACCTTCACCCTGAAAGAAACCAAAGACGAATGTCGCGGCCGTTGGTATCTGCGCCAGATCCAGGGCTCCAGCAATCTGGAAGGCGGCCGCTGGTTCCACCTGATGACCGGCAACCTCAGCCACCAGATCGAACACCACCTGTTCCCGGACATGCCGGCACGGCGCTATGCCGAGATCGCGCCCAAGGTCCGTGAAATCTGCGCCAAATACGGCATCCACTACAACACCGGCGGTTTCTGGAAACAGTACGGCAGCGCGCTGTGGCGGATCCTGCGTTACGCCTTCCCGAATGGACGGCGCGCGCTGGCAACGGCCTGAACCCATTCCGTCACCGATAAAAAAACCGCCCGAAGGCGGTTTTTTTATTAATCACAATGCGCTTGAGTTTGGCATAAATCGATAGTCACTTGCTTTTGCTTAATTCCAGCGCTAGAGTATTTGTTACCGATTCGGCTTTTAGCCGCGGTGTTTTGCCTGCATAGCCTATGGCGCCAGGTTTCTGTTTGTCCTTTTATAAAGGCAACAGAACTTCCCCAGCAACCATCCATAGGTATTTGTATGACAAAACTCCAAAAATTACGTACACACGCTTTTATTGCTCAAAATGGTCGTTGCTTCTACTGCAACCAACCCATGTGGAACGAATCTCCAAAAGAACTTGAACGATACGGTTTGCGGCCAAGCACCGCTAAGCCGCTCCGCTGCACTGCGGAACACTTAGTTGCCCAGCAAGATGGTGGGCGAGATGTGGAAGGCAACATTGCTGCTGCTTGCAGGCTTTGCAATGCACGACGACATAAACGCAGGAAACCACCCACACCAGAGGACTATCGAATATTTGTTCAGAAGCGAATTGCTAAAGGCAGATGGTATACGTTTTCTGCTGACACAATTAGCTGAATGATTGCAGGATGATAAGTCTTTAGCAATAAAAAACCGCCCGAAGGCGGTTTTTTTATTGACTTAATTATCCAATCAACCGCACTTGCTGTAACCGCAGTTCAGGCAGGTCTGGCAGCCATCCATCAGTACCAGTGCCTTGGTGCTGCACTTGTGGCACATGGTGGCGGTCGGGGGGAAAGAGGCTCCCTCGCCGGACTGCGATGCCGCCTCGTCGGCGCTGTCGCGCCCGGCATCCACGGCGAGGTCGCCCTCAGAAGATTTCTTTTTCGTGCGGCTTTCATAGGCCGCGCGTTTCTCGGCGATCATCGCGCGCTGGGCGTCGCTCAGCTCCGGGTCGACGATCATGCCGATGAATTTCAGGTGCTCTTCCACCACCGAGCCGATTTCGGCCACGATCGAGGGCATGTACACGCCACCGGCCTTGAAGTAGCCGCCGCGCGGATCGAACACCGCCTTCATTTCCTCGACCAGGAAGGTCACGTCGCCGCCCTTGCGGAACACGGCGCTCATGATGCGGGTGATGGCGACCACCCACTGGAAGTGATCCATGTTCTTGGAGTTGATGAACACCTCGAACGGACGGCGCAGTTCATGGTCGGTGCCGGGATTAAGCACGATGTCGTTGATGGTCACGTACATGGCGTGTTCCACCAGCGGCGATTTGATCTTGTAGGTGGCGCCGACCAGGGCTTCCGGGCGCTCGACCTTTTCATGCATGTGGATGATTTCGGCGGTAGCCGGACCGGCCGCCACGGTGACAGGCGCGCTTTCAGCGGCCTTGTCTTCCGGCTTGTTGACGCTGTACGACTTGATTTTTTTTGTAATTTTGATGGCCATTACTGCAAGGACTCCTGGGGTATTCGATGGAACGCGGACATGGGACGGACCGCGTTCCGCCCGCGATGGGCGGAACGCAGTCGTTGCTGCTTATTTTCTGACGGCTTTTTTGGCCGGTGCTTTTTTAGCCACCGCTTTTTTGGCAACGGCTTTCTTGGCCGGGGCTTTCTTCACGGCCGCTTTCTTGGCCGGTGCTTTTTTGGCGGCGGCTTTTTTGACCGGTGCTTTTTTCACCGCGGCTTTCTTGGCCGGCATCTGCTTGGCGAGCTTGGCCTTGACCTGGCTGATGGCTTTTTTCACCGCTTTCGCGGCTTCCGAACGCTCGGCCTGGCTGATGGCTTTCTTCACCGCTTTGGCGGCATCGGAGCGCTCGGCCTGGCTGATCGCTTTCTTGACCGCCTTGGCGGTATCGGAGCGCTCGGCACGTGCCACTTCCTGCTTCACTTTCTTGATCAGCGGCGCGGCCTTCTTGCTCAGCGCGGCACCGGCCTTCTTGGCTTCGGACTGCACTTTTTTCACCGCGCCCTGCATACCGCTGGATTTCTTCGCACTCATGACGTCACCCTGTTTCGTTGGAATGGTTTAGAACTTGCCGTAGTAACCTTCTTTCAGCGCATCGAACAGGTTGGCGGCGGTATGCATTTCACCGTCGTATTCGATCTGTTCATTGCCCTTTACTTCTACCACGGAACCGTCTTCCAGTTCAAACCGGTAGGTGGTGTTTTCCAGATCCGATTCCTTGACCAGCACGCCCTGGAAGGCGGCCGGATTGAAACGGAAGGTGGTGCAGCCTTTCAGGCCCTGCTGGTGGGCGTAGGAATAGATGTCCTTGAAATCCTCGAACGGATAGTTGGTCGGCACGTTGGCGGTCTTCGAGATCGAGGAGTCGATCCACTTCTGCGAAGCGGCCTGGATGTCGACGTGTTCCTTCGGCGAGATGTCATCGGCGGCCACGAAGTAGTCCGGCAGCGCGGCTTCCGGATCATCGCTGTACGGCATCGCTTTCGGATTGATCAGCTCGCGGTAGGACAGCAGTTCATAGCTGTACACTTCCACTTTTTCCTTGGACTTCTTGCCTTCGCGGATCACGTTGCGGCTGTAGTGGTGCGCGAACGAGGGCTCGATGCCGTTCGAGGCGTTGTTGGCCAGCGACAGCGAAATGGTGCCGGTCGGCGCGATCGAACTGTGGTGGGTGAAACGGGTGCCTTTTTCGGCCATCTTGGCGACCAGATCGGGCGCCACCGAAGCCACGCGCTGCATGTAGCGCGAGTATTTGGCGTGCAGTACGCGGCCTTTGATTTTCTGGCCGAGCTTGAAGCCGTCGGCCGCCATTTCCGGACGCTTGCGCAGCATTTCGGCAGTGACCGTGAACTCTTCGTCCATGATCGGCGCCGGGCCCTTTTCCTCAGCCAAGGCCAGACCGACTTCCCAGCCGGCCAGTGCCATCTCGCGCGAAATGGCTTCGGTGAATTCCAGGCTTTCGGCGGAACCGTATTTCATCTTGAGCATGGTCAGCGTGCTGCCTAGGCCCAGAAAGCCCATGCCGTGGCGGCGCTTGCGCATGATTTCGCGGCGCTGCTGTTCCAGCGGCAGACCGTTCACTTCCACCACGTTGTCGAGCATGCGGGTGAACACGCGCACGACTTCCTTGTACTCTTCCCAATCGAACGCGGCCTTGTCGGTGAACGCATCGCGCACGAACAGGGTCAGATTGACCGAGCCCAGCAGGCAGGCGCCGTAAGGCGGCAAGGGCTGCTCGCCGCAGGGATTGGTGGCACGGATGTTTTCACACCACCAGTTGTTGTTCATTTCATTGACGCGGTCGATCAGGATGAATCCGGGTTCGGCGAAATCGTAGGTGGACGCCATGATGCGGTTCCACAGCAGCTGCGCGCGGATGTGGCCGTAGATCTTGCAGGCCACCAGGCCGTCGTCGCGGGTCACGTAGCCGGTGTTGACCGGCCAGTCACGCCAGACCACCTGCGACGCGTCGTTGACATCGAGATCGCCCTGCTCTTTGACGCTGATCGGGAAAATCAGCGGCCAGTCGGCGTCCTTGTTGACGGCCTCCATGAAGCCGTCGGTGATCAGCAGCGACAGATTGAACTGGCGCAGGCGGCCGTCTTCGCGTTTGGCACCGATGAATTCCTTGACGTCCGGATGCGACACGTCGAAGGTGCCCATCTGGGCGCCGCGGCGGCCGCCGGCGGACGACACCGTGAAGCACATCTTGTCGTAGATATCCATGAACGACAGCGGGCCCGAAGTATGCGCACCGGCGCCGGAAACATACGCACCGCGCGGACGCAGGGTGGAGAATTCATAGCCGATGCCGCAGCCGGCTTTGAGGGTCAGGCCGGCCTCATGCACCTTGTCGAGGATGCCGTCCATGGAATCTGGAATCGAGCCCGAGACCGTGCAGTTGATGGTGGAGGTCGCCGGTTTGTGTTCCAGGGCACCGGCATTGGAGGTGATGCGGCCTGCCGGAATGGCACCGCGGCGCAGCGCCCACAGGAAGCGTTCGTTCCAATAGGCCTGGCGTTCGGCATCCGGTTCGGCTTCCGACAGCGCCTTGGCCACGCGACGGTAGGTATCGTCGATGGTCTGATCGACCGGCACGCCGTTTTTGGCTTTCAGTCGGTATTTTTTATCCCAGATATCCAGCGAGGCCGGCTGCAGCGGGAGCGCATCGTTGTGCGGGGTTTGAACGCTGGCGGGAACGGCTTCCAATCGGGGTGTACTCATATCCAACTTATCTCCATGATAATTCAAGCTTTGCAGCCATCGCTTAGCACCCCTCACTACATGTTGGGGTTTCTCGTTATAAAAACACAACATCTTGTGTTTCAGAGCCCTACATTAACCGTCTTGAAACGGCCTGTCAATACGAAATTTTAACCTGTCATCATGTTCATATTTCTTTAACTTACAGTGAGATAGACTCGTTCTACTGGCGTGAAACCAGGTCGTGAATCACCATTTTTTTTCACCTTCGTTATACTGCTCCCCAGACCCCCGGCAGGAACCCCCATGGCTCTCACCTTGCGTACCTTGGCTTTGGCGACTTTGTGCACCGCGACGGGCGCACTGGCCGCCGGCTTTTATTTTTCAAATCAGTCAGATAGCGATGAAAGCGGAAAATCCGAGCGCCTGTGGATGATTCCGGATGCCCAAGCCGCGGTACCGGCCAACACGCAACCCCTGCCCACGCTTGCGCCGATGCTGGCCAAAGTCACGCCGTCGGTGGTCAATATCTACACCAAGCAGCGGGTCCGGGTGAACAATCCGATTGCCGATTTTTTCGGCGGCGGCCGCTACCCGCAGGAGCGCATCGCCCAGTCGCTCGGCTCGGGCGTCATCGTGGATGCCGCACGCGGACTGATCCTGACCAACAACCACGTGGTTGAAGGTGCCGATGAAGTCTCGGTCAGCCTGTCCGACGGCCGCACCTTCGAAGCCCAACCGGTCGGCTCCGACCCCGATACCGACATCGCGGTGATCCGCATCGCGGCCAAGGATCTGGTGGCTTTGCCGGTCGCCGATTCCAGCAAACTGCGGGTCGGCGACTACGTGGTCGCCGTCGGCAACCCGTTCGGCCTGGGCCAGACCGTCACCTCCGGCATCGTCTCCGCCGTCGGCCGCAGCGGCCTGCAGGGACTGGGCTATCAGAATTTCATCCAGACCGATGCCTCGATCAACCCCGGCAATTCCGGGGGCGCATTGGTCAATCTCAACGGTGAACTGGTCGGCATCAATGTCGCCAGTTTCAATCCGCGCGGCAGCGCGGCCGGCAACATCGGTCTGGGCTTCGCCATTCCTTCCAATCTCGCCAAGGAAATCATGCGCCAGCTGATGGCCTACGGCGAAGTGCGGCGGGGCACCCTGGGGCTGGATGCCGAAACCGCCCAGACCCAGGCCGAACCGATCACCCGCGGCGCCCTGGTGACCCGCGTCTACCGCGGCAGTCCGGCCGAAGCCGCCGGCATCCGCCCGGGTGACGTCATCGTCAAAGCCAATGACCAGCGCATCGACAGCGCCGAAGCGCTGAGCAATCTGGAAGGACTGCTGCCGCTGGGTGCACCGGTGCGCATGGAACTGGTGCGCGACAGCCAGCGTTTGAGCGTCAGCGCGCAACTCAAGGCGTCGCCGAAAGAACTGGATGCGGGCCAGCTGGATGCGCGTCTGGCCGGTGCGGTGCTGATCGATACCCCGGAACGCTACCGGCAGACCGGCATCCGCGGTGTGATCATCAGCAAAGTCGCGGCCGGCAGCCGTGCGGAACGCAACGGTCTGGAAGCCGGCGACCGCATCCTGGTGGTCAACCGGCAGTCGGTCAGCGATCTGGCGGCCTTGCGCGCACAGCTGGCCCAGAATCCGCCGCGTCTGGAGTTGGGTCTGGCGCGCGGGCGGCAGTCCGGTTACCTGCAAATGCGTTAAAAACACGCAGTCTGCACGCCGATGCGCGGTATGCTATCGGGATGCATACCGTAAAAGCGATCAGTCTCGATCTGGACGACACCCTCTGGCCGATCTGGCCGATCATCGAGCGCGCCGAAGCGGCGCTGCATGATTTCCTGCTGGCCAACGCCCCGGCCACCGCCGAACAGTTTCCGGTACCGGCCATGCGTCATCTGCGCGAGCAGATCGCGCAGGCACATCCGGAACTGGCGCACGATTTCACCGCCCAGCGCAAACTGTCGCTGCAGCATGCCTTCCATCTCAGCGGCGAGAACGATGATATGATCGAGCCGGCGTTCGATGCCTTTTTCCGCGCACGCAATGACGTCACCCTGTACAGCGACTGTCTGCCGGCGCTGGACCGTCTGGCCGCGCGCTTTCCGCTGATTGGCTTGACCAACGGCAATGCCGATCTCGGCCGTACCGGCATCGGCCATTATTTCAGCGGCTGCATTTCCGCGCGCGATGTCGGCTCCGCCAAACCGCACCCGCCCATCTTCGCGGCCACCAGCCGCGCGCTCGGCGTCGCCCCGCAGCACATCCTGCATGTCGGCGATGACCCCTGGCTGGATGTACAAGGCGCGCACGATGCCGGCTTTCAATCGGTCTGGATCAACCGCACCGGTGCGATCTGGCCGACGGAAATCCCGCCGGCACATCTGACCATCACCGATCTGCAGCAACTGGCCGAACGGCTGGAAGAGGTTTTTGCATGAGTTCTCCGTTTTCCGCACCGGGCTTTTCGGCCGAGCGCCATCCGCAATCACGCGCCATCGTCTTTGTACACATGGAGACCTATGCGGATTGGCTGACGGCGCAACCCGAATCCACGCGTCATTGGCTGGCCGGCCAGGCGTTTCAAGGACGGGCCGGACAATTCGCCTTGTTGCCGGACGCGCAGGGGCGCTACGATCGGGTCCTGGCGGTCATCGCCGGCGACACACCCTATGCGATCGCGCATCTGCCGAAACTGCTGCCAAAAGGCCATTATCACCGCTGTGCTGATTCCACTGCAGCGCTCAGCGCCGACAACCTTCTGCTCGGCTGGGGGCTCGGGGCTTACCGATTCGAACGCTATCTGGCCAAAACCGAACCGGCGCTGCTGCATGCCGAAAACCAGAGTGCGCAGGCCGAAAGCGTTCTTGCCGCCAGCCTAGATGTACGTGACTGGATCAACACGCCGACCGAACACATGGGGCCCGATGAGCTGGAGCAGGCGACACGGGACATCGGGCAGCGCTTCGGCGCGGCGGTGTCCTGCATCCAGGGCGATGCCCTGTTGCAGCAGAATTTCCCGACCATCCATGCGGTCGGACGGGCTTCGCACCGCGCACCGCGCCTGATCCGTCTGGACTGGGGCGATGACGCGCATCCGCATGTCGTGCTGTGCGGCAAGGGCGTCTGCTTCGATACCGGCGGTCTCGACATCAAGCCGGCCGACGGCATGCGCAACATGAAAAAGGACATGGGCGGCGCGGCACATGCGTTGGCCTTGGCCCGTCTACTGATGCAGAATCAGGTTCCCGTTCGGCTCACGTTGCTGATTGCCGCGGTCGAAAATGCCATCGCCGGCAATGCCTTCCGCCCGGGCGATGTCATCGTCACCCGTCAGGGCCTGAGCGTGGAAATCGACAACACCGATGCCGAAGGCCGTCTGGTGCTGGCCGATGCCCTGACCCTGGCCGGTGAATTGAAACCGGACCTGATCATGGATTTCGCGACCTTGACCGGGGCCGCTCGCATCGCGCTCGGCCCGGATCTACCGGTACTGTTCAGCAACAATGCGCAGGCGGCCCGTGATTATCTGGCGGCAGGCGAAACCGAGCACGACCCGCTTTGGCAGCTGCCGCTGTGGCAACCCTATCTGACGTATCTGAAATCCAATGTGGCCGATCTGGCCAATGCCGGACCCAGCAAAATGGCCGGCTGCATGACCGCTGCGCTGTTCCTGCAGCGCTTCGTACCGGCCGGCACGGCCTGGACACACGTGGACGTCTACAGCTGGAACGATTCCGAACGGCCCGGCAAACCGGCCGGCGGCGAGGCCCAGGGCCTGCGCGCGGCATTCCGTTTCCTGCAGGAAAAATATGACCACCGGCACTCCACCGCTTCCTGAGTCAATGACAGAATAACGGCCACACCGCCAAGGACTTTTGCATGAACCGCCCTGATGAATTGCTCAACCAACTGAAAATAAACCGCAGTGGCAGCACCGCGATGAAGAAGAAACGGCGCTGGCCCTGGGTTGTCGCTGCCGTGGTGATACTGGTCTCGGCATTCTTCCTGCTGCGCGGCGGCAAGGCGTTGGAAGTGGAAACGGTCAACCCGCGCTCGGCCGCGGAAAGCGGTCCGGCCTCGGTGCTGGATGCCTCCGGTTACGTGACCGCACGCCGCATCGCGACCGTCTCTTCGAAAATCACCGGCAAGGTCAAAGAGGTCTACATCGAAGAAGGCCAGCGCGTGAAAGCCGGCGAAATACTCGCCCGCCTCGATGTGCAGGACGCCGACGCCCAGTACCGGCTTTCGCAATCGCAACTGGCTGCCAGCGAATCGCAGCTGGCCGAAGCGCGCGCGCAGCTGGCCTTGGCCGAAAGCAACTACGCCCGCAACCGCGAGCTCGGCGCCAAACAGCTGGTTTCCCGGCAGGCGCTGGATGCCGCCAAGGCCGAGCGCGACTCGCGCGCGGCGCGACTGTACAGTCTGCAGAAATCGGTCAGCGTATCCCGCGATCAGCTGGGCGTGTCGGCACTCAACATCGACAACACCGTGATCCGCGCGCCGTTCGATGGCGTCATCGTGGCCAAGGCGGCGCAGCCGGGCGAAATGATCTCGCCGATTTCCGGCGGCGGCGGTTCGATCCGTACCGGCATCGGCACGCTGGTCGACATGGATTCGCTGGAAGTGCAGGTCGATGTCAACGAGGCCTATATCGGCCGGGTCACGCCGGACATGCCGGTGCAGGCGGTGTTGAACGCCTATCCGGACTGGAAGATTCCCGGCGCGGTGATCGCCATCGTGCCGACTGCCGACCGTTCCAAGGCCACCGTGAAAGTGCGTGTGGCGCTGAACAGCAAGGACCCGCGCATCGTGCCCGACATGGGCGTGCGGGTCAGCTTCCTCGAAGCCAAAACCGATGACAAACCCCTGACCGGTTACTGGGTACCGAACGGCGCCGTACTCAAGGACGGCAACGCGTCCTACGTATTCACCATCGTCGACGGCAAGGCGGTGCGTACCGCCGTCACCGTGGCCGAAAGCAATGACAGCGAAAGCCGGATCAGCAAAGGCGTGGCCAAAGGCGACTCGCTGATTGCCGCGCCCGACAAGGACCTGAAAGACGGCGCCAAGGTCGCCCGCAAGGCGGATGCCGCCAAATGAGCGGACGCGATGATGCCAAGGGCTTATTTCCACTGGTCGAAATCCGCCAGCTGACCAAGGCCTATGTGCGCGGCAAACAGGTGCTGGAAGTGCTGCACGGCATCGACCTGGACATTCCCGAGGGCGATTTCGTGGCGCTCATGGGCCCGTCCGGCTCCGGAAAAACCACCCTGCTCAACCTGATCGGCGGCATCGACTCGCCGACCAGCGGCGTGCTGACCATCGACGGCCAGCGCATCGATGATCTGGGCGGCAATGAACTGGCCGCCTGGCGCGCCAACACCGTCGGCTTCATTTTCCAGAGCTACAACCTGATGCCGGTGCTGAGTGCCCAGAAAAACGTGGAGTTGCCGTTGCTGCTGACCGACATGGATGCCGGTGAACGCCGGCACCGTGCGTCCATCGCGCTGAAACTGGTCGGCATCGCCGACCGGGCCGGCCATAAACCGAACGAGCTGTCCGGTGGCCAGCAGCAACGGGTCGCCATCGCGCGCGCGCTGGTGTCCGATCCGCGCATCCTGATCTGCGATGAACCCACCGGCGACCTCGACCGCAAGACCGCCGATGAAGTGCTGACCCTGCTGCAGCAACTCAACCGTGAATTCGGCAAGACCATCGTGATGGTCACCCACGATCCGAAAGCGGCCGAATACGCCAAGCGCACCGTGCATCTCGACAAAGGCACTCTGGTCGACGAGCCGGGCCACTGACATGATCCGCAAATACCTGCCACTGGTCTGGGGCGCCTTGATGCGCAAGAAAACCCGGACCGCGTTCACCCTGCTGTCGCTGTCGGCGGCCTTCCTGCTGATTGGTCTGCTGCAGGCGGTGAACTCGGTGCTGTCCGGCGGCGCGGACTTCCTCGGTGCCAACCGGCTCATCACCCAGGCCAAGATCAGCTTCACCCAGCCTTTGCCGATGCGTCTGCTGCCGCAGATCGAAGCCATCCCCGGCGTCGAACATGTCGGGCACTCGCAGTTCTTCGGCGGTGTTTATCAGGATCCGAAGAATTTCTTCCCGCAGTTCGCGGTCAATCCGCAGCGTCTGCGCGATACCTATCCGGAATGGAAAATGGATGAAGATGCCTGGCGCACCTTCATCTCGACCCAAGACGGCGCCATCGCCGGCAAGGTACTGGCCGACAAATTCGGCTGGAAGGTCGGCGATATCATCCCGCTGAATTCCTTCATCTGGACCCAGCGCGACGGCAGCCGGATCTGGCAATGGCGGCTGGTCGGCATCTTCGAGGGCCGCGACCAGGAATGGACCGACCGCGCCAATCTGATGTATCTGAATTACGGCCAGTTCGACGAAGGCCGCAGCGAACGCGCGCGCGGACTGGCCGGGGTTTTCGTGGTGCGGGTGAAAAACCCCATGGACTCGGAGCGCATTGCCGCCGAAATCGACCGCAAGTTCGAAAACTCATCGGAAGAAACCAAGACCCAGAGCGAACAGGAATTCCAACTCGGCTTCCTCAAGCAGCTGGGCGACATCGGTTTCATCGTCAACGCTATTTCCGGCGCAGTGTTCTTCACCATCCTGATCCTGACCGGCTACACCATGAGCCAGGCCGTGCGCGAACGCATTCCGGAACTGGCCGTGCTGAAATGCCTGGGTTTCACCGACCGCACCGTATTGGGGCTGGTGCTGGCCGAGTCCTTCCTGCTCTGCTTCATCGGCGCCCTGATTGGTCTGCTGCTGGCCAGCGCGGTGACCGGACTGCTGCCGCCCGAATACCCGATCAAGACCGATGGCCGGGTCTGGCTGTTCGCACTGGCGACCACGGTCTTCCTCGCGCTGGTGGTCGGTCTGCCGCCGGCATTGCGCGCGATGCATCTGAAAATCGTCGATGCACTGGCGGGACGCTGACATGAGCACGCTGACCCAGATCCGTGAAATCGTGCTGATGAACCTGAAAAGCATTCCGCAGCGGCTGGGTGCTTCGCTGGTCATCGTCATCGGCATCGCCGGCGTGGTGGGTGTGCTGGTGGCGATGCTGTCGATGTCGACCGGGCTCAACAAAACCCTGACCGCCACCGGCGACCCGAACCGCGCCATCGTGCTGCGCGGCGGCTCCAACGGCGAATTGGCCAGCTTCCTCGACCGCAGCGCGGCAACTTTGATCAAACAGGATCCGGCCATTGCCCGGCATGCCGACCGCCTGCCGCTGGCCTCCGGCGAATTGATCGTCATCACCGAAGTGCCACGCAAAGGCCAGAGCTCGGGGGCCAACGTCTCGCTGCGCGGCGTCGAAGCCAAAGGCCTGACGGTCCGGCCGGAACTGAAACTGATCGAGGGCCGCCGCTTCAAACCGGGCCTGCGTGAAATCATCGTCGGCAAAGGCGCGGCCACCCAGTTCGACGGGCTGCAGGTCGGTGCGAAACTGAAATTCCGCGGGTCGTACTGGGATGTGGTCGGGGTGTTCGAGTCCGGCGATGCCCACGATTCCGAACTGTGGGCCGATCTGGATACCGTACAGAGCGCTTTCGGCCGCTCCGGCGTGTCTTCGGTCGTGGTCCGTCTGAATTACCGCGAGGCCTTCAAGGATCTGAAACGCCGTCTGGAATCGGACCCGCAACTGAATGTGGAAGTGAAAACCGAAAAAGACTATTTCTCCTCCCAGTCCTCCGGCCTGACCCGCCAGATCGGATTCCTGACCAGCATCGTCACCGTCATCATGGCCTTCGGCGCCCTGTTCGGCGCGCTGAACACCATGTACTCGGCGGTCTCGGCGCGCACCGCCGAAATCGGCACCCTGCGCGCGCTTGGCTTCGGCAATGCGCCGGTGGTGGCCTCGGTGATGGCGGAAGCGATGTTCCTTTCGCTGCTCGGCGGCGTGCTCGGTGCCGGCATTGCCTATGTGCTGTTCAACGACTACTCGGTATCCACACTCGGCGGAGGCTTCACCCAGGTCGCGTTCAACTTCGCAGTCACCCCGGGGCTTGTGGCGCAAGGCCTGAGCTGGGCGTTGGCCATCGGTTTTCTCGGCGGCCTGGCACCCGCGGTACGCGCGGCCCGGCTTCCGGTCACGGCGGCGCTGCGCGGTTAGTCGGGCGAAACGGTCAACCGAATCCGGCGCGGTCCGTTGATCCAAGACCCCACCGGAGTTTATCCATGACATCCCTGCGCCGCATCGGTCTGCTTTGCCTTGCCCTGATTCCTTGTGCCGCACCGGCCGCCGAACGGCTGTTGCTGACACGCAGTGATGGCCGGAAAACCCCGGTCATGCACTATGCACCGGTCGGCGTGTGTCTCGGCACGGTCATCATCAGCCATGGGGCCGGCGGCTCCGAAAGCGGACTGTCCTATCTCGGTGAGTTCCTGCAGAGCAAAGGCTGGCGCACACTGGTGCTCGGCCATGCCGAAAGCGGAAGGGCTGCATTGCGTGCGAAAACACCGGGGCTCGACATCAAAGCCGGGTTGGGCGCACTGATTACCGACCCGGACGCTTATCGCGGCCGTTTTTCCGACATCCAGGCCGCACAGACCTGGAGCACCGGACGCTGCAAGAACGCATTTTCGGCACTGATCGGTCATTCGATGGGCGCGGCAACGGTCATGCTGGCAGCCGGTGCTGAAAATAAGCTCGGCCTGCACACCCGCATCGGTTTCGATGCCTATGTGGCGATGTCGCCGCAGGGTGTCGGCAGCATCTTTCCCGCGAACGCCTGGCGTGGCATCCGCGCACCGGTGTACGCATTGACCGGCACCGAAGACCGGGAATTGAACGCCGACTGGCGCTCGCGCCTGGAGCCTTACAAAAACATGCCTTCCGGTTGCAAATGGCAGGGCGTCATCACCGGTGCCAATCACATGGCTTTCGG
>NZ_JAPDUI010000006.1 GCF_025980345.1 Arenimonas sp. GDDSR-1 | reverse complement strand
AAAAACTGGTGGCCGACGGCTTCGATGTGATGGTGTACACCTCGGACGATCCGATCATCGCCAAACAACTCGAACAGATCGGCTGCGTGGCGATCATGCCGCTGGCGGCCCCGATCGGATCGGGGCTTGGCATCCAGAACAAATGGAGCCTGCTCGAAATCATCGAAAACGCCACGGTTCCGGTTCTGGTCGATGCCGGTGTCGGCACCGCATCGGATGCAGCCATCGCCATGGAGCTCGGTTGTGACGGCGTGCTGATGAATACCGCCATCGCCGCCGCGAAGGATCCGATTCTTATGGCTTCGGCGATGTGCAAAGCCGTGCAGGCCGGCCGTGAGGCCTTTCTGGCCGGTCGCATGCCAAAACGGCGTTATGCCAACGCCTCATCCCCGCTGGATGGCCTGTTCTTCTGATGGCGGATAACGAATCCCACTCCCCGGAAAAATCCGTCCGCAGCATCCGCAGCTTCGTGCTACGCCAAGGCCGGGCCACGGAATCGCAGAAACGCGCCTTTGACGTGCATTGGCCATCGCTTGGTTTGGATTACACCGGAAGACCCGTGGATTTCGGGACGGTCTTCGGCAGACCGGCAGATCTGGTCGTCGAAATCGGATTCGGCAACGGCGAGCAGCTGCTGTACGGGGCGACCCATGAACCGGAGCGCAACTTCATCGGGATCGAAGTGCATTCTCCCGGTGTGGGTCGCGCACTCAACGCCCTGGCCGTCGCCGGCTTGGGCAATGTCCGCATCTACCGTCACGACGCCGTGGAAGTACTGCGCGACAGCATTGCGGACGGATCCCTGTCGGAAGTGCGCATTTACTTTCCCGACCCCTGGCACAAGAAACGCCACCATAAACGCCGTCTGATCCAGCCGGATTTCGTTGCCCTGCTGTGCCGCAAACTCAAGCGCGGCGGGCGTCTGCATCTGGCCAGCGACTGGCAGGAATATGTTGAGCACATGTGGGAAGTCTGTGACAATGAACCCGAGCTGCTGGCAAAGGACGGACCGCGCCATTGCGTCGAACGTCCGGACTGGCGCCGGCAGACGCATTTCGAGAGCCGCGGCCTAAAACTTGGCCATGGCGTCTGGGATCTGCTGTACACCCGTCGATAGGAGTCGAATCACGCATGCATAGCGGTCTGGTCCTGACACAAGACATGCTGATCGTACTGGGTCTGACCGGCTTCATCATCGCCATGCTGATGTTCGAGCGCATCCGGGCCGATGCCGCTTCCCTGCTGGCATTGGTCATCCTCGGCTTCACCGGCATCGTCTCCGAAACCGAGCTGTTCAAGGGCTTCGCCGGTAACGCGGTAATCAGCGTGATGGCCTCGATGATTCTCAGCGCCGCGCTCGACCGCACCGGCGCGCTCAACCGGCTGGCCGGCTGGCTGCTTCGCCGCGCCAATGGCCAGGAGCAGCGGCTGGTATTGATTACCTCGGCGGCGGCCGGCGGCATGTCCGGGTTCATGCAGAATCCCGCCGTCACGTCGCTGTTTCTTCCGGTTGCCGCGCGCCTTTCCAGCCGAACCGGCCTGGGTCTGGGTCAATTGCTGCTGCCCATCGCCGCGTGCATCATCCTCGGCGCGCAGCTGACCATGATCGGCAACTCGCCGTTGATGCTGTTGAACGACCTGCTGCGTTCGGCGAACCAGAATCTGCCCTCAGGGGTGGCCATGCTGGAGGATCTTCCGATGTTCCGGCCGCTGCCGATCGGCGCCGTGCTGCTCGGCCTCGGTCTGCTGTACTTCCGCTTCCGCAAGCATCTCGGGTTTCTCCCGGAAACCGGCAGCAACGTCAATCCCAACACTCCGGAGCATTACTTCGCCAAGGCCTACGGCATCGAGGGTGATGTGCATGAACTGGTAGTGACCCCGGACAGTCCGCTGGCCGGCATGACCATCGGGGATGCCGAGGCTGAAATCGGCGCACCGCTCTACCTCGCACTGCACAGCGGCACCGAATCGCGCATGGCGCCACCGGCTGATGAGCGCTTGGCCGCCGGCAGCGTCCTCGGCGTGATGGGCACGCCGGAGATGGTCAGTGCCTACGCCTCCAACAAGCGCCTGAAGTTCTCGCAACGCCTGCGCGTGCTCGGCGATCTATTCAATCCCGCGCATTCCGGGATTTCCGAAGCGGTGATTCCCAGCAATTCACCGTTCATCGGCAAGGCCCAGGCCGAACTCCGTCTGCGCAAACGCTATGGCATCAGTCTGCTGGCCATCAACCGGGACAAGAAGATCCTGCGCCGGAACATCCGCAACCTGCCGATCCGTGCCGGCGACATCCTGGTGTTCCATTCGAATTGGAATGACCTGGCCCAGGGCAACGCCAATAAGGAATTCGTGGTCATCACCGATTACCCGAAACAGGAACAGCGGCCGCACAAACTCCGTGTGGCGCTCGGCATCTTCGCCGGCAGCATGCTGCTGGCATTGAGCACGCTGGTGCCGCTGCCGATCGCACTGATGGCGGGCGCGATACTCATGGTGGTCACCGGCGTGCTCGACATGGAGGAAGCCTACGCTTCGATCAGTTGGAAAACCGTGTTCACCATGGCCTGCCTGATACCGCTCGGTATCGCCATGGACTCCACCGGCGCCGCCAACTGGCTGGCCCAGCACACCATCGAACGCCTGGGATCCGGTGTGCCCGACTGGCTGTTCCAGACGGCACTGGCGGTGTTCACCACCTGTCTGGCATTGGTCATCGGCAACGTCGGCGCCACCGTGGTCATGGTCCCGATGGCCATCAACATCGCACTGGCGGCCGATGGCAACCCGATGGCCTACGCCTTCCTGGCCGCGCTGTGCGCTTCCAATAATTTCATCAGCCATTCCAATCCGGTGGTTTCGATGATCGCCGGCCCGGCCGGCTACACGACGCGCGACCTGTGGCGCAATGGATTGCCGATTACGCTGCTGTTTCTGGCGGTTTCGGTGATCGGCGTCAACATCCTGTTCTAGCGCGCCGCTTCGGGCCATTCCACCCGCAGGATGCCGTCCTGCCAGGCGCACTGATAGGACCGCAGCGATTCTCCCCGGCAGGGCCCCTGCAGACACAGGCCATCGGTCATGGAAAAAACCGCGCCGTGCGCCGCGCAGACCAGAGTCGTCGCCTTGGTCAGGAATCGGTCCGGGGCGTAATCCAGACGGCGTCCCTGATGCGGACAACAGTTCCCGAAAACCTGGACGGTATCGCCGGTACGGATGACGATCAGCGGTGTTGTTTCCCCGTGGATCAACGGGTTGATTGTGACCGGCGTCTCATTTTCAAGCACCGGCACCGCTATTAACGAACAATTTACACTTTCCAATCCCTGCCTCGGCATACTGTCGATTCCTCGGGTTTTATAGCACATCCATGCGCAATATTTTCCACCGCCTTCTGCTGGTCCGCCCCAACAAACCCCGTAATCCGGTGTTGAAGGCCGTATTCTCGGTCCTCGGCCTGTTCTTCCTTTTCGGCGTCTGCGTGTTCGCGATCTTCGTCGGCGTATTCATGCTGATCGCCAGCTTCCTGCTCAAGCGCCTGGGCAAGAAAGCCGCCGCCTCTCAATCGGGCGGCGATGTCCTCGATGGTGAATACACCGTGGTCGAAAAATCACCGATCAGCCTGTCGCGCTGAACTGTAAATAATCCGCCAATCCCGTTAAACTGGGCTTTTCAGGACGCCCTCATGACGGATTATTCATTCCCGCCCCCGGATCAGGCCAGCATCGGCATCGCCGGCAGCACGCAGCGTTTTCCGGTACACCGCATTTACTGCGTCGGCAGGAACTTCGCCGAACACGCACGGGAAATGGGCGCGGAGCCGCCGAAAGGCCAGCCCGTTTTTTTCATGAAACCGGCCGATGCCGTCATTCAGAATCCGCTTATCCCCTACCCCGTCGCAACCGATGACCTGCATCATGAGGTTGAACTCGTCGTAGCACTCGGCCCCGCGGTTCCCGAGCACTGGACCCCCGGAAATGCCATGCAGGCCGTGTACGGCTATGCCGTCGGGCTGGATCTGACCCGCCGCGATCTGCAGGCCGCCGCCAAGGAAAAACGCCTGCCCTGGGACACGTCCAAAGGCTTCGACGCCTCGGCTCCGGTCAGCGACATCATTCCCGCGGCACAGGCCGTCATCGATGCGGATACGGCGCTGAGCCTGCACGTCAACGGCACGCTGCGGCAGAAAGCCCATCTGGGAGAGATGATCTTTTCGGTCACCGACATACTGCTGTCGCTTTCCGGACTTTACCTGCTGCAGCCCGGCGACCTCATCTTCATGGGCACGCCGTCCGGCGTGGCCGCGCTGAACCATGGCGACCGTTTCCATGCCGAATTGCAGGGCGTGGCGGAATTGCACGGCACCATCATCTGATCTACCACTGGAGAAACGCATCATGAGCATACTTTCGGAATTCAAGGAATTCGCGCTGCGCGGCAATGTCATCGATCTTGCGGTCGGCGTGGTGATCGGCGGGGCCTTCGGCAAAATCGTGACCTCGCTGGTCAATGACCTGATCATGCCGGCGGTGTCCTATGTCATCGGCAGTTCCGACTTCAAGAGCCTGTCCATGCTGCTGCGTCCGGCGGTCATCGGTGCAGACGGCAAGGAAACGGCTCCGGCCGTATTGCTCAATTACGGCGCATTCATCCAGACCATCGTCGATTTCACCATCATCGCCTTCGTCATCTTCATCGCCATCAAAGCCATCAACCGTGTCCGCCGCCAGGAACAGGCCGCGCCGCCGGCGCCGGCCGAACCGAGCGATGAAGTGAAGCTGTTGACCGAAATCCGCGATGCGCTGCATGGCAAGGGGAATTGAGATGCGCATATCCGCCGCGCTGCTTCTGTTCGTTTCCTGCCAGACCGTGTTTGCCGCCGGCAGCGGCCTCGATGCCCGTGCCGAAAAGACTGCGGAGCGGCTCCGCGATGACGCCATGCGGGGATCCAGAGCGTATGAAATCGTCGAATCGCTGACCACCGAGGTCGGTCCGCGCATGGGCGGCAGCGAAGCCTATGACCGTGCCACGGCCTGGGCGCAGGCGAAATTCAAGGCGCTCGGTTACGACAAGGTCTGGCTGCAGCCGGTCACTTTTCCGGTCTGGCAACGGCACTCGGAATCGGCGCGCGTCGTCAGCCCTTTTCCGCAACGCCTGGTGCTGACCGCGCTCGGCGGCAGTGAAAGCACCCGCGGCGACCTGCGCGCGGAAGTGGTCGAGTTTGCCGATCTTGAGGCTCTGAAAGCAGTACCGGACGGCACGCTGGCGGGGAAAATCGCATTCGTCAATCTTAAAATGCTGCGCGCCAAAGACGGCAGCGGTTACGGCCCGGTCAGCAACGTGCGGCGCACCGGCGCCTCCGAAGCGGCGCGCAAGGGGGCATCGGCCCTGCTGATCCGCTCGGTCGGCACCGATTCCGACCGACTGCCGCACACCGGGATGATGAAGTACGAGGACGGCGTGGCGAAGATTCCGGCGGCGGCGCTCTCGGTTCCGGATGCCGACCTGCTGGCGAACATGCTGCGGCGCGGCAAACCGGTGACCGTGGAAATGAACATCCAGGCCGGATTCACCGGCAGCAAGACCGAATACAACGTCATCGGTGAAATCACCGGACGCAGCAAGCCGTCGGAAGTGGTGGTCATCGGTGGCCATCTCGATTCCTGGGATCTGGGCACCGGCGCCATCGATGACGGTGCCGGCGTTGCCATCACCATGGCCGCCGGTGCACTCATCGGCGATCTGAAGCAGGCACCCAAGCGCAGCATCCGGGTGGTCGCGTTCGCCAACGAAGAGCAGGGACTGCTCGGCGGCAAAGCCTATGCCGAGGCGATGAAGGACGCCATGCCGTCCCACCAGCTCGGCGCCGAGAGCGATTTCGGGGCAGGCCGCATCTATGCCCTTTACGCCGGAGTCTCGGCCGGATCACGGCCGGTGATCGAACACATCGGCACGCTGCTGGCACCGCTGGGCATCGCCCTGCAGGCCAGCGGCGGCAGTGCCGGTCCCGATCTGGGGCCGAGCGTGCCGTACGGGCTGCCCTGGGCGGAGCTGCAACAGGACGGTACCGATTACTTCGACTACCACCATACCGCCAACGACACCCTCGACAAGGTCAATGCCAAGGATCTGGATCAGCAGGTTGCCGCCTATGCGGTACTGGCCTACATGGCTGCCGAAACGGCGGTGGATATCGCCCCCGAGCCGCCGAAAACACAACCCTGATCGAGGGTCGTTCAGTCGCCCGCGCCGGCGGAAACCACGCGGTTCTTGCCTTGGCGTTTTGCAAGATAGAGTGCGCCGTCGGCCTTGGCCACCAGCACATCGCTGCTCGATGCGGCGCCCGGCTGCATGCAGGCCACACCGAGGCTGACGGTCACATAGCCGAGCGCGCTGCCGGTGTGGGCCAGCTTCAGGCGTTCAACCGCATTGCGGCAGCGCTCGGCGATGGCGATGGCACGGTCCTCGTCGCAATCGGGCAGGACCACGCCGAACTCCTCGCCGCCGTAACGGCCGAGCGTATACGGGGTATCGGCAAGCACCGACGTCAGACAACCGGCAATCATTTGCAGGCATTCATCCCCCCGCAGGTGGCCGTAGATGTCATTCACGGCTTTGAAATCATCGGCATCGAGCAGGATAAAACCGATGCTGCGGCCGTCGACCTGGGCGTCCAGCCAGCAGGCATCGAGCTGCTCCAGCAATTTCCTCCGGTTGGCGACATCGGTCAAGGGATCGTGATAGGACAGCCGGGTCAGTTCGTCGTTCATGCGGCGCAGCTCGCGGCCGCGCAGTTCGAGTTCGCCGGTCCGGATGCCGACCAGTTTGCGCAGCTCGCTTTCACGGCGGCGCAGCAGACGCTCGCGCCAGCCCATGAGCAGCCAGATCAGATACACGATGCCCAGGCCGATCAGGAACAGAATCCAACCCGTGCGCCACCATGGCGTGGGCACATGCAGACTCAGTTCCAGAGGCTGTGCCGCATGTCCGCTGTAATCGCGTGCCTCGATGCGGAGCCGGTAGTCTCCCGACGGAACACTGGTGAAGCTGCGCTGGTTGCTCTGCAGCCAAGGGCCCGGGGCGGGTTCGAGACCGATGATCTGGGTCCGGTAAAGCGACTCCGCCTCACGTTCGCCGGTCAGCAGGGCGAACTCCACTTCAATGCCGGCATTCGGTCCCGGGGCAATGAATTCCAGTCCACCGGCGTGTACCGGGTATTCGACATGATCGATCCGCAGCCGTTCCAGGCCGAGCTTTGCACGGCCGCTGCGTGTCGAATCGGGCGTGAGTACCGCCGCACCGCCGATGGTGCCGACCCAGGCGCGGCCACGGCTGTCGAAGGACAGCGCACCGGCATTGCACTCATCGTGCGGCAGCCCGTTGACGCGGTGGTAATCGACCGCACGGAAGCCTCCCTTGCCGTCATTACGCCAATAGGCGGCGCCGTAATCGGTACATACCGCCATGTCGCCCCTGGCGTTGCGCACCGCACCGTACACATAGGGATGCGGCGTTGCCGGCAGGGCCGGGGAACGCACCATTGCCGGCTGCGCCGGATTGCTGACATCGACACGCAGCAGACCCTTGTTGCGTGAGCCGATCCACAGCACGGGGCGGCCCTGTGCATCGGGATAGACATTGACGGTGGACAGTTCGTTATCCGGCAGCTCGCTGTTCCAGGTGGTGAAGCGGCGCCACTGGCCGCCCTGGAAGCGCCCGAGGCCATCACCCTTGCTGCTGGCCCAGATCACCGGATCGGCATCGCTGCCGGTATTGACCAGCCCGAGCACGAAATCGGGCGCGCCGCTGCCTTTGACATCGAACCAACGCCAGTTGACGCCGTCATAGTAGGCGACGCCGTTTTTTCGCAATCCGACCCACATGCCGCCGCGCTTGTCAGGCAGGAAAGCCGTGACGGCCTGCTGATCGCCTTTGTCCCAGGGCGTATCCAGGGTCCGGAAACGTCCGTCTTTCATGACTGCGATTTCACCGTTCCACATGCCGACCCACAGGGTGCCGTCGGCAAGCCGCGAAATGCTGCGGACGATATCCCCGGGCAGGCCATCGGCACGGCCGAACTGGGTCCACGCGCCGAACTGGTAACGCCAGAGCCCCTCGCCGTCGCTGCCCAGCCAAAGCCGTTCGGTGCCATCCGGATCGGTCTCGAAACGGACTGCCCAGACGCCGTTGCTGTCTTCACTGAGGCGCCGTACGGTACGAAGGTCGCCGCGCACATGCAAACGCGTGGCCCCGTTGTCGGTGCCGGCCCAAAGCTGCGGCCGGCCGTCATCATCCCTGCCTTTGGCCAGACTCCAGACCCGGATGGCGCGCAGGTTGCTCTGGTCTTCGAAACGCTGCCAGCGGCCGTCACGGTAACTGGAAAAACCGTTGCGCGAACCGACCCACACTTCGGGACTGCGGCCTTTCTCCGCGATGATCTCGATATCGTGAACGAAATTGCTGGTCAGATCGCCGTCTTCGGCCCGGAACCGCTGCCACTGGCCGTCATGAAAGCGGGCCACGCCGCCGCCGTAACTGCCGATCCAGATACTGCTGCTGCCATCGGCTTCGCGCAGCGCGCGCAGGCTGCTGATTTCGAAAGCACGCGGCTCGCCGGGGATGGGCAACTGTTCACAGGCGGCCAGGCCGATGCAGCGGATGAGGCCGGATTCATAACTTCCGATCCACAGCACATCCTCTTCGACATGGTGTCCGGGAAGGTAGAGCAGATCGAAGATCTCTCCGCCGCGCAGCTTGTATTTCACCCGCAGCTCGCTCCATCGTTTCCCGTCCCAGACCGCGACCACGCCCTCGTTGGTGGTGGCGAATACACGCATGCCGTCACGGGTGTTGAAAGCACGCAACCGGCGCACGTCGTAGCCCGGAAAGTCCTTGCCGGGTTTGAAATGCCGCCAGGCCGTCCCATTCCAGAGATACACGCCCCGGTTCAGCGGCGCCACCCACACCTGCCGGTTGTCGAGCGCAAGCACCGAGCTGATGACATCCGGATGCCCGTCATCGCCGGGCAGGGCCACCGGTACGAAACGCAGTCCGTTGAAACGGGCAAGACCGCGCATGGTCCCGGCCCAGATATGGCCATCATCGGTAGCGCTGACTGAAACGATGGTGAGGTTCGGCAGTCCGTCGCCGGAATCGAACAGATCCAGACGGGGATAACCGAGGGTTTCGATGTCGATGGCGGCGGGCGGCGGCGCCACGGCCATCAGCTGCTGGGCAGCCAGCAACAGGAACAATGCGGTCATTTCCCGAATTCGTCCAAGCATGCGTGGATTTCCCCCGTCTTCCGCCATGCACGCATTGCTGCGCATGGCTTTCATCCTATCAGAATCAGGATGCGTTCTGGCGGCACCATTCGGCAAGCAGTACCGCCGCGGCCGCCGAGACATTGAGACTTTCGACCTGCCCTGTTCCCGGCACCTCCACCCGCAGCGGGCTGGCAGCCAGCAGTTCGCTGTCGACGCCGGTCTGCTCGGCGCCCATCACCAGAACACAACGCGGCGGCAGATCGGCCTTGAACACATCGCTGCCGCCCCGCACCACGGTACTGACCAGACTGAAGCCGGCCGAGGCCAATTGCGCGATGGCGTTATCCGTGCGTCCAAGCCGGATCAGCGGCACGTGCTCGGCCGCGCCCTCGGCGACGCGAGCGGCGGCTCCGGAATGACTCAGGCTCGATGCTTTCGGCAGCAGAATGGCCCGAACCCCGAAATGCGCCGCGGAGCGCATGATGGCGCCGAGATTATGCGGATTGCCGACGCCGTCCAGCCAGAGCAGCAGGCAACGGCCATCCGGCGCGGTCATCAGCCACTGCGACAGATTCAATTCCGGCTGCGGCAGCATGGCCATGCAGATGCCTTCATGGTGGGCACTGCCGGTGAGTTTCTCGAGATCTTCGTTTTCCACCACGTTGTAACCGATGCGGTTCTTGACGCAGAACGCCAGCAGCTCCTGCAGCTTGGGAATGCGCGACGACAGCAGCCAGAGCTTGCGGAGATCATCCGGACGCGCTTTGAACGCGGCCAGACAGGCATTCAGGCCGTAGATGCGGAATTCCTTCGGTTTGGCCGGCCGTGCTTCGTCATGCACGACCGCGTCATCGCGGCGCGGCGGACGCGGTCCGCTGCGCTCGGCGCGCTGAGGCTCACGCGGATTATGCGGCCCATCACGGCGCGGTGGACGCGGAGCGCGGGCGTCATCGCGGTTCTGCCCCGGGCCGCGGTAAAGCGGGTGT
This sequence comes from Arenimonas sp. GDDSR-1, assembly GCF_025980345.1. Lineage (GTDB taxonomy): Bacteria > Pseudomonadota > Gammaproteobacteria > Xanthomonadales > Xanthomonadaceae > Arenimonas. The sequence goes on along the minus strand of NZ_JAPDUI010000006.1, from coordinate 35,680 downwards.
CTGTCTTTCGGGTCGGTCATGAATTACCCCTGTTCGCCATTATGCGATGGTTCAATGCAATGCGCCTTCAGCATCCGGCATCGCGGCTTCCTGCCGGCTCAGATCGCGGCCGCGCTGTTCGGGCGACTGCGTGTACGGTGCCAGCCAACGGTACATCACCGGCACGATGAACAGGGTCAGCGCGGTGGCGCTCAGCACGCCGAACACGACCACGATACCGATGGCCTGACGCGATCCCGAACCCGGACCGCTGCCCAGCATCAGCGGCAATGCGCCGGCCGCGGTAGCGATGGAGGTCATCAGAATCGGGCGCAGGCGCACCGAGGCCGCTTCGATGATGGCCGCCTCGATGTCCAATCCGGCATCGCGGCGCTGATTGGCGAACTCGACGATAAGGATGCCGTTTTTGGCGGCAAGGCCGATCAGCATGATGATGCCGACCTGGCTGAACAGGTTGAGGCTGCCGCCCATGATCCACAGTCCGAGCAGGGCGCCGAACACCGCCATCGGTACGGTCAACAGGATCACCAACGGATGGATCAGGCTTTCGAACTGCGCCGCCAGCACCAGATAAACGACCAGCAGGGCCAAGGCGAAAGTGATCATCACCGCCTGTCCGGACTGCAGGTACTCCCGCGAGTCGCCCTTGAAATCGATCTGCACGGTGCCGGGCAGTTCATCCTTGGCCACCGTTCTGAGCCAATCGAGTTCCTTGCCCAGATTGGCCTCCGGCTTGAGTCCGGCCGATACGGTGATGGCACGCAGGCGGTTGAAGCGGTTGAAACTGCCGGGCTCGGCCAACTCACGCACATCGATCACGGAAGCGAGCGGAACCAGCTGGCCGCCGCCGGTGCGGACATGGATGGCCAGAAGATCCGAGGGTGACCGGCGCTGCTCGGCGGCGGCCTGGACGATCACGTCGTATTCCTCGCCGTCCTCGATGTAGGTGCCGACGCGGCGTGAGCCGAGCAGACTTTCCAGCGTGCGGCCGATTTCCTGATTCGAAACCCCCAGAGCCGCCGCGCGTTCGCGGTTGATGTCGAGGCGCAGCTGCGGCCGCGTTTCCTTGTAATCCGAATCCGGGCCGGTCAGGTTCGGGTTTTCTTCCATGCGCTTGAGCAGACGATCGCGCCACTGCACCAGCTCGTTGTAATCCGAGCCCTGCAGCACCAGCTGCACCGGCTGGCCACGGCCGCGAACCAGACCGGTCGGCTGCTGCGGACGGGCCTGCACGCCCGGAATCTTGGACAGCAGTTTGCGGGTTTCCTCGACCACCGCCGAGGTGTCCATGTCCCGGTCCTTCCACGGTTTCAGCAGCACCGTCGCACGCCCGGTATGCATTTCCTCGCTCGGCCCGAAACCGCCGGGCACCACGGCATTGATGCGGTCGATGGATTGGCTCTTTTCACGCAAGGCCATCAGTTGGGCCTGGACCTGCTCCATCTGTTTGACCGTGTAATCAAAACCCGCGCCCTCGGGCCCGTTGACCGAGACGAAGAAGACACCGCGGTCTTCCGCCGGCGCCAACTCCTTGGGAACCAGCATGTAGAGCATGGCGCTCACGCCCAGAATGGCCAGCATCGCGAAGCCCATCGCGCCGCGTTTGCCCAACAGGGTCCGCATGCGGTCGGTATAGGCGTGTGTCACGCTTTCGAGAATGCGGTTGATGCGGGCTTCAAAGCCGGTCGCTCCGGCCTTGTGGGGTCTGAGGATCAGCGAGCACATCATCGGCGTCAGGGTCAGCGCGACAACCGCTGAAATGGCGATGGCGCTGGCCATGGTCACCGCAAGCTCGCGGAACAGGCGGCCGTTGTTGCCTTCAATGAACGCCATCGGCAGGAACACCGCTACCAGTACGGCGGTGGTGGCGATGACCGCGAAGGCGACCTGGCGGGTGCCGCGGAAGGCCCCGAGCATCGGCGGCTCACCGGCATCGATGCGGCGTTGGGCATTTTCAAGCACCACAATGGCGTCATCGACCACCAGCCCGATGCACAGCACCAGCGCCAGCAGGGTCAGCAGATTGATGGAGTAGCCGAACAACCAGAGCGCGATGAAGGCGGCCATCAGGCAGACCGGCACCGTCACCGCTGGAATCAGCGAGGCGCGCACGCTGCCGAGGAACAGCCAGATCACCAGCAGCACCAGCGCGATGGCCTCGAACAGCGTGCTGTAGACCTTCTCGACTGCGGCATCGATGAACACCGTGGTGTCGAAATTGATGCCCATGCTCATGCCTTTCGGCAGGCCCGGGTTGATCCGGTCGATTTCGGCGCGGACGTCGCGCGAAACCTGCAGCGAGTTGGCGGTGGAGGTCTTCACGATGCCGAGCGCAAGCTGCGGCTCGCCGTTGCCGCGGAACCAGGCGCGGCGGTCGGCCGACTCGCGGGCGATGCGGGCGACGTCCGCAAGCAGGATGCTTTGCCCGTCCGGCAGGGTTTTCACCACCAGTTTCTGGAAAGCGGCCGGAGAATCGAATCCGCGGTTCACCCGCAACAGGAAGTCGCGGTCCTGCGACTCCAGACGGCCGGCGGGCAATTCGAGATTTTCACGGCGCAGTGCGTTTTCGACATCGGCAACGGTCAGTCCGCGTGCCGCCAGGGCCTCATCATTCAGCCAGACCCGCATGGCATAGCGCTGTCCGCCGGACAGCCGCACCTGGGCCACGCCCGGGATACTGGAGAAACGGTCGACCAGATAGCGGTCGGCGTAATCGGTCAGGGCGAGCGAGTCGGCACCGTGTTGGATGACGCGGATCCAGATGATGACCTCGGCATCGGCTTCCACCTTGGCCACCTGCGGCGCATCGGCCTCTTCCGGCAGGCGGTCGGCGACGCGGCTGACCGCATCGCGCACATCGTTGGCGGCGGATTCGATATCGCGTTCGAGGGTGAATTCGAGATTGACCGAAGCGCGGCCGTTGCGCGAGGAGCTGGTGACCAGATCGACGCCCTCGATGCCGGCAACCGCGTCTTCCAGTACCTGGGTCACGCGCGTTTCCACCACACCAGCGGCGGCCCCGGGATAATTCACATCGATGGATACCACCGGCGGATCGATGTTCGGCAGCTCGCGCAGCGGAAGCCGGGTGAACGCGATCAGACCGACGGTCACCAGCATCAGGCTGATCACCGCCGCGAACACCGGACGCTTGATCGAGATGTCGGACAGGATCATGGCGTGGCCGGAACCACTTTCAGCTTCTGGCCGTCACGCAGCTTCGAGGTCCCGTCCAGAACCACGTTTTCACCGGACTTCAGGCCTTCAAGGACCACCGCCTTGCCCAGATGCCGACTGCCGATCCGAATGTCCCGGCTGGCGGCGGTGCCGTCCGTGTTCGCCACGAACACGAAAGTGCGGTTACCGACCTGTTGCACGGCCAGCTCCGGAACCACCAGCGCCTGCACGGCCTCCTGCTGCAGGGAAACCCGCATCAGCATGCCCGGACGGACCAGCCCGGCGGCATTGTCGATGGCGCCGCGGACCATGATGGCGCGGGTCGCGACATCCACCCGGGAATCAATGCCGACGACACGCGCCGGCAATGTCTGGCCGGGAGCGGCATCGGCCTGCAGTTCAAGGGTCATGCCGGTTTTCAGCTGCGGCAGCAGACTTTCCGGAACGGGGAAATCCACCCAGAGATGATCGAGATCATCCAGATTGACCATGACCGCACCGGCATTGACGAACTGGCCTTGGCTGACCTGACGCAGTCCCAGCACGCCGGAAAACGGCGCGCGGATGATGCGGTCATTCAGACGTTCCTGAGCGGCCTGTACCCGCGCCCTTGCCGCATTGCGGGAAGCCATCACGGTATCAAGCTGGCTTTTGGCGACCAGCTGCCGGCTCTGCAGATTCTGCAGACGCGCGACCTGCGCGTTCAAATCGTTCAGATTGGCCTGGGCTTCGGCCAGCTCGGCTTTGACCGTGCCAGCATCCAATTCGACGAGCACCTGGCCTTTGGCGACCCGCTGTCCGCTTTCGAAGCGGACGGCCGCGATTCGTTCGGACTGCTTGGCCGCGATGACCACGGAATCTCTGGCCTTGGCGGTACCGATGGCCTGAATGCGGTCACTCCAGGTTTCCGGGGCGACACGCACCACGGTGACCGTGGCCGGAGGACCGCCTTCCTTGCCGGAACCGACGTCACCGCTGCTGCAGGCCGTCATCAACAGAACCGATGCCATCAGTACAAAACGCATGGGGAAATCCTTCAAGGTCATGCCTTCGATTATAAACGGCTTGGTCGTCGCTACCGTTAACGACATGTAAAGAAAACGCCGGCAAGCCGGCGTTTCCGGAGGAACTGTGCGGCAGGTCTTACTTCCACTCACCCATAGCTGCCAGACCGTTGTCACGCGCACGGGCGTGTACGGTTTCCTGGGCCTTGGCGACATTGTTGACGATGTCCTGACCCCAGATCTTCAGGGCGGCCGACTGCATGGCGCGGCCGTAGCTGAAGCTCAGCGGCCAAGGCAGGTTTTCCTGTTTGTTCATTTCGTTCAGATGCGCGGTGGCAGCTTCGTCGGATTGGCCGCCGGACAGGAACACGATGCCCGGCAAGGCGGCGGGAACCGCGGATTTCAGGCATTGCACGGTGTAGTCGGCAACGTCTTCGACCGGGGCCTGGTCCGGACAGTCCTTGCCCGGGATGACCATGCTGGCTTTCAGGATGGTGCCTTCCAGCATCACATTGTGCTGGTACAGGGCATTGAACAGCGCGCGCAGCACTTTCTCGGTGACCACGAAGCAGTCGTCGATATCATGCTCGCCGTCCATGATTACTTCCGGCTCCACCATCGGCACGATGCCCGCTTCCTGGCACAGGGCGGCATAACGGGCCAGCGCGTGGGCATTGGCCTCGATGCAGGTATCGGACGGCATGCCGTCTTCGATGTTGATGTTGATGACGGCGCGCCATTTGGCGAACTTGGCGCCGAGGCCGGCGTATTCATTCAGGCGCTCGCGCAGACCATCGAGGCCGTCGGTGACCACTTCGCCCGGAAAGCCGGCCAGCGGGGTGGTGCCTTTGTCGACCTTGATGCCCGGCAGGATGCCGTTATCCATCATGACCTTGGTGAACGGCACGCCGTCCTTGGTTTTCTGGCGCAGGGTTTCGTCGTACAGAATCGCACCGGAAATATGTTCGCCCAGACCCGGCGTGGTCAGCAGCATTTCGCGGTAGGCGCGGCGGTTTTCTTCGGTGTTTTCCACACCCACGGTATCAAAGCGCTTCTTGATGGTGGCGTTGGATTCGTCAATGGCGATGATGCCTTTGCCGCGGGCAACCATGGCTTGGGCGATTTCGGGGAGTTGGTCGATGCTCATGAGGGCGATCCGAGGGTGGTTGGGGTGGCGATATTATACCCCATGGCCATGGACCGCCGGGCTTACAGGTCGCCCAGCCCTTCGGTCCGGCCGCCCTCGCCCACCGCCAGCAGACGCAGGGTGTTGGTGGCGCCGTGCTGCTCCATGTGATCACCGCTGGTAATCAGCACACGGTCGCCTGAGGCAAGATAGCCCTGATCGAACAGCTGCTTGATGGCTTTGCGGGCGGCGACCCGCATGGACTGGCCTTCGGAATCGAAATTCACCGGCGCGACATCGCGCATCAGGGCCATGCGCCGGCGGGCGTAACCGAAGCGCGACAAGCCGAACAGGGGAACATTGGCGCGGAAGCGCGACAGATAGCGGGCAGTGCCGCCGGACTCGGTCAGCGCGATGATGCCGCGCAACTGGATGTGTTCGGCAATGAACATGGCCGACATCGCGATGGCCTGGTCGACGCGCTCCAGATCGCGCGGAGCCGCCTCGAAATCGGTGTCGTGCTTGAACTGGCGCTCGGCGCCGAGGCAGATGCGGTTCATCGCCTCCACGGCCTTGACCGGATAGGCGCCGGAGGCGGTCTCAGCGGACAGCATGACGGCGTCGGTGCCGTCGATGACCGAGTTGGCCACATCCAGCACTTCGGCACGGGTCGGGATCGGATTGTCGACCATCGACTGCAGCATCTGGGTGGCGGTGATCACCACTTTGTTGCATTCCAGCGCGGTCTTGATGATCAGTTTCTGCAGGCCGGGCAGCTCGGCATCGCCGATTTCCACGCCCAGATCGCCGCGGGCGACCATCACCACATCGCTGGCCTGGGTGATTTCCACCAGGCGTTCGATGGCTTCGGCACGCTCGATTTTGGCCACGATGTGGGCATAGGATCCGTGGCTGAGCGCAATCGAGCGCGCCAGTTCGATATCGGCCGCGCTGCGGCAGAACGAAACTGCCAGGAAATCGACATCGAGCTTGGCAGCGATGGCGATGTGTTCCTTGTCCTGCTCGGACAGGGCATCGAGCGAAAGCCCGCCGCCAAGACGGTTCAGGCCTTTGCGGTTGGACAGCGCGCCGCCGGCCAGCACTTCGGTGACGATGGTGTCGCCGTCGAGCGCTTTGACCATCAGGGCAACCAGCCCGTCGTCCAGCAGCAGCGTATCGCCGGGCGCGACATCCTTGACCAGACCGAGGTAACTGACACCGACCTGGGTTTCATCGCCCAGCGGGGCATCGGCGCGGCAGACCAGACGGAATTCGCTGCCGTTGACCAGGTGGACTTTGTCTTTGGCGAATTTCTCGATGCGGATCTTCGGTCCCTGCAGATCGGCCAGAATGCCGACTTCACGCCCGAGGCTGGCGGCGATCTCGCGCACCCGGGTCACCCGCTCGGCATGCTGCTCGGCGGTACCGTGCGAGAAGTTCATGCGCACCACATTGACGCCGGCTTCGATGATCTGGGCCAGTACGCCGGGCTGATCGGTCGCCGGGCCGAGCGTGGCGAGGATTTTGGTACGGCGGAAATTGGCGGTGGTCATCGGGATGGGGTTCTCGTTTCGGGGTGCCGATGCAGCATCAGCAAGTGCGCAGGGATGGATCGGATGGAAATCCGTTCAAGCTTGACACAGTTTGACCGGACACGCTTCGGGCAAGGGTCTGCATACGTTTGCGCCGAGATCTTTGCAACCGCATTTATCCGCCGCGTTCAAGCAGGGCGCTGACCGCCGGCAAGGGTTTGCCTTCGCAGAATTCCAGAAAAGCACCGCCGCCGGTCGAGATGTAACCGACTTCGGCCTCGATGCCGAATTTATCGACGGCCGCCAGGGTATCGCCACCGCCGGCAATCGAGAAGGCCGCGGAGCGGGCAATGGCCCGTGCCAGCACTTGTGTGCCTTTGGCAAAGGCATCGAATTCGAACACGCCGACCGGACCGTTCCAGATCACGGTGCCGGCCTGTTCGATCAGCGCCGCATAACGCGCCGCCGTGTCCGGCCCGATGTCCAGAATCAGATCATCGGCCGCCACATCGGCAACGGCTTTCACTGCGGCTTCGGCATCGGCTGCAAACGCCTTGGCGACAACGACGTCGGTGGGAATCGGGATTTCCGCCCCGCGGGCCTTGGCATCAGCCAGAATGGCCTTGGCCGTGTCCAGCAGATCGGCTTCGTACAGGGATTTGCCGACCGGAAGACCGACGGCGGCCATGAAGGTGTTGGCGATGCCGCCGCCGACGATGAGTTGATCGACCTTGCCGACCAGATTGGCCAGCAGCGCCAGCTTGGACGACACCTTGGAACCGGCAACGATGGCCAGCAAGGGCCGCTGCGGCGCCTCCAGGGCTTTGGCCAGCGCGTCCAGCTCGGCCATCAGCAAGGGCCCGCCGCAGGCGATCTTCGCAGCGCGGATGGCGCCATGTGTACTGGCCTGTGCACGGTGCGCGGTACCGAACGCATCCATGACATAGACATCGCACAGGTCAGCCATCTTCTGCGAAAGCCCGGCATCATCCGCCGCCTCGCCGACATTCATCCGGCAGTTTTCCAACAGCACCAGCTGTCCCGGCTGCACATCCACGCCGTCCAGCCAGTCGCGCTTCAGCGGTACTGCCATGCCCAGCAGCTCGGACAGACGCGCCGCCACCGGCGCCAGAGAATCGGCTTCCGACCAGACGCCTTCAGTGGGGCGGCCCAGATGCGAAGTCACCATCACTGCCGCGCCATTCTCCAAGGCCAGTCGCAGGGTCGGCAGCGCTGCCTTGATGCGCTGTTCGGACGTGATCCGGCCTTCTTTCACCGGCACATTGAGGTCTTCGCGGATCAGCACGCGTTTTCCGCGCAGGTCGAGGTCGGTCATCCGGAGAACGGACATGGCTGGGCTTCCTGTTGAAAATAAAGACTATTGTCGCATTTTTCAGGGCTTTTCCCAATCCTTTGACTTGAATCAAAGCCAATTCCAACGGGGGCGTTTAGGATTTCGGACATGAGCCAAGCCACCCTTTTCGACCCGGATCTGATACGCCGCTATGACGGTGTCGGTCCGCGTTACACCTCCTACCCGACGGCCCCCCAGTTCAGCCCGCAATTCGGCGGCACGGAGCTGCTCAAGGCCATCGCCGAAAGCAACGAGGATCCCATCCCGCGCGCGCTGTCCTTGTATGCGCACATTCCGTTCTGTTTCAGCCCCTGTTTCTACTGCGGCTGCAACCGTATCATTACCCGCGATGCCGGCAAGAAGCAGGATTATCTGGAAACGCTGCTGAAGGAAATCCGGATGCTGGCGCCCCTGTTCGACCGCGACAGGGAAGTCGTACAGCTGCATCTGGGCGGCGGCACGCCGAATTCCCTCGAGATCGGGCAGTTGGCCGAGCTGATGCAGGAGTTCGCACGCAACTTCCATTTCGCACCCGAACGTGAACGTGATTTCTCGATTGAAATCGATCCGCGTACGGTCGATGTCGCCGACATCGGCGCCCTGCGCGCCATCGGCTTCAACCGCGTCAGCCTCGGCATCCAGGATTTCGATCCACAGGTGCAGCAGGCCATCAACCGTCTGCAGGATACCGACCGCATCCGCGACATCTTCAATGCCTGCAAAGCCAACGGCTTCGGTTCGGTCAATTTCGATCTGATCTACGGCCTGCCGATGCAGAACACGGAAACCTTCGCGGCCACGCTGGCCACGGTGGCCCGCATCCGCCCGGATCGCATCGCGCTGTACAGCTATGCGCATATGCCGGAACTGTTCAAGGCCCAGAACAAAATCAACGTGCTGACCCTGCCCGATCCGGAGCGTAAACTGGCGTTGTTCCAGCTGGCGGTGGAAACCCTGATGGCCGAAGGCTATGTCTATATCGGCATGGACCACTTCGCCCTGCCCGGGGATGAACTGACTCTGGCCCAGGCCAGCGGCGATCTGCACCGGAACTTCATGGGCTACACCACGCGCAAACAGACTGATCTGGTCGGATTCGGGGTCAGTGCGATCAGCCAGATCGGGGACTGCTATGCACAGAACGCCAAGGATCTTCCGGCATGGACTTCCCGCGTGCAGGCCGGCAAGCCGGCCACCGTCCGCGGTCTGCGGACGAACAATGACGATCGCATCCGTGCCGATGTCATCCAGTCCATCATGTGCCAGGGCAGCCTGCACTTCGATGCGGTTGCAAGGCATTACGGAATCGTATTCGCGGATTATTTCCGTGAGGAACTGGAACAGCTCCCCGCCCTGGCTGAAGACGGATTGATTGCTCTGGATGCCACTTCGTTGACCGTGCTCCCGCGCGGGCGTCTGTTGCTGCGGGTCATTGCATCGCGCTTCGATGCCTACCTGCCGAAAAAAACGATACCCAGCGAATTGCTGTCACAGGCACGCTGAACCCCTAAAGCCCTTACCGTATGCGAAAATAACCCGAATTCCGGGGCAAGCCGCATGCCAGAAAACCCGCCATCGCCGACGATTGCCGAAGCCGTTGCCATCCTCCGGGACGGCGGCCTGTTGGCGATTCCGACCGAAACCGTTTACGGACTGGCGGCGGATGCCCGAAACCCCGAGGCCATCGCGCGGATTTTCGCGCTGAAAGGCCGGCCGGCCGATCATCCCCTGATCGTCCACATCGCCGACGCCGATCGGCTCGATGACTGGGCCGTGACCATTCCCGAGGCCGCGCGCAAACTGGCCGCCGCTTTCTGGCCCGGACCCTTGACCTTGATTCTGAAAAAGCGCGCAGAGGTGGCCGATGCGGTAACCGGCGGCCAGGATACGGTCGGTCTACGCAGTCCGGACCATGCACTGACGCTGGCGCTGCTCAAGGCCTTCGGCGGCGGTCTGGCGGCGCCCTCGGCCAACCGGTTCGGCCGCATCTCACCGACCAGTGCCGGCCATGTCCGTGACGAATTCGGTGAAAACGCACCGCCGATTCTGGATGGCGGTCCCTGCCCGGTCGGCATCGAAAGCACCATCGTCGATCTCAGCCAACGTCCTCCCCGCATTCTGCGTGAAGGACATATCCGCCGCGAGCAGCTTCTGCCCTTCCTGCCCGAGCTGCAAAGCGGCTTGGCCGCCGCCAGTCCGCGTGTTTCGGGAAGCCTGGACGCCCACTACGCGCCACGCACGCAGATGCGCATGCTGGAACGCGAGCCCCTGATTGAGGCAGCTACGGACGATCCGCGCTGCGTACTGCTGGCACTCGATGGCCTGCCGCCGGAAACGCAGGGACTCAGCCTTCCGGCACAGCCCGAAGCCTATGCCCATGGCCTGTATGCGGCCCTGCGCGAACTCGATGCCCGCGACGCTACATGCATCCTGATCGAACAGCCGCCGTCCGGGCCGGACTGGCTGGCGGTGAATGACCGCATCAAACGCGCCTTGGCCGGCGCAGGTCTGTGAGACGGCCATGCTGATTTCCGAAAGCAAATCCTTCCTGTTCGTGCACGTGCAGAAAACCGCAGGGACCAGTCTGGCCGACATTCTGAAACCGCATGCGCTTCAGCCGACGGATACACGCTTGAATAAATTGGCCTCTGATCTGGGTCTGGTCCGTGACTGGCGCAAGTTCCACTTCCGCAAGCATGCCAATCTGCGCAAAGCCCAATCCGTGATTCCTGCGCCGGTGTATGACGGTCTGTTCAAGTTTGCCTTCGTGCGCAATCCGTGGGAACGTCTGGTGTCCTGGTATCAGTATGTGCAGAAAACGCCCTCGCACGAGGACTGCCGGCCCGGTGAAGCCTTTGCCGACTTCGCCCGCCGTTTTCTGCAGAAACCAAGACGCGCGCAATGGTGGATGATCGAAGACCGCGGCGGCGGCATGGGGCTGGATTACGTCGGCCGTTTCGAGAACCTCAACGACGACATCGCGTACCTCTGCCAGAGGATCGGCATTGCGCCGCAGGCGCTTCCGCACCGCAATAAAATGGCTACCAAAGACTACCGCACGTTCTATGACGACGGCCTGGCTCTTGCCGTTAAGCATACTTGGGCGCGTGAAATCGAGACTTTTGGATATACCTTCGAGCCCTAAAGAAAAAGCCCGCTTTCGCGGGCTTAATCATACGTCGACAAACTGATATTACTTGGCGTTCATCAGGGCAACGGTCATATCGAGCATGCGGTTGGAGAAGCCCCACTCGTTGTCGTACCAGGAGCAGACCTTGACCAGGGTACCGCCCATGACCTGGGTCAGCGTGCTGTCGTAGACCGAGCTGTTCGGATTGTGGTTGAAATCGATCGAGACCAGCGGTTTGGTGTTGTAGCCCAGAACGCCTTTGAGCGGACCTTCGGAAGCGGCTTTCAGCACCGCATCGATTTCTTCCTTGGTGGTTTCGCGGGCGGCAACGAACGACAGATCGACCACCGACACATTGATGGTCGGAACGCGCATCGAGAAGCCGGTCAGTTTGCCGTTGAGTTCCGGCAGCACCAGACCGACCGCGGCGGCGGCGCCGGTCTTGGTCGGAATCTGGCTCATGGTGGCGCTGCGGGCGCGGCGCAGGTCGCTGTGGTACACATCGGTCAGCACCTGGTCATTGGTGTAGGCATGGATGGTGGTCATCAGGCCGTGCACGATGCCGATTTTTTCGTGCAGCGCCATGGCCAAGGGCGCCAGGCAGTTGGTGGTGCAGGACGCATTGGAAATGACGGTGTGTTCGGCCTTCAGCAGGTGGTGGTTGACGCCGTAGACGAAGGTGCCGTCGACGTCTTTGTCGCCCGGAGCGGAAATGATGACCTTCTTGGCCCCGCCGGTCAGATGGGCCGAAGCCTTGGCTTTGGAGGTAAACAGGCCGGTGCATTCCAGCACCACGTCGACATCGTGGGCACCCCACGGTATTTCGGCCGGATTACGCACGGCATAGACCTTGATGCGGTCGCCGTTGACGATCAAATCGCCGCCTTCGGCGGTGACCGTACCCGGGAATTTGCCGTGCGCGGTATCGTACTGGGTCAAGTGGGCATTGGTTTCGGCATCGCCCAGATCGTTGATGGCGACCACCTGGATTTCGTTGGTGCGGCCGGATTCATAGAGGGCGCGCATTACATTGCGGCCGATGCGGCCATAGCCGTTGATGGCGACTTTGATGGTCATTACAGACTCCCGGTGGGCGGTGAAAGCGCTATTTTAGCAAAGTTTGCGCGGGCACTGGGCGGCGCACACGGGGGATGCTCTATCATGGACGCTGGCTAGAACCTGCGGTTTTCCATGGATCTCGACATCATCGCCTTGGCTGGCCTGTTTTTTCTGGTGGCCGCCCTGTATTCCTCGGTCGGCCATGCCGGTGCCAGCGGCTATCTGGCGGCCATGGCATTGCTCGGCTTCGCCCCGGAGCAGATGCGGCCGACGGCGCTTGCGCTCAATATCCTGGTCGGCGGCATCGGGCTGTGGCGATTCCACCGCGCGGCGCTGGTGCCTTGGGGAAAGGTTCTGCCCTTCGTGCTGGCCTCGATTCCGATGGCCTTTCTGGCGGCACAATGGAAAATCCCCAAGGACACCTACAGTCTGTTGCTCGGGGCATTGCTGCTGACCGCCGCCATCGGCGCCTGGCGCAGCGGCCAGCTGTTGGCGAAATCCGCGGAAACCCTGATGTCGAGACCGGTACCGTGGCCTGCCGCCTTGGCCGCCGGCGCTGCCATCGGCAGTCTGTCGGGCATCACCGGCACCGGCGGCGCGATTTTCCTGACGCCGCTGATCTTGGCGATGGGCTGGGCGCATACGCGCGAGGCCTCCGGCCTGTCGGTGGCCTTCGTCTGGCTGAACTCCCTGGCCGCAATACTCGGGCTGCTGCGCAGCAACCAGAGCTTTCCGGAAGCCTTGCCGCTTTGGCTGCTGGCGGTGGCACTCGGCGCAGTGCTGGGCACGCAGCTGGGCATCCACCGTTGGCCGGTACACCGCCTGCGCAAAAGTCTGGCGGTGGTTCTGGCGATTGCGGCCGGCAAGCTTCTATTGAGCTGATCGGCCAAGCACGATTAAAATGACGCGGTTTTTTCCGCCGCGGCGACCACCGCATCGACCGTGATACCGAAGTGGGCATACAACTGATCGGCCGGCGCCGAGGCACCGAAGGAATCCATGCCGATCACCGCGCCGTCCAGACCCACGTACTTGTACCAGAAGTCGCGGGTACCGGCTTCCACGGCCACACGCCGACGGCAGGCAGCCGGAAGCACCGATTCGCGGTAAGCCGCATCCTGGCGCTCGAACACGGTCGTGCTCGGCATCGACACCACACGCACGGCCACGCCCTGATCCGCCAGGCGCTTCGCGGCCTGCACGGCCAGCTCCACTTCCGAGCCGGTGCCGATCAGGATCAATTCGCAGGCGCCGGGCTTGCTTTCGAACAGCACGTATCCGCCGCGGGCGATATCGGCGACCTGCCGGGCACTGCGCGGCTGATGCGCCAGATTCTGCCGGCTGAACACCAGGCAGCTCGGGCCGCCGCGGCGTTTGATGGCTTCCGCCCAGGCCGTTGCCGACTCCACTGCATCGCACGGACGCCAGACATCGTTATTGGGTATATAACGCAGCGAAGCCATATGCTCGATCGGCTGATGGGTCGGACCGTCTTCGCCAAGGCCGATGGAATCGTGGGTGAACACGTGGATGACATTGGCCGGAATCAGCGCCGACATGCGCAGCGCATTGCGCGAGTAGTCGGAGAACACCAGGAAGGTGGCGTCATAGGGCAGGAAACCGCCGTGCAGGGCCAGACCGTTGGCGATGGCGCTCATGCCGAATTCGCGCACGCCGTAGTACACGTAGTTGGCATCGGCATCGGTGGCCGCCACCGACTTCGAACCTTTCCACAGGGTCAGGTTCGAATGCGCCAGATCGGCGGAGCCGCCGATCAGTTCCGGCAGCAGCGGTGCGAAGGTTTCAATCGCCATCTGCGAGGCCTTGCGTGAGGCCACCACGGGGCCTTCGGCCTGCAGTTTCGTGATGTAGGCGGCGGCCTGTTCAGTGAAGCCTTCCGGCAGCGCGCCGGACAGCCGGCGTTGCAGCTCGGCCGCCGGCTCCGGATGCGCGGCGGCATAGGCCGAGAACAGGGCATTCCATGCGGCTTCGCGCTTGGCGCCGGCATCCCGTGCACGCCAACCGTCGTAAACGGCGGCAGGAATCTCGAACGGTGCATGCGGCCAATTCAGGGCGGCGCGGGTCAGTGCGATTTCGTCCTTGCCCAGCGGCGCCCCGTGCGCGCTTTCCTTGCCCTGCTTGTTCGGTGAACCGAAACCGATGGCGGTCCTGCAACAGATCAGGGTCGGCTTGCCGGTTTCGGCCTGCGCGGTACGGATGGCCTGGTCGATTTCGACCGGATCATGGCCGTTGACATGACGGATGACCTGCCAGCCGTAAGCCTCGAAACGGGCCGCGGTGTCGTCGGTGAACCAGCCATCGGTGTTGCCGTCGATCGAGATGCGGTTGTCATCCCAGAAGCAGATCAGTTTGCCCAGACCCCAGGTGCCGGCCAGCGAAGCGGCCTCGTGCGAGACGCCTTCCATCAGACAGCCGTCGCCGAGGAACACCCAGGTGGCGTGATCGATGATCTCGAAGCCGGGACGGTTGAAACGCTGCGCCAGCACTTTCTCGGCCAAGGCGAAACCGACGGCATTGGCCAGACCCTGGCCGAGCGGACCGGTGGTGGTTTCCACGCCGGGCGTTTCGGCGGCCTCCGGGTGGCCGGCAGTGCGTGAATGCAGCTGACGGAAGCGTTTCAGCTCATCGATCGGCAGATCATAGCCGGACAGATGCAGCAGCGCGTAATGCAACATCGAGCCGTGGCCGTTGGACAGCACGAAGCGGTCGCGGTTGGGCCACTGCGGATTCACCGGATTATGGCGGTAGTAGCCGTTCCAGAGCACCTCGGCGATATCGGCCATGCCCATCGGCATGCCCGGATGACCGGACTTGGCCGCTTCCACGGCGTCGATGGCGAGAAAACGGACGGCGTTGGCCAGTTCGGTACGGGATGCGCTCATGGGGCGGCTCGGGTGCGGGGATGCGCTATTTTACCCGAAAGCCGATTTTTCCGGTTCCTCAAAACGGAAAATGGCCGCTTGCGCGGCCATTTCCGATGCTTGCGGCCGTAGCCCGATCAGTTGACGCGCGGTGCCGGCTTCAGAATGCGCGGAGTCACGAAAATGAGCAGCTCGGCCTTTTCCATGTCCTTGCTGGACTTCTTGAACAGCGAACCGAGGAACGGGATATCGCCGAGGAACGGAACCTTGCTGACGTCATCGCGGTTCTTGAACTCGTAGACACCGCCGATGACCACGGTCTGACCGTCGTCGACCAGAACCGCCGTGCTGACTTCACGCTTCTGGATCTGCGGAACGTCACCGGTCGGAGTCGACAGGAAATCCTTGATTTCATCCTTCTTGACGCCGAGATCGAGGAACACGCGGCCGTCCTGGGTGATGGTCGGGGTCACTTTCAGTTCCAACAGCACTTCCTTGAACTCGACCGTGGCCTGCGGCACGGTCGTGGTGCCGGAAGCCTGCGTGGTCACGTAACCGACTTCATCGCCTTGGCGGATGACCGCGGCTTTCTGGTTGGAAGTGATCACGCGCGGGTTGGAAATGACTTCACCCTTGCCCTTGGTTTCCAGAGCCTGCAGCTCGACATCCAGAGACGTGTTGGCGCCGAGGATGCTGAAGTTGAGGATGCCGGCAGGATTGCTCAGCGGCAGATTTACATTGAAGCCGGAGTCACGGGTGACGCCCGGATTGGTGGCATCAACGCCATAGCGGTCATTGACACCGAATTTGGCACCGAGTTCGCGGGCGAAGGAATCCTGCGCGACCACGATGCGGGCCTCGATCATGACCTGATCGACGGCACGGTCGAGGGTCTGCAGCAGTTGCTTGATTTCGGCGACTTTCTTGGGAATATCGATCAGCAGCAGGGTATTGGTGCGCGGATCGAAGCTGACGCTACCGCGCGATGACAGGAACCCGCGTTGCTGGCCGCCGGCACCGGCACCGCCGCCGCCCGTACCCGATTTGCTGTTTTCGGTCAGCAGCTTGGCAATGGCTTCGGCGTTGCCGTAGTTGATCTGGATATATTCGGTGATGGTTTCTTCACGGGTCTCGATGGCGATGCGCGCATCTTCCTTGGCCTGCTCATAGGAGGCCAGCTCCTGTTGCGGACCGATCCAGATGACATTGCCGTCCTTGCGCTTATCAAGTCCTTTGGCGCGAAGCACGATTTCCAGCGCCTGATCCCAGGGCACATTGACCAGACGCAGGGTCACGTTGCCGCCGACCGAATCGGCCGCGACGATGTTGAGGTTGGATTCGTCGGCGATCAGCTGCAGCACGGTGCGCACCGGAACGTCCTGGAAATTGAAGGTGACCGGACGGCCGGCGTAACCCGTGGTTTTCTTGCCGCTGGATACGGCTCCGGTTCGGGCCATGTCGGTTTTGGCTACGGCAGCCGCAGCCTTCGGCGTCACTTCAACGACGTATTCATTGCCGGTCTGGTAAGCCATCATGTCGGCTTTGCCCTTGGTGTTCAGCACCAGACGGGTTTTGCCGCCCATGTCACGGGCATCGATGTTCATCACCGGCGTGGCGTAACCGGCCACATCCATCTGACGGCGCAGATCGGCCGGCAATTTGGCATTGGCGATGTCGACCACCAGCTCGGTGCCCTGTTCTTTCATCACCGGCGCGGCATTGGCGCCGTCGAAACGGACGATCATGCGGCCGGATCCGTTGTCGCCGCGTTTGAAGTCAATGGCGGAAACCGCAACGGCATTGCCGGCGGCGGACTTCGGATCGAGGGTCAGCACCAGGGTATTGCCCAGAGCCTGTGTCCGGTAGGGGGTGTTTTTGGCCAAATCGACCACGACCCGCGTACGGCCGCCGGATTCGACGGTGTTGACCGATTTCGCGGCACCGGTACTCAGCAGGAGCTTGCGCTGCGCGAAGGCATTGCTGGTTTCCGGAAGGTCGATGGCGATCCGCGGCGGATTATCGGTACTGAAGGCCTGGATGTCACCGACCGGCTCGGCGAACTGCAGGGTGATGGCGGTCCTGCCATCGGCCTGCGTTGCGGCTTTGACGTCCTTGAGGACATTGTCGGCCCAGGCGGTCTGCGCGAACAGAAGGCAGAGTGCGGCGCTGAGCACGCCGGACTTGAAGCCCGCGGCCCGCGATTTGCTGTTGAAAATATTTGTCATTTCTTTTCCCCACTATTTGATTCGTTCAACGCAATAACCGCCTGCCTTTCGAGCCAACCGCCATTGCCGTCAGGCACCAGTTCAACCAATTCAATGCGGTTGGCCGAGACCGCGACAACACGGCCATCGCTCTGGCCGAGATAAACGCCGGGGCGGACCCGGTATGTCACTTTATCCGGTGCCAGCACCAATGCCGAAAGCCCGGGGCCGGTTCCGATGCTGCCCACCATGCTGAGCGTGTCCAGCGTGTAGGCTTCCAGCGGTTGGCGGCGACGGTTCAAATCGGGACTCGGACCGCCGGTATTGGACATGCGGTTGAGCGGCGGTTTGCCGAACGGATCGCGCAGACCTTCCGGCGAATACACCACGACCGGCGGATCCTGCACCAGCGGTAACGGATCCAGCGGCGGCGCCGGCTTGTTCTTGACCACATTGATCCACTCGCGCAGATCGGAATCGCTTTTGGTGCAGGCACTGGTCAGCAGCACGGCTGCGGCCAGAAACAGCCAGCGGGAAGCATGCATCGGCTTGATCACGGCGCACCCCCTTCAACCTGCGCGGCGGCCTGTTCATCCGGATCGAGGTAACGGTAGGTCTTGATGGTCCCTGCCATTTCCAGCAGCTCGTTGTTGGCACCGCGCGGCTTCAGCGAGATGTCATGCATGGTCATGATCACCACGCGCGGCAACGAGGCCACGCCGCTCATGAACGCGCCGAACTGGTGGTAATTGCCGACCATGCGGATTGAAATCGGCTTCTCGGCATAGAATTCGCGGGGTGTTTCCGGTCCGGGCTGGAACAGCTCGTTGGTGATTCCGCTCTGCAGGGCCTGCTGGGACACGTCGACGATCAGATCGGGCATTTCATTCTTGCTCGGCAGCTGACGCAGCATCTGCTGGAGAATGAGTTCCATCTGCACCAGCTGCTGCTTGAGCGGCTCGAGATTGGCGGCACGCGCCTGCTTGTTCTCGAAATCGGCACGCAGTGCGGTTTCATCGGACTCCAGACGCAGCATTTCGTCGCGCTTGTCCTTGATCATGAAAAACCAGGCGCACAGCAGAATCAGGAAAACCAGGAATACGCAGACGCCGTATTTCAGTTCCTTCGGCCAGGATCCCGATGATTTGAAATCGATATCACTGAGATTGATGTTCTTCATTTCGCACCCCCCTGTACCGGTGCGGCCGGCGCGTCCTGCCCGGCTTCGGCAGCGGGCGCTTTCACTTTGGCGTTGAGAATGAATTCATACGGCAAGGCACGGTCGCCGCCACGGGCCTCGATCACGGTCAGATCCGGGTCGGAAACCACCGGCGATGCCATGATGTTGCGCATGTAGCTACTGACGCGGGCATTGGACTGGGCGCGGCCCTGGATGACCAAGTCGGGACCGCTCTGGCGGATGGTCGAGATCTGCGCGCCGTCGGCGATGGTCTTGGCCAGTTCGGTGAACAGGCTGACCATTTCATAACGTTTGCCCTGCAGTTCCTCGATGACCTTCTTGCGGGCCAGCAGGCTTTCCTTGCGTTTGTCGAGCTCTTCGATTTCCTTGATCTTGACCTCGACCGCGGCGATTTCCTGGCGCAGCAGCTCGTTGCGCTGGTTCTGTCCGGTGACCTGTCCGGAATAGTACAGGTAGACCAAGGCGCTCAGCACCAGCCCGGCCACGGCGGCCAGTCCGAGCATGCCGTTGAATTGGCGCTGCTGCGATTTGCGGCGCTCTTCGCGCCAGGGCAATAGGTTGATTTTGGCCATTAGTCGAAACTCCTCAAAGCCAGTCCGCACGCAATCAGCAGTGCCGGCGCATCGGCGGCCAGGGCATGCGCCTGGACCCGCGGACTGACCGTCATGCTGGCGATCGGATTCGCCGTCATCGTGCTGACGCCGAGGTGCTGTTCAACGACCTGATCGAGACCGGCGATGGACGCAGTGCCGCCGGCCAGTACGATCTGGTCGACGCGGGAGTAATCGCTGCCGGAATAGAAGAACTGCAGCAGGCGTGAAATCTGCTGGGCGACCCCTTCCTTGAACGGCTCGAGCACTTCGGATTCGTAACTTTCCGGCAGTCCGCCGAGTTTCTTGGCGGCGCCGGATTCGCTGAAGCTCAGCCCGTAGCGGCGCATGATTTCCTCGGACAGCTGCTTGCCGCCGAACACCTGTTCGCGGGAATAGATGCTGCGGCCTTCCTTGATCACGTTCAGCGTGGTCAGGTTGGCGCCGATATCGACCACGGCGGTCAGGCCGCCGGCCGGAATGTCGAGCTGGTTGAAAATGAGTTTGAAGGCGTTTTCCAGGGCGAACACTTCGACATCGACGACCTTGGCTTCAAGACCGGCGATTTCAAGTTCGGCCTGGCGCGCTTCCACGTTTTCGGTTCGCGCGGCGGCAATCATCACCTGCACGGACTCGGTGTTGGGAATCGGGCCGAGCACTTCGAAGTCCAGACTGACTTCTTCCATCTGGTAGGGAATGTGGTTGGAGGCCTCGTCGAAAACCTGCTCTTCCATGGCCTGGTCATCGACGCCGCCGGTCACGGTAATGACCTTGGTGATGACCGAGGAACCGGAAATGGCGACGGCGGCATGTTTGGATTTGCTGCCGGACTTGGCGACCGCACGCTTGATGGCGGCACCGATGACTTCGGTCTGCACCGCCGATTTATCGCCGGTCGGATTGGCCGGAAGCGGTTCGACGGCATAGTGCTCGACACGATAGCGGCCGGCACTTTTGCTCAGCTGCAGCACCTTGACGGCCGCCGAGCTGATGTCAATCCCGATCAACGGCGCTGATTGTTCACCGAATAATTGCACTGTTTCCCCCAGTTAGGCACTTGAACGCCATTATTATGCCGTTACGGTACATTCTTATGTGGTTACATTAAATAACGATTTTCGGGGATTTAGCAAGTTTTTTACCAAAATCAATCGAAGCGCCGGTCAAACCGGAGCGCCCCTGCCGGGCCTGTTCCGGAAAGGCTACAATGAAGCCCCGATTCGGTAATTTATCTGGCAAATGGCATGTTTAAAATCATCAAGTGGCTGATTGTATTGACTGTTTTAGGTATTTCAGGGCTTGCACTGGGCCTGACCATCGCCTATTTCAGCATCATGCCAAATTTGCCCGACGTCACAGAATTGAAGCGGGTGGACTGGCAGATGCCCCTGACGGTTTACAGCAGCGATGGCAAATTCATTGCCGAATTCGGCGAAAACCGGCGCTATCCGACCCGCATCGAAGACATTCCTGCGCAAACCAAGAACGCCGTGATCGCGATCGAGGACGCCCATTTCTACAAACACATCGGTCTGGACTGGCGCGGCATCGCACGTGCGGTCTGGCTGACCGCGACCACCAGCGACGAACGCGTCCCCGGCGGCAGCACCATCACCCAGCAGGTCGCACGCAATTTCTTCCTCAGCAATGAATACAGCTACTTCCGGAAGTTCAAGGAAATGCTGCTGGCGCTGAAGATGGAGCGCGAGCTGAGCAAGGACGAAATCCTCGGCCTGTATCTCAACAAGATCTTCTTCGGAAACCGCGCCTACGGCATCGCAGCAGCGGCCGACTTCTATTACGGTAAAAAACTGGAAGACCTGAGCCTGGCCGAATCGGCGACGCTTGCCGGCATTCCCAAGTTCCCGTCCAGCGGCAATCCGATCAGCAATCCGGAACGGTCGATGATCCGGCGCAATTACATCCTGCAGCGCATGGCCGAGGAAGGCTTCATCAGCGAGGCCGAAATGCGCGCGGCGCAGGCCGAACCCAACACCGCCAAGCCGCATGAGCAGGTCACCGAACTGCATGCGCCGTATCTGGCCGAAATGGTGCGTATCGAAATGGTGCGCCGCTACGGGGACAAAGCCACCGACAGCGGCTTCAAAGTCACCACCACGGTCAGCAGCAAAGACCAGCTGGCGGCGCAGAGCGCCGTGCGCAGCGGACTGATGCAGTATGACCGTCGGCACGGCTGGCGCGGCGCCGAGGCGAACATCGCCTTGGCCGGAAAATCTGAAACCGAACTGCTTAAAGCTCTTCGCCAACGCCCGCGCATCAGCGGTCTGCCGGCGGCGCTGATGCTGTCGGTCAATGGCAACTCGGCAAAAGCCCTGCTGGACGACGGCCGCACGCTTGCACTCGGCCCCTCGGCCGCCGACGGCACCGGCAAGAGCTTGTCGGGCGCGGTCAAGGCCGGCGACGTGGTCCGGCTGCAGGAGACCAACAAAACCATGCGGCTGGCGCAGATTCCGCGCGCGCAGGCGGCGCTGGTATCGCTCGATCCGGAAGACGGCGCCCTGCGCGCGGTGGTCGGCGGCTTCGCCTATTCGGCCTCCAACTTCAACCGCGCCACCACCGCCAAACGGCAGCCGGGCTCCAGCTTCAAACCCTTCGTGTACACCGCCTCGTTCGAGCGCGGCTACTCGCCTTCAAGCATCGTGTTGGATGCCCCGGTGGTGTTCAAGGACCGCAAAGGCAATGTCTGGCGGCCGAAGAACGACCGCGGCGGCTTCATGGGTCCGATCCGCCTGCGCGAGGCCCTGGTGCAGTCGCGCAATCTGGTGTCGGTCCGCCTGCTGGACGGCATCGGCGTCAATTACGCACGTGATTACATCACCCGCTTCGGATTCAGCAAGGAAAGTCTGCCGGCCAACCTGTCGATGGCCCTGGGTACCGCCTCCCTGACGCCGATGTCGGTCGCCCGCGGTTATACCGTGTTCGCCAACGGCGGCTATCTGGTCGATCCCTATTTCATCCGCAGCATCACCGACACCAATGGCACCGTGGTGGCCTACACGCATCCGAAACGCGCCTGCGCCCTGTGCCCGGAACGTCTGGCCGGCGATGTCAGCAAAGCGGTGGTGGTTGATGGTTTCGACCTGAGCGCGGACGGCCTCGGCAGGAACGACAGCGCGCAGACCGCCGGCATGTTCGATCCGGCTTTCGTCGGCCCGCCGGTCACGGCGCTGGCACCGCAGACCATCGACCCGCGCAACGCCTTCCTGATCAGCGACATGATGCTGGATGTGGTGCGGCGCGGCACTGCGGTGGAGGCCAAAGTGCTCAACCGGCCCGATATCGGCGGCAAGACCGGTTCCACCAACGACCACCGCGATGCCTGGTTCTCCGGTTTCGGCGGCAATCTGGTGACCACGGTCTGGGTCGGCCGCGATGATTACAAACCGCTGGGCTACGGCGAATACGGCGGCCGCGCCGCATTGCCGATCTGGATCGACTACATGCGCGTCGCGCTCGATGGCGTACCGCCGAAGAACATGGATCCGCCGGCCGGCATCATCAAATCGGCGAACGGCGACTATTTCAAGGAAGAACAGTACGATCTGGAAATGATGCAGGTGCCCTCGGACGAATCCTTCCAGGAACAGACCGAGCAGGCCTACGACATCTTCTGAACCCGCTCAGCATGCCCCATGAAAAACGCCCCTTTCGGGGCGTTTTTCGTTCTGACCGGCAATCAACGCTTGGCCAGCGGCGTGTAATCGCGGTTGACCGCACCGGTATAGATCTGGCGCGGACGGCCGATCTTGTTTTCCGGATCGTTCTGCTGCTCGAGCCAATGCGAGACCCAGCCGGCGGTACGCGCGATGGCGAACATCACGGTGAACATTTCGGTCGGGATGTTGAGCGCCTTGTAGATGATGCCCGAATAGAAATCGACGTTCGGGTAAAGCTTGCGCTGGATGAAGTAGTCGTCTTTCAATGCCGCTTCTTCCAGACGCATCGCCACTTCCAGCAGCGGATCATTGACGCCGAGCTCGTTCAGCACCTCGTGGCACATTTCACGGATGATCTTGGCGCGCGGATCGAAGTTCTTGTAGACGCGGTGACCGAAGCCCATCAGACGGAAGCCGGACTCCTTGTCCTTGGCCCGGGCGATGGCGCTGCCGACGTCTTCCGGACGGCCGATTTCATTGAGCATGGTCAGCACGGCTTCATTGGCGCCGCCGTGCGCGGGGCCCCACAGCGCGGCAACGCCGGCGGCCACGCAGGCATAGGGATTGGCGCCGGTCGAACCGACCAGACGCACCGTCGAGGTCGAGGCGTTCTGTTCGTGGTCGGCGTGCAGGATGAACAGCAGGTCGAGCGCCTTGGCCGCGATCGGTTTCAGGGCCAGCGGCTCGCTCGGCACTTCGAACATCATGTGCAGGAAGCGGTCGACGTATTCGAGGTTGTTCTTCGGATAGCGGATCGGCCAGCCGATGGAGTAGCGGTAGCAGGCGGCGGCGATGGTCGGCACCTTGGCCAGCAGGCGGATGGCGGCCAGGCGGCGCTCTTCCGGATCGTCCAGGTTCAAATCGCTGTGGTAGAAAGCCGCCAGCGAACCGAGCATGCCGGTCAGCATCGCCATCGGGTGGGCGTCGTGACGGAAGCCGTAAAGGAAGGTGCGGAAGGCCTCGTGCATCATGGTGTGATGCGTGACTTCGTGCTCGAATTTGGCCAGCTGGCCGGCATCCGGCAGCTCGCCGTTCATCAGCAGGTAGCTGACTTCGGTGAAGTTGGAATGTTTGGCCAGCTGCTCAATCGGATAACCGCGGTACTGCAGCACGCCGGCATCGCCGTCGATGTAGGTGATCGCGCTGCGGCAGCTGGCGGTCGACATGAAGCCCGGATCGTAGGTGAAGCTGCCGGTTTCCTTGTACAGCTTGCCGATATCGACGCAGTCCGGACCGGTGCTGCCGGACAGGACCGGAAGTTCGACGGTCTTGTCGCCGGCCTGCAGGGTAAAGGATTTATTGGACACGGCTCGCTCCTGTGACATTGGCCCGACGGGCGCACATTGCTTTGGGTGCATTATTATCGCACAGCTGTGATTACCGCGTCATCGGCCGGATGGGCCAAAAAAAACCACCCGAAGGTGGTTTTTCCGGAATTATTTGGCGTAACGTTTGCGGAATTTATCGACGCGGCCGCTGGTGTCGACCAGCTTCTGCTTGCCGGTGTAGAACGGGTGCGAGGCCGACGAAATTTCAACTTTCAGCAGCGGGTATTCCTGGCCGTCTTCCCACTTGATGGTTTCCTTGCTCGACAGGGTCGAACGGGTCAGGAAGGCGAAATTGGAGGTCACGTCCTGGAACACGACGTCTTTGTATTGCGGATGGATATCGGCTTTCATGGGGAACCCACTGGATGTGCGTGAAAAGACGGAAATTATAGCCTAAACCGAACCTAGCCGGCAAGTTCTGTTTGATTTTTGTTCAGATGTGCCCGCCCAAGGCCTCCTGAATCAAGGCTTCGAAGCGGGCCTGATTCACCGTCAGGATGATTTCAGCCTGTGCCGGTTGCCCGGAGCGCTCCAGCCAATCCACCACAGTGGCGCCGCGGGACTGACTGCCGGCCGTCTCCACATGCAGATAATGTCTTTCTTTTTCAATGACATGCTCTGGGTAGAGGGCAGCCATCATGGCCAAGGCATCGGCGCTATGCCAGTATTCGCCCCGCTTACCTTCGGCCCACTGCCGGGTTTTTCGGGAAATCCGGTCGTAAAAACCGGCCCGAGGATCCTCAGCGGCCAACCAGGCCTCGAAACGCTTGTGCAGGAACCCATGCCGGAGCACCGCCTCCCAATCGACCACTTCGATCCGGGGAAAACTTCCGAAAACAATGGCGGCCGCCTCGGGGTCGAAGGCGATATTGAATTCCGCCGCGATGCTGGTATTGCCCTTTCCGGTGACCGCTCCGCCCATCACCAGCAGACGCCCGATCCGTTCGGGCAATGTCGGATCCAGACGGACCGCCAGCGCCAGATTGGTCAGCGGCCCGAGCGTCACCAGCAGCAGCTGGCCGGCATGCGCATGGGATTCACGCAAAATGGCGAGCGCGGCATGCTCGCTTTCGGGCCGGCGCTGTGCCGGTTCGTAGCCGATATCGCCGAAGCCGTCACGGCCATGCACATAGGAAGCATCTTCGGCGGCGAATACCAACGGCCGGTCGCAGCCCGGATACACCGGCACGGTCACGCCGGCGACTTCACACAATTTCAGGGCATTGGCGGTGGTGTAATCCAGTCCGACGTTGCCGGCCGTGATGCACAGACCCAGCAGTTCATGCTGCCGACTGTTGAACGCCATCAGCAGGGCAAGCGCGTCATCTACACCGGGGTCGGTATCGATCAGCAGCGGAATACGGTCGGTCATGACGCCTCCTCAGGCATGGGCGAAGCGGGCTGCGCCGCCGATCCAGCGCGCGACCAGCAGATCGGATTGCTCAGGATACCCGTGCATCAGACGCTCCGCCAGACGCAGCATCTCCGGCAACAGGCCGGCATCGCGGGACAGGTCGGCGATGCGGTAACCGGTATCGCCGGTCTGGCGCGTGCCCAGCAGCTCGCCGGGGCCGCGCAATTCCAGATCCTTCTCGGCGATGAGGAAGCCGTTGTCGGTCTGCCGCATGACCTCGATGCGTTCGCGTGCCATGGCCGATAGCGGCGACTGGTACATCAGCAGGCAGTGCGAGGCGGTACTGCCGCGACCGACCCGTCCGCGCAGCTGATGCAGCTGGGCAAGACCGAGACGTTCGGCGTTCTCGATCACCATCACGCTGGCATTGGGCACATCCACGCCGACTTCGATGACGGTGGTGGCCACCAGCACCTGGATGCGTCCGTCCTTGAACTCGCGCATGATCCGGCTTTTCTCGGCCGCGGCGATCCGGCTGTGCAGCAGTGCGACTTCAATTCCCGGCAGACTGCCGGCAATCAGATCGTAGGCGGTTTGCGCCGATTGCGCCTGGATGTCTTCGGATTCATCGATCAGGGTACAGACCCAGTAGATCTGGTTGCCCTGCCCGCAGTAGTCGCGGATACGCGCGATCACTTCATCGCGACGGCTGTTGGCCAAGGCCACGGTCTGCACCGGAGTACGGCCCGGCGGCAATTCATCAATCACCGAAACATCCAGATCGGCATACGCCGACATCGCCAGGGTCCGCGGTATCGGCGTGGCGGTGAGGATCAGCTGATGTGGGGAATAGGCCTCGGACTCGCCCTTATCGCGAAGACTCAGGCGCTGGTCGACGCCGAACCGATGCTGTTCGTCGACCATGACCAGATCGAGCTGGCGGTACTGCACGGGGTCCTGCATCAGCGCATGGGTGCCGATCACCATGCCGGCGCCGTCTGCGATGCGCTTGAGGTTCTGACGGCGCTGGGCCGCCGTCTGTTTGCCGGCCAGGAAAACGGTATCGATGCCGAGCGGCGCGAACCAATCGGTGAAGGTCCGTGCATGCTGTTCGGCCAACAATTCGGTCGGCGCCATCAGTGCCGCCTGCCCGCCGGCCCGGATGGCGGCTAAAGCCGCCAGCGCCGCGACCACGGTCTTGCCGCTGCCGACATCGCCCTGCACCAAACGCAGCATCGGCTGGCCGCTGCGCAGGTCGCCGTGGATTTCGTCGATGACCCGTTGCTGGGCTGCCGTCAGCCGGTAGGGCAAGCCGCGCAGAAAGGGTTCAATCACCGAGGCCGGCGGATCGATCCGGCGCGCCGCCTTGGCTTTCACCGCAAGCCGCTGCTTGCGCAGGCTGAGATGGTGCGCCAGCAATTCTTCCAGCGCGAGGCGCTGCAATGCCGGATGCCGGCCCGAACGCAGCTCGGCAAGGGTCGTGCCGGGTTCGGGTTCATGGATGGCTGCAAGCGCGGCACCGAAGCCGGGCCAGCCGGATTCCGCCAACAGGTCTGCGGGAATCAGCTCGAGATCGGCTTCCGGCGGCAGATGCCGCAGCGATTGCCGCACCAGCTTGCCGAGTGTGGCGGCGCCGATGCCGTCGATATTGCTGTACACCGGATCGAGTCGGTCCCGGCATACGCCGGCTTGGTCTTCGGTGATGAATCGGTAGCTCGGGTGCACCATCTCGAAACTGTTTGCGCCCAGACGCACCTGCCCGTAGCAGCGCAGCAGACGGCCGACCATGAACTGACTGGCCTGACTGGAGGAGTAATGGAAGAAACGCAGGCTCAGCTGGCGCAGGGAATCGTCCTGTACGGTCACCTTGAGCATCGGCCGGAAACGGAAGCCGCGTTCGACGGCGGCTACGCGCACTTCCACCTGCGCGGTCTGCCCGAGCTGCAGCGCATCCAAGGCAACAATCTGCGTGCGGTCCTCGAACGCAATCGGCAACTGCAGCCACAGATCCTGCAGGGTATCGATGCCGCGCTCATGCAGTTTTCCGGCAATGGCCGGACCGACACCGTGCAGCACCGAAATCGGCTGCCGGGCCTGTTCGCCGAATTCAGGCTTCACCGCCGGGATTCAGCCCAGCACCATCACGGCATCGATCTCCACCTGGGCGCCGCGCGGCAGGGCCGACACCTGCACGGTCGAACGGGCCGGATACGGCACTTGCATGTATTCGGCCATGACCGCATTGACCGCGGCGAAGTCGTCCAGATCGGTCAGGAAGATGCCGAGCCGGACGATATCGGCGAGCGAGCCGCCGGCCGCCTGGCAGACCGCATTGAGATTGCGGAACACCTGATGGGTCTGCGCTTCGATGCCGCCTTCCAGCAGTACGCCCAGATCCGGCAACAGCGGAATCTGGCCGGACAGATAGACGGTCTGGCCGACGCGTACGGCTTGGGAATACGGGCCGATCGCGGCCGGGGCTTTATCGGTTTGGATGATGTGACGGGACATGGACATTCCTGAGGGTTAGAGACGTTCGACCGAATACACCACGTTCAGACGCCGGGTGCGCCGGATGATTTCGGCCAGGTGCTTGCGGTCTTTCACTTCAATGCAGAACACCATGACCGAAATACGGGCATCGCGTTCCTTGTAGTTGACCGAATCGATGTTGGAATTGCATTCGGCCACGGCGGCCGCGATCTTGGCCAGTGCACCGGGCTTGTTCTCGGTCTCGAAGCGCAGTTCGACCCGGAAGTCGCCCTCGACCCGGCGGTCCCAGGCGATCGGCACCCAGCGCTCCGGACGTTTCCGGTAGTCGAGGATGTTCGGACAGTCCAGACGGTGCACGACCACGCCTTTGCCGGCGGTGAGATAGCCCATGATGTCGTCGCCGGGAATCGGATAACAGCAGGTCGAGAAAGTGAGTACCCCGCGCTCGCTGCCGTTGATCTGGATCTCTTCCTGGCGCGCGATCGGCGCATCCGGCCCGAGCAGCGAGGATTGGTTCGGCTGCAGGGCCCGCGCGACCTGGTCCGGCATGCGGTTACCAAGTGCGATGTCGGCCAGCAGCACTTCCAGGCGCGGATAGCGGTTTTCGGTGAGGAACTGCTGCAGCTGGGCCGCCGAGACGTTGTCGAGCGAGGTTTCCAGCAGCTCCAGCGCACGGTCGAGCATGCGGTGGCCGAGATTGACCGCATCCTCATGCTCGATGCGTTTGAGGAAATGCCGGATCGAGGTGCGCGCTTTCGAGGTCACCACGAACTCAAGCCAGTTCGGGCTGGGATTGGCCGACGGCGCGGTGATGATTTCCACCGTCTGCCCGCTCAGCAGTTTGGTGCGGATCGGCACCAGCCGGCGGTCGACGCGTGCGGCCACGGTATGGTTGCCGACATCGGTATGCACGGCGTAAGCGAAATCGAGCGGCGTGGCGTTCTTCGGCAACGCCAGGATTTCGCCTTTCGGGGTAAAGATGTAGACCTCGTCGGGGAACAGGTCGATCTTGACGTTTTCCAGAAATTCGAGCGAAGGCAGCGCGAAGTCGTCGCTGTTGATCAGCCCGTTGACCCAGCTCTGCGCGCGCGCCTGCGCGTTGCTGCTGGCGGCGCCGCGGTTCTTGTAGATCCAGTGGGCGGCGATGCCGCGCTCGGCCACGATGTCCATTTCCTCGGTGCGGATCTGCACCTCGACCGGCGAGCCGAGCGGACTGAACAGCAGGGTGTGCAGGCTCTGGTAGCCGTTGGCTTTCGGGATGGCGATGAAGTCGCGGAAGCGGCCGTCCAGCGGTTTCATCAGGGTATGCACGGCACCGAGCGCGTGGTAGCACTGCATGACTTTCTTGACCACGATGCGGAAGCCGAACACGTCCATCACTTCGTTGAACTTCTTGTGCTCGTCGCGCATCTTCGAATACACGCTCCACGGGCCCTTGACCCGCGAAACCAGCCGGAACGGAATGTTTTCCACGGCGATGCGCTGGGCCAGACGCGCCTCGATGGTGGCCATCGCCTCGCGGCGCAGCACCGGCTGGTTGGCCAGCTGTTTGGCGATGACCTGATAACGCAGCGGATACAGGGCCTTGAAGCCCAGATTCTGCAGCTCGGCCTTGAGCACATTGATGCCCAGCCGCTGCGCGATCGGTGCGTAAATCTCCAGGGTTTCCCGCGCAATGCGCCGGCGCGATTCCGCGCTTTTGGAGTCCAGCGTACGCATGTTGTGCAGCCGGTCGGCGAGCTTGATCAGGATGACGCGGATGTCGCGCGACATCGCCAGCATCATCTTGCGGAAGCTTTCGGCATCCGCCTCCTGGCGGTTGTTGAACTGGATCTTGTCGAGTTTGGTGACGCCCTCGACCATCTCCGCCACGCTTTCACCGAAGGTGTCGGCAATGAACGAGCGCGGCAGCGCGGTGTCTTCCAGGGCATCATGCAGGATGGCGGCGCACAGGGCCTCGCCGTCCATGCGCTGGTCGGCCAGAATCTCGGCCACGGCCAGCGGATGGGTGATGTAAGCCTCGCCGGAATTGCGGACCTGGCCCTGATGGGCCAGCGCACCGAGCTGGTAGGCCCGGAAAATCTTATCCAGGGCTTCCTGGGGCAGATAGGTGCCGGCTTTCTGCAGCAGCTGCGCCGCCACTTCCGGACAGGGGTCCGGGCACGGCATATCCAGATCGAGCGGCGGCGTCAGCGGGGAATTCATGCTTCAATCCTACGCAAGAATGCCTTACTGAACAAGCATTTCCTGAATATCCCGCACAAAAATGCCGGCACATGGCCGGCATTCCGTCACCGCTTGGGGAACGGCGGTTTATTCGTCGCCGGCCTTGGCCAGATCGTCGTCCACCACTTCCGCGGCAGCCCATTCCAAGGCTTCGCGTTCACGGCGTTCGCGTTGCGAGCGGTCCACGGCATTGATGACGTCGTTGTCGATGGAACGGTCGGCGATTTCACGCAGGGCCAGAACGGTCGGTTTTTCCTGTTCGATGTGCGCGTTTTCGATGGTGCTCGGCTCGCCTTTGGCCAGCTGGCGGGCACGCTTGGAGGCCATCAGCACCAGTTCGAAACGGTTATCGACCACTTCCAGGCAATCTTCAACGGTAATGCGTGCCATACAGTCTCCGGATGCCGGCTGAAACCTTCCGGCAATCAATAAGTTAAATGAACTGGTTATTATAGCCGAAACGCGGGGCAAAGCCAAATAGCCCGATTCACCCGCTCAGCAGGTGTTCAATGAGGGCGGCATGCCGCTGGCGCTGCTGCCCGGTGGCCAGGCGCTGGGCGGTGAAAATCGCCGTAACTTCCTGAACGGCTTGATCGAAATCTTCATTGACCACGACATAATCGAACTCGTGGTAGTGGCTCATTTCCTCCCGCGCCGCCGCCAGACGCTGGGCGATGACTGCCTCGGTGTCCTGGCCACGGGTGCGCATGCGGGTTTCCAGCGCCTGTTTCGAGGGCGGCAGGATGAAGATGCTGCGCGCGCCGGGAATCTGTTCGCGGACCTGGCGGGCGCCCTGCCAGTCGATCTCGAGCAGCACATCCAGACCCTTTTCCAGCTGCGGAAGCACCGATTGCCGGGCCGTGCCTTTGTAGTCGCCGTGAACGAGCGCGTACTCGAAGAACTCGCCGCCGGCGATCATGCGCTCGAATTCGTCCTTGCCGATGAAGTGGTAATGCTGGGCGTGGCGCTCACCGGGGCGCGGTCCGCGCGAGGTGTAGGAAATCGACAGCGCGACATCGGGCACACGCTTGAGCACCGCATTGACGATGCTCGATTTTCCGGCACCGGACGGTGCCGCCACGATGTAGAGCGTGCCTTGCATCATTCGAGATTCTGGACCTGTTCGCGGATCTGTTCAATCAGCACTTTCAGCTCGACCGCCGCCTGGCTGGTCTTCGGATCGACCGACTTGGAGCCGAGCGTATTGGCTTCCCGGTTGAATTCCTGCAACAGGAAATCGAGCCGGCGGCCGACCGCTTCGGGCAGGGCCAGAATGCGGCGGGCCTCGGCGATGTGGCTGTCGAGCCGGTCAAGTTCCTCGTCGACATCCATCTTCTGCAGATTGAGCACCAGCTCCTGCTCGAGACGGCCGGGGTCGAGCGGGATCGGCAGGTCGGCCAGTTTGGCCTGCAGGCGCGCCTTCAATGCGCTGCGGATTTCCGGCAGCCATCCGCGCAACTGGGCGAGAATGCCGGCGATGGCATCCAGACGATCGGTCATGGTCTGCGCCAGCTTGCCGCCTTCACGGCCGCGGGCGGCAAGGAATTCCTCGAGCGTCGCTTCCAGCCGGTCCTTGGCCAAGGCGAACAATTCATCGCCGTCGGTGTCCTCACCCCGGGCAGACGCAGGATGTCGGCGAACGAGTTGCCCATGCCGGGAAAGGCCGCATGCAGGCGGTGGCTGAGCGCGGCATATTGCGCCAGCACGGCCTCATCGAGCTGGATCTGCGCGGCGCCGGCGGCGGCAGGCTTGAATCGGAAGCTCAGATCGACCTTGCCGCGCGATACTTTCTGGGCGACCCGCTCGCGCAGCACCGATTCCAGCGGACGCAGTTCTTCCGGCAGACGCAGGCCGAGCTCCAGATAACGGTGGTTGACCGAACGGATTTCGCAGCTGAGCACGCCCAGCGGGCCGGAACTTTCGGTATTCGCGTAAGCGGTCATGCTGCGGATCATGGGCGCCGTTTCAGCTGGGGAATGAAGGAGAATGGTAATCTATTTGCCCCTTCGATGCGAATTGCAGAACCCCATGACACGACCCAGCGCACGCGCCGCCGACCAACTCCGCCCCGTCAGCATCCAGCGGAACTACACCAAACATGCGGAAGGCTCGGTGCTGATCTGCTTCGGGGATACCAAGGTGCTGTGCACCGCCAGCGTCGAGAACCGCGTACCCGGCTTCCTGCGCGGCAAAGGCGAAGGCTGGATCACCGCCGAGTACGGCATGCTGCCGCGCTCGACCAACGACCGCATGAACCGCGAAGCCAGCAGCGGCAAGCAGGGCGGCCGCACTCTGGAAATCCAGCGTTTGATCGGCCGCGCCCTGCGCAGCTGCGTGGACCGCAAGAAACTCGGCGAACGCACCATCACCCTCGACTGCGATGTCATCCAGGCCGACGGCGGTACCCGCACCGCCGCCATCACCGGCGCCTATGTGGCGCTGTGCGATGCCATCGCGCACTGCCAGCGCAAAGGCCTGATCACCGACAGCCCGGTCACCGGCAAGGTCGCCGCGGTCTCGGTCGGCGTCTATCAGGGCCAACCGGTACTGGATCTGGATTATGCCGAGGATTCGCAGTGCGATACCGACATGAACGTGGTGATGGACGGCAAGGGCGGATTCATCGAGCTGCAGGGCACCGCCGAAGGCGAGGCGTTTTCGCGCGAACATCTGAATGCCCTGCTCGGCCTGGCCGGCAAAGGCATCGACGAGCTGCTGGCACTGCAGCAGAACGCGCTGGACGCATGAGTCCGCACATCGGCGCCTTCACCCTGGTCGTCGATGACTACGACCGCGCCATTGCCTACTACACCGGCATGCTGGGTTTCGAATTGCGCGAGGATTCCCCGCGCGAGAACGGCAAGCGCTGGGTGCTGGTCGCGCCACCGGGCGCACAGACTGCCATCCTGCTGGCCCAGGCCGCCAGCGACAGCCAGAAGGCCTGCATCGG
The DNA here is from genome assembly GCF_025980345.1 of Arenimonas sp. GDDSR-1. Lineage (GTDB taxonomy): Bacteria > Pseudomonadota > Gammaproteobacteria > Xanthomonadales > Xanthomonadaceae > Arenimonas. Next base: position 2,393 of record NZ_JAPDUI010000006.1, on the reverse strand, counting down.
AAAGCAGACCGGCGGGCGTGTCGGTTATTTCCTGCACACCGACGATTTCGTGCGCGACCATGCCCTGTTTCTGGCGCGGGGCGTGCATTTCTGCGAAGCGCCGCGGCATGAATCCTACGGCAGCGTAGCGGTGTTCGAGGATCTTTACGGCAACCGCTGGGATCTCTTGGAAATGCGTGCATGAAACTGGTCATCGCCACATCCAATAAAGGCAAACTGGCCGAGATGCTGCCGATTCTCGAAGCGGCCGGCATGGAAGGCATTCCGCAGGGCCGCTTCGAGTTTCCGGACGCCGAGGAAACCGGCCATACCTTTGTCGAGAACGCCCTGCTCAAAGCACGCAACGCCTGCCGGCAGACCGGTCTGCCGGCACTGGCCGACGATTCCGGGCTGATCATCGACGCGCTCGGCGGCGCGCCGGGATTGATTTCGGCACATTACGCCGGCGTTCACGGCGATGCCGACGGCAATATCGCCAAGGTGCTGGCGGAAATGGCGGCGCTTCCCCATCCGGTACGCACGGCCCGCTTTTACTGCTGCATCGTGCTGCTCGCGCATGCCGAGGATCCGCAACCGGTCATCGCCGAAGGCGTCTGGCACGGTGAAATCCTCGACGCGCCTCTGGGTGAAAACGGTTTCGGTTACGACCCGATCTTCTGGGATCCGCAGCTGCAGCAATCCGCCGCGCAGGTGCCGGCCGAACTCAAAAACCGCATCAGCCACCGCGGCCGCGCCCTGGCCGCGCTGCAGGCGAAACTGGCCAACCATGCCTGAGCTGATGCCGCCGCCACTGGCGCTGTACATCCATATCCCGTGGTGCGTGAAGAAATGCCCGTACTGCGATTTCAACTCGCACGGGCAAAAAAGTGAACTGCCGGTAGCCGATTACATCGCAGCGCTGACCCGCGATCTGGAGCAGGATCTGCCTCTGGTCTGGGGCCGCAGCATCAGCAGCGTGTTCTTCGGCGGCGGTACGCCCAGCCTGTTTTCCGGCGCGGCCATCGGCGAGATTCTGAGCATGGCCAATTCGCGGCTGCGCTTCGCGCCGAACTGCGAAATCACCCTGGAATGCAATCCCGGCACCGCCGAGCACGACCGCTTCGCCAGCTATCTCGCGGCCGGCGTGAACCGCCTGAGTTTCGGCGTACAGAGTTTCGATGACGGCTGCCTTGAGCGTTTGGGCCGCATCCACGATGCCGAGCGGGCACGTGTGGCGGTGATCAGCGCGCAGGATGCCGGCTTTGCCAACATCAACCTCGACCTGATGTATGCCCTGCCCCAGCAGACTTTGGCCATGGCCCTCAATGATGTTGAGCAGGCCCTCGCGCTGAATCCTCAGCATCTGTCGCACTACCAGCTGACGCTGGAACCGAATACGCTGTTCGCGGCCAAACCGCCGGCCGGCATTCCGGAAATGGATGACGCCTGGGACATGCAGGAAGCCTGCATTGCGCGCATGGCTGAAGCGGGCTTCAGCCAATACGAAGTTTCCGCCTACGCCCGTGAAGGCCGGCGTTGTCAGCACAACCTGAATTACTGGACCTATGGCGATTACCTCGGCATCGGCGCCGGCGCGCACGGCAAGATCAGCAGCGGGCACGACGGGCGCATCCTGCGGCGCTGGAAACCGAAACATCCGGAAACCTATATCGCCAGCGCAGGCACGCAGGCCGGCATCGGCGGCGATGAATTCGTGCTTCCGGAAAACCGGCCGTTCGATTACATGCTCAATGCGCTGCGCTTAGTGGACGGCTTTTCGTTGGCCGATTTCGAAGTGCGTACCGGTTTGAACCGCGAATCAATCAAACCGCAATTGGATGAAGCCGTGCAACGCGGCTGGTTGGAAATTTCCGGCGATTGGGCAAAGCCTACGGAGCTGGGCATGCGTTTTGCCAATGATGTGATGGGGTTGTTTTTGAAGTGATGGCAATGCAACGTAATATCTTTAAACCACATAACTTGTTCTTAGCCTGAAGCATTGTCTAACCGCCAATTCTCACCACAGGTAGCTCTATCATTTCTGATATCAATCCCTAGCGCTATTTGATAGCGGCGCAATGTCTTTTTGTCATGGATAATCTCTTCCAGAAAGACGAAATTATTGATTACGGCGCTGCAATTTTTGTACCCACCTTCTTCAAATTTGTACGCTGAAGAGCAGTAGAGCATTTTTTCATATTTCAATTCAGCGCCTCTGTCACAAATTTTCTTCGCTTCCGTCCATCGACCAGATGCCTGCAGATGCAGCACCATTTGATGCATCGCCTTTTCATCATTTCTGTTGGCAAGCGCCTGAATACGTAAAAGTTCTGTCCTATCTGAAATCCGTCCAACGACTTTTTTTGCATCCAAGGCAGAATCATCTGAGCTGTTTGAGCACGAGGTCATCGCCA
>NZ_JAPDUI010000054.1 GCF_025980345.1 Arenimonas sp. GDDSR-1 | reverse complement strand
CCCAGGCCGACGTTGAACAAGGTGATCACCAGCGACATGATGCAGGACATCAGCAGCGCCATGAAGAAGGCGAACACGAAGCGCTGGTACTTGCGGTCGATCAGGGACATGTGCGGGCCGGCGGAAACGGGCCATTATTATGCGGCGCGGCGTCCGCCGGCGGCAATGCCGGCGCCCGGCGCATTCAGGCGCCTGTCACGTCAGAGCGCCGGCTCCGGCCGACGAACGAGCGCGTCATCGCGGCCTCAATCGGCCAGGGTGCCGCGGCCCTCGGCATCGACCCGCACACGGATCGATTCGTCGCCGTAGAAATCGGCGCGGGTGCCGAACTCGCCGGTGGCCTCCAGGTCGGCCTCTTCCACGCTCCAGCAGATACCGTCGCGCTCGATGGACACGGCGTAGCCGTAGCCGCCCTCGTCATCTTCGGAACGGCCGAGCACGGCGCCGCGTTGGCCGTGGATTTCGGCCAGCGCCGGATTGTCGGCGCGCACGCGCACGTATTCGTAGAACTGGAATTTCGGTTCGGCCATGCTTGCGTATCCCTGCGGTGGAAGCGGCGCCGCCGCGCCGGAGTCCAGTGTAACCGTAAATGCCGTTCGGGCCGGCTCGCGCGTGCCGCTCAGCGCGGCTCCGGCCGGCTCAGCAGGAAGGCCGCCACGCCGGTGAAGAACAGGCCGATGCCGGCCAGCAGCCAAGGGTTGTCGAGCCGGCGGTACATCAACGCCCAGCTGGCCGCGAGCATCAGCACCGCGATGAGCTTGCTTTTGCGCGAGACCGCCCGCTGCGTCTCCCAGTCGATCAGCAGCTTGCCGAAGCGCGGATGGCCGTACAGCCAGCGGTGCAGACGCTCCGAGCCGCGGGCCGAAAACCAGGCGGCCAGCAGCAGGAAGGGCACGGTCGGCAGGCCCGGCAGCACCACGCCGATGAAGGCCAGGGCCAGGCAGGCATACGCCAGCAGTAGCGCCAGATAACGCGGCATCGCGCTGGTCCGGCCGGGTTCAGCTGCCCCAATCGGTGAAGATGCCGACGGCCAGCTCGGCCCAGACATACAGGAACGCCGCCGCCACCAGCAGGGCCGCCGGCAGCCGGTGCTTTTCCTTCACCTGTCGGGCGATCAGCACGAACACGCTGCCGGCGGTGAAGATCAGCCCGCCCATCACGATGAAGTCGGTGGCGTCCCAGTCCACCTCGGCGGTGAACTGCATGGCGACCAGCGGGATCAGCAGCAGCGCGCCGGTGGCCGCGGCCAGCCAGGCGAACACGCGGTTGTGCATCAGCAAGTTGTTGGCGGCGGCGATCATGGGTCTGTCCTCGTGGATGGCGGAGAATGCGCGGGTGTCCGGTTCATTTCCGGATGTCGGTCGGCTGTTCCAGCTGGTAGATGGCGTCCTGGATGTCGTCCAGCCTGGCCGACAGCGCGGCCTGGGCGTCCTGCAGGCCGCGGTTGTAATAATACGCGCCCAGCTCCCGGGAAACGAAATCGATCAGGAATTCGGCGTCGAACTGGCCGATCGGCTGCCCGAGCTCCTCGTTGAAGTACAGCTGGACCTTGCGCACCAAGGCCGCTTTTTCGTCTTTGCTGAAATCGATGTTTGACATGGGCCTGATGAATCAAGCGGCGGCGGCCGCGTATGGTTCCAATTTTAAGCAGATAACCGGGCGGTTGCGCGTTGGCGGCTTACATGCCGCGTTCGGGGTCGTAGGCGTTGCCGAACGGCTGGCCGTTGAAGGTGTGCGTGCAGCATCTGCAGCTCGGGAACAGGGTGTCCGGGCCGATCGCCGGATTGACCCGGCGCAGGAGGCCGGCGTCGTCCACGTACAGGCCGCTGAAATAGGACGATTCGCCGGTGCGCACGTATTCGCGGCGCTCGCCCTCGTGGCGGGCCACCAGCTGGAAGATCGGGTCCGGCCGGTCCAGGCGCGCCACCGCTTCGCGGTGGACCGCCTCCCAAGGTTGCCCGACCCTGGACAGCAGGAAGCGGAACAGCGGCGTGTAGTCCAGGCCGCGCTGCTGCGTGCCGTGCATCGATTGCCGGGTCAGCTCCGGATCGCGCCCGCCCTTGGCGTTGCGGCGGTCGCGGTAGTCGCCGCCCTGCCGGTGGTGCACGCCCCGGGCGCGGGTGTTGACCTTTCGGTACAGCGGTTCTTTGTGCATGGGCATCCGTGCGGGTCGGTGGCGGGGTCGTGGTCAGCGGTATCCGTATATCCAGATCGCGTCATCGGCCTGTTCGTATGCCTGGCCCAGCGCCTGCAGGGCGCGTACCAGTTCGGCCTCGCAATCGACCGGGGTTTCGGGCAGCCGCCGGGCGACGTGCCGGAGGTAGCGCGGGCGGATCCGGATCCATTCGACCGAGAACAGGGGCAGCAGTCCTTCGTCCCAATCGCCGTGGTAGGCCACGTCCGCCTCGAAGGCGGCCGGCTCCGGCTCGGCCTGCAGTAGGTCCTTGCGCTGGTACGGCGGGGGAAACGGCAGTTTGGCGATTTCGGCCAGCAGTTCCCGCCATTTGGTGTCGTTCATGCAGGCGGCGAGCCCGCGTTTCGCCGCTTCCGCACGGACCGCGCGTTTGTGCTTGTCTTCGTCGTACATGGTCGGCAGGGCGTTGGCTTGGGCGGCAGCCGCCGCGGGTAGGCCCAATTTAACCGGAAATCGGCGTGCGTGTGCGTTGCCGGTGGCGGTCGCGCGCGGCCTTGGCCGCCAGCAGACCCAGACCGAGAACGCCGGCTCCGGCGCAGGCCAGATGCAGGGCGTCGATGCCGATGGCGTGCAGCAAGGGGTTGCCGGCACCGAGCGGCCACCACGGCCGCATGTCGGCATGCATCACGGCGTCCAGCAGGATATGCGAGAAGGTGCCCAGGTAGGCGCCGGCGAACGCCGCGCGCCAGGTGATCGGCGCATGCGGGATCTTCAGTATGTCCAGCACCCGCGCGCTGACCGGTTTTCCGCTAAGCCAGGCCAGGCTGCCGATGACCAGCGCGCCGGCCACGGTATGGCTTGGGCCGTGCAACACCGGCGTGTCCTGCAGGATGCCGAGCAGGGGTTCGATGTCCATCAACACCTGCGCGCCGCCGAACACCATAAAGCTGACGCGGTGCCCGCCCAAGGCCTTGAACGCCAGGCCCGGGCCGAGATGGATGGGCGTGAAGGGCATGGCGCGGCTCAGGGCCTTACGACGACGGCGAACAGGGCATCGGTAGCGCGAAGCCGCCGGCCTTGACCAGGGCGATGCGGTCGGTCGAGTCGAAGGCGATGACCACATCGGCGCGGTTTCCGTCGCGCCGCGACGGATCGGACCAAGGTACCTGTGCCTGGCTGATGAGCAGGTGCGGCGGGTTCCAGACCGCGGTGCCGGCCCCGTCCCAGCAGCCGGTATAGGCGCAGACCGAGAAACCGCCGTCCGTGCCGAAGCGCACGTCCAGCGGCGTGATGCCATCGTCCGCCGCCGTGCAGTCGCCGGCATGGCACTGTACTTCGAGCGTGTTCCGGCAATGCCAGCTTTCGGCACGCAAGGGTGCGGCGAAGGCCGCGGCATACAGTGCGCATGCCATCAGTCCGGATTTGGCCGGGCATCCTCCCCGTCGGCGGCGACGCATCAGCGGTCGGCCGGCAGCGAGTCGGTTTCGGTTTGGGTCACGACCGCGCCGTCGCGCACCTCGATCAACAGGTAGCGCTCGAAGCGCGACTCGTACCCCATGTGCACGTATTCGATTTCCTTGCCGCGCGGGATGACCAGGCGGCCGCTGAACCAACTGGCGTGGACCGGCCCCGTGCTGCCGGGCAGCAGGGTGTCCAGCGGCACGGCGCGGGGCTCGCGGTTGCAGGGGTCCACGTGCAGCGCCACCAGGTACAGCTTGTCCTCGCGCAGCTCCCAGTCGGCCATATAGCCGCGCCAGGACGCCGAGCAGGACGCGCTGAGCAACGGCGCCAAGCGCTCCCAGACTTCCGGTTTCTTCAGCTGCGGGCCGAGCGGGTGGGCGAACAGCGCCTCCTGCGCGGTGCCGATGCGGATGCGGTCCGGAATCTGGGCGGTGGCCATGGCGGTACCGCTGAGCGCCAGACCGGCGAGCAGGACAAGGTGCGGCAGGTTCCGATGTGGCGTCTTATTCATCATTTCACCGAAGCGTTGGTCGATATGCGGCGCTGCCGCGGATGAGGTCAGTGTAATCCAGAATCCGGCGCGTCAGACCGCTCCGCCGCCGAGGGTGGCCTGCCGGCGCCGCGACAGGCCGGACAGGGCCTTGTCATAGGACCAGTCGATCAGTTCCTGCAGGTAGTCGGCCGGCACCGTGCCGACGTCGACCACCGTGACCCAGCGGAATTTCGCCAAGTAGCGGGCCGGCTTGATGCCCGGCACGTCGGTCAGTTCCAGGAAGCGCTCCGGGCTGGTGCGGAAGCTGAAGCGCCATTGCTCCGGCTCGCTGGTCTTGAAGTAGGCGAACTTGCGGCCACCGACGTAATAGACCAGCACATTGCTGGGCGGTCCGTAGGTCTTGGCCGTGGCGCCGGGGTAGCGGCTGCACAGCGCTTTGACGGCGGCGACATCCATGCGGCGCCTACCCGATCACCGCGGGCGGCAGGTAGATGGTGAATTCGTTGAGCGGCTCGATCAGCACGCTGTATGGCGATTGCTGTTCGGCCTCGCGCACCAGGCCGAGCCGCGACAGCAGGTCGAAGCGGGCCGATAGCAGCCTGGCCGGCTTGACCGCCAGCTCCGCGTGCCAGACGCGATAGGTGCCCAATTTGCCGTCCCGCCGGTGGTAAAAGCCGGCCAAGGGGTGGGTGAGGTAGACGCGGGCGGATTCGCTATCCGGAAAGCCGGGGAAATCGAAGTGCTCGTCTCCGGATTGGGCCAGCTCGACCGCCGCGTCGGCCCAGTCCGAGCGCGTATGCATCCGGTAGCGCGCGTAGGTTCCGGTGGCCTGGTCGAAAACGCAGTCGAAGCGCACCGTGCCGGCATGCCAGGGCAGTTTCCAGGCATGCCTGGGCACCAGCAGCGTCCAGGAATCCAGCGTGGTTCCGAGGAACCAGACGCAGCGCTCGCCGGATTCGGTATCGATGATGTAGATGCGGTAGTTGGTCTGCCCCATGGTGAATTTGGGGAACGGGAACACCGCGGAGGTGAAATCGACATCGACGAACGGCACCACCGACAGCAGGCCCATCGCGCATCCGTCGATATCGACGGTGTCGAGCCGGAAGCGTGCCGGGAACAGGCCGTGGAAGCGCTCGGCCGGTACGGCATAGGTGATGATGGCGAAATGCCGCAGGCCGCATTGCACGTCGATGCCGCGCGGCGCCGGCCGCGGGGTCAGGTAGTCCGCGAGCTTGCGCGCATCCTGTACGCTCATCGCGCGCCGCCGCGGTGGCCGAAGCGCATGCCGGCCTGCGCGGCCTCAAGCCCGGGGTTCATGGGGTTTTCTCGTCGTTTGCGGCCGAACCGGGTTTGTTGCGTGCCAGCAGCCCGGCGCCAAAGGCCGTGAGCAAGGTGCCGAGGGCGGCGAAAAACAGGCCGACGGTGAACAGGAACCACAGCGTGCCGTTCCAGCCCGAGAAGTTCAACGACGGATTGCGGGCCAGCACGATCGACACCGGCAGCCACAGGACGGAAGCCGCCAGCACGATGGCGGCGATGCGGCCCAGCACCTTGCGCTCCTTGGCCAGCAGATAGGCGGCGCCGGAAATGCCCAGGAACAGGGTGGCGGCCAGCACATTGCCCAGCGGCAGTTCGCCGGGCAATACGTAATTCAGGTAATCCGCGCCGGTCAGCACGGCATACAGCGAGAACGCGGCCAGGAGCAAGAGCGCAGCGGCATAGAGCGGGGTTCGGGCCGACATCACCGAGCGCAGGTCCTGCACGGCGCGTTGCCGGGCCTTGGGCGATTTGATGTGGCCGGGCAGGCGGCTGAGCCAGTGGCTGTTCGGGCCATGCCCGCCCTGGCGGCGGGCGGACAGCCGGCGCGAGGTGGGCAGGGGCGTGCGGCCGAGGATATCGATGCACTCGCCGAGCTGGTGCGCGGAAGAGAAGCGGAACACGAAGCCCTGCGATTCGATGCAGAGTACCGGGTAGCCGTTCCGGCCTTCGGGCTGCGGCGCCGGCGGCTCATAGCGTTCGGCCGCGCGCCAGGCGACGCCCGGCGGCTCCACATGCACCCAGTAGGCCATGGGCTCGTTGCGCCAGTCGCTGACGTGCTCGATCCAGTGGCGGGCGGGTTTTCCCATGGCGGTTTCGGTTGCGATCGGGCGGCGGCGCCGCGGACGCCTTCAGTGTAGCCGCAATGCGGACGCCTGCGGCGTCAGGCGCGCGGAAGCACGTCGCGGGTCAGCGCGTTGCGCCGGTCACCGGTGTTCAGGGTGCCGGCCGGCTCGAACAGTAGCACGCAGGATTCCTCCAGCGCCACCGGCTGATGCGCGGTGCCCTTGGGCACGATGAGGAACTCCCCGGGCTCAAGCACCACCTCGCGGTCGCGCAGGCGGATGAGCAGCTTGCCGGACACCAGCAGGAACAGCTCGTCTTCGTCCTAGTACGCGTGCCAGACGAATTCGCCACTGAACTTCGCGAGCTTCACGTGCTGGCCGTTGAGTTCGCCGGTGATGCGCGGACTCCAGAATTCGTCGATCAGCCCGAACTTTTCCTGCAGGTTCACCTTATCCATCGCTGTGGTTCCTGATCGTGATCGGCGTGCGGCCTACGCCGCGCACTTGCGCGCGATATACATGTCGTAGCTGTAGCAGGCCCGGTACTTCGGACCTCCTCGACGATGGCGCGGGCCTTGCCGTCGTCGCCGTGGCGTGCCAGGAAGCCTGCGAACGCGCCAGCCAGCGGGGTGTAGTAGTTTTCCAGCCAGCAGCCCGCCCGGCTTTAGGTAACGCCGCCATTCCGAGACGCCCCGTTCGAAACCGATGTGGTAGATGGCGCTTCGGGCCAAATGGCATCGAATTCGCCGTCCGCGAACTGAAGCCGCTCCATCGGTATCGGCGATTTTCAGGGGCGTGCGGCGGGCCGTTCATCCGCCTCGGCCACGGCCCAGGCGAACGCCAGCATCGCCATGCCCGCCATGCTGGCGAACAGCGCGAGAGCGGGTGCCGAGGCCTGCCCGGACAGCCAATCCTGCCAGGCGGCATGCACGATCGGGGCCGAGCGCAGGCTGAGCCAGCATACGGCGATGCCGGACAGGGATCCGACAAGCAAGGGCCACCGGCTACGCCGCGGCGGGGCAGGCAAGCGGCCCATCACGCTATCGCTGAAGCCGTTGTCCGGCACGGGCCCCTCGAACTGCCTGTGCAGCAGGGCGTCGATGTCGTCATTCATGTCGTTGTTCATAGGCCACGCTCCTCCTGAGAGCTTGTCTGCCAATCCGCCAGCAGCGCGCGTAACTTGTCCTTGCCGCGCTTGGCGTGCGACTTCACCGTGCCGAGCGGCATCGCCAGCACATAGGCGGCTTCATCATGGCTCAATCCGAGCTGCACCACATGCGCCAGCACCGTTCGCTCGGGTGCGGAGAGGCGGTCCATCGCGCGGTCGATATCGAGCCGGAGTTCGGCGGGCGCGCGCGGCGACGCCTGCTGCTCAAGCGTCCCGCTGTCCGCTCCGCCCGCATCCGGCGACCGCTTGCGGCGGGCCTGAAGAAAGCAGGCGTACGCGATGCGGTAGAGCCAGGTGGAGAATCGCGAATCGCCGCGGAACTGATGCAGCTTCCGCCACGCCAGCAGGAACGTCTCCTGCGCGAGGTCGTCGGCCTCGGCGTTGTCGCCATGGGTCAAGCGCCGCAACTGCGCCCGCACCATGCCTTGGTGCCTTCGCAGGAGCTGTTCGAACGCGCGCCGGTCGCCGGTCAGCTGGACCCTGGCCACCAACGCGCGGTCGATTTGCGCTTCGGCGGCGGAATCAGGCACGAATGTCGTCGCGCTGGTTGAGCCGCCAGTTCACAAGGTAGCCGAGCCCGGTCATCAGCGGCGGCAGGCCGAGCCCCCACAGGCCGGCAATGCGCTGCCCGCTGTGGAATTCGAACGGCAGCGCCAGGAACATCGCCGTCAGGCCGAGTCCGCCGCCGATCAGCACCAGGGCGCGGCGGCGATCGGTGTCCGCGCTGCGCGGCTCGACCAGCAGGTCATGCGGAAGCTCCACGCCCTTCTCGGCGAGTTGCAGCAGTGTGTGGTAACGCTGCCTGCTCTGTTCCGAGCGGTAGCGCAGGAAGATCACCAGGATCGCGATGGGCGTGATCATGATCACGGCCGGGATGAACAGCATTACGAATTCCACGGGGCTTGCTCCTTATAAAGCGGCGAATGCACAGGATATACAGACCCGGACATCAGGGCTTGTCCGCGCCGGCGGCGAGCAGGTCAGCGATGCGTTCGCTCAACAGCATCGCGGTCGGCGTATCGCCTTGGTTGCTGGTCACGGCGACCGCCGCGCCGGTTTCCCAGACCATCGCCAGATTGGCGCTCATGCCCGGCGCGCCGCCGGCATGTCCGCGGATATGGCGTGCGTGCGAGATGCGGTCGCCGAATCCGGCGGCATAGAACCCGGGGCCCGCCGGCACGGCGTCCTCGAACATCTTCGCGAGCGTCGCGGGCTTCACCAGCTTGCCTGCACGCAGGGCCGCGGAGAACCGCAGCAGGTCGGCGTTGGTGGAGTAGCCGCCGCCTGCCGGGCTGCCCTTGAACGGCAGGGTCATCCAGTTGGCTTTCCAGGACGAGGCAAACGCGCCCTCCTTGAAATAGCCGGTCGCCAGTTGCGGCGTAGCGTCCTCCAGGCTGTCGAAGCCGCTGGAGGCCATGCCGGCCGGCACGAACACGTGGCGCTGGATGTAATCGAAGTAATTCTCGCCGGAGGCGTTTTCGATGATCCGCCCCAGCAGCACATAGCCGGCGTTGCTGTAATTGAAGCCTTCGCCCGGCTCAAACGCCTTGGGCTGGCGGGCGATGAGGTCCAGGTAGTCGCCCGGGTTGACGAACTTCTCGCGGCTCTGGAAGAACTCCGGGACGAAAAAGTCGTTCAGTCCCGCGGTGTGGTGCAGAAGCTGCCACACGGTAATCTTCGACGCCGCCGCGCGATCGGGGTATTCCGGCACCCGTTCGGCGAGCGTGGTGTCCCATCGCAGCTTGCCCGCGTCCACGAGCTGGGCGATCGCAACCGCGGTGAACATTTTGTTCATCGAGCCGATGCGGAACTTCGTCTGCCGGTCCAGCGCAACGCCGAAGCGGCGCTCGGCGAGCCCCCGGCATTCGTCGAAGACGATGCCCGTGCCGTCCGAGATGCTCAGGCATCCCGAAAAATCCGTCGTGCGCTCGAGCTGGTCCAGTGCGGTCTTGGCAAGCCGGGCGATATCGGCCTGCGAAGCGCCGGCGTCGGGCCATGCCGCATACAGCGCAGGATCGTCGACCGCGACCATGTCGGCCATGGCCAGTTTCCCGGGCTGTTCCGGGTCGGGTAGCAGCACCAGCGCAACGCGCTGCCCGGTGCGTCGTCCCTTGAGGGTCACCACGAGCATCCCGGGCGGGCCCTGGGTGCGGGCATCGACGAAGTCCACGCCGCCGCTGTCGCGTGCGGCGACGGCAAGCTGCGTGAGGAAGGCCGCCCGTTCATCGGCCCCCACCGAGGTGGACAGGATGGCGGGCGCCCACTGCCGGATGCCCGCGGCGCTATCGGCATTGATGTGCGCGATAACCTGCTTGCCGATATTGCCCGCGGCCGTATCCGGCAGGGTCGTGCTTATCGGGCTTGCGTTGGCTGGCTGGCCGGCGGCGCCCGCGAGTGCGAGGAGCAGGGAGAAAAGCGGCGAAACGAACACGGAAAGCCGGATTGCGTGCGGCATGGTCGAAATTCCTATTGGGGCCATAACGGCGTTTTTGTTGACTTCGACAGCTTAGATGCAGGCTATGGCGCATTTGGATGCACGCAGGGCGCCTAGGCATTCGATCCGTAGGCAAAGGCCCGGGATAGCCAGCGCTCCCGTGTCCTGGGCCTTGAATCCTTCACGGGGCCGAAATTGCTGACGGTGACGGGTTTGATGCCGCAGAATCCGAGAATGGTGCGCTTCATCTGGTGGTGTCCCGGCATCCGGTATACCCACCGGAAATACCAGGGGGGCGTATCCAGGGCGACCAGGAGGTGCGCCGAACGGCCGGCCAGCAGGCCATCGGCCATCAGCGAGCCTTTGCGGAACGTGAATGCGAATCCCGGCAGGAAGATGCGGTCGAAAAAACCCTTCAGCAGGGCGGGCATCGATCCCCACCAGATCGGATAGACGAAGACGAGGTGCTGCGCCCAGGCGATCGCCTCCTGAGCGGCCACCAGGTCGGGCTCAAGCGTCTGGATCCGTGCATAGCCGTCGTGGAGGACGGGGTCGAACCGGAGCGTGCCCAGGGAAATGCGCCGGACCTCGTTGCCCGACGCCTCGGCCCCCGTCGCGTAGGCCTGCGCCAGAGCGCCGCAAAGACTGTCCTCCGAGGGGTGTCCGAGGATGACGAGAATGCGTTTGTTCATGCCGGCTCCGTACCATAGGGAGCCTCAGTCTAAAGTCTGCCCTTAGGGGAAGAGTCAACAGGTTTCTCGCACGCCCAGGCGGAAGGCGAGTCCGCCAGGCGCTGCCGGAGTTCGTCCAGCAGTCCGATCTGCGTCCTTGCGGAATCGATCCGTTCTTGCAGGGCGTGCCGCTTGCGGCCGATCTGCTCGATGATGCCGTCAAAATCCGGCCGTTGCCCGGCGGGCGTCCTCGGCAGGGTGTCGGCCAGTTCCTTCAGCTTGAAGCCGAGCGACTGCGCGCACCGGATGGTCTGGACGATTCCGACGGTTTCCGGGGCATAGACGCGATAGGTGCCTTTGCGAATGGGCGCCGGAATAAGTCCCATCTCTTCGTAAAGGTAGATGGCCTTGCGCGATGCGCCGGTCCGCTTCGATAGGTCGCCGATATACATGTCGGGGTCTCCGATGTCGTCTGTCAATGTCTGGTGCCTGAGCCAAGGGCGCCGCAACGGCCTGTCGGAGGATTAGTCGTTCGGCAGCGGTGGCTTTCCGCTTTCGTTTAACCCTTTTACGGCCTGTTCCCAGGTAAGTCTCAGGAGTGACGCGTTCCCCGTTTCGCTGTGGCTCGAGACAACCAGCCTGGCTTCGCCGTATTCAGACATTAATGTTTTGGCGGACTTTGGCCAGGCCCCTAGGTTCGCGTCACTTAAATTGCCGAGGCCGTGGGGTTTGACGAAGCAGCCACCGAACAGGATTCTGCTCCCAGGCAGCCAAACCACCACATTGTCTTGGGTGTGGCCTGGGCCGGGATAAAAAATTTCAATTTCGTTTTCCACCAGCCAATAGCGGGTTCCGCCAAAGGTGCGGGTGGCCTGCGCCTTGCCGTCTGCTTGAAGCAGCGCATTCGTCAATTCAGATGCGTACGTGGGAATCGACCGGGAATTGAGCCACTCTATTCCGCCCGTGCTGTCGCTATGGAAGTGGGAGGAAACGGCGCCTTTGATTCCATAGCCGCGATCCACCAGCCAGTTCACCAGCTCTTCGGTATCCGCGGCGGTGAATGGGGTGTCAATCAGATAGGCGTCAGTGCCTGCAAGAACCACCAGCCCGTGTTTGGAGACAACGCCCCAGCCCTCAACTTCTTCGAACGAGGTATGGACATAGACGCCCTCTTCAAGCTTCTCGATCTTCAAGTCAGGCAAATCCGCTCCTGCGGCCGTCATATCCGCTCCTGCGGCCGTCATGCCGCAAAGGAGGCCTGCGCATAAAACAAATAATTTCTTCATGCCTGCCATCTTCCAAGGCCTGGGTCGAGAGGGGCCGCCAGCGGCTTCGGTTTGAGTGAATTGTATGGGCGAACCTGTATCAGTCACAAGCCTCGCCCAGGCGGACAAGCAGCCATCGGCCGTCCGCAAGCCTGAGCGTGAAACCGCCAACGCAGACGCCCGCCGTGTTGTAGTGGTAGCTCAGATCGTGCCCGGACGCCTCAACCGAAGCGCCGTATGCGAGACCCCGCAGCGGCTCGACGTGTCTCCGATCGACCAGTGCGAGGGCGGCGCCGGAGTCTTCGTCGAGCCCGTATCGCTCTACCGAAACAAGACGAGGCATGCGCCCGGTAGGCGCCCTGTTGCTGCAAAGCATGGCTCGGGCTATACCCCATGCGCCTTGCGGGTCTATGGCTTTGGTAAGGCGATCCGACGCCGCTTTTAGCCTGGCCAATTCACCTGGGATGCAGGCGGGCTGGAGGATCTCGCCCGTGTGGAAGTCCTGGATTGGCCCGGTAGGTGGCGTGGCGGCCGGCACACCGGTGCCGGCCGCAAGCAGGAATAGGGCTGTCGGGAGCTTCATGCGCGTCCTGAAGCCTGAATCAAGCCGTGCCGCGAGGCGGCGCGTCGGCCTGTACGAATCGTTAGTCCGCACGGGTGCCGGAGGCTCGGCGCGAATTGATGACCAGGAACAGGGTCGTAATTACCGTGGGGATGATGAGCCCCTTCAGATAGGAAAGCGGATGCGTACCCTCCAGGAAGCGGAATGGCAGGTCGAAGAAATACGCCCAATAGTGCGTGGCGATAAGCGTGGTGATGGCAATCCACATGCCATACAAGGCCGGCCGTTTGTTCAAGACCACCAGAACCAGGCTGGTGATGATGCAGACGCGAAGGATGGACTGTATGTGCCGATACAGGTCATACGTAGCGGCATTGCCAACATCGTAGATGTCCGTGCCGGTACCGAGATACAGGTCGTAGAGCGTGTATGTGTGGTAGAAAACCAGGAGGCCGGCGAGCGCACAAATCACCAGACGTCCGACAAGGCGTAACCCGTTAGATGCCGGCATGGTTTTTCCTGTCCTTGTAGTGGTGTCCGCATTGTGTGGCCGAGCGATTGAGTTAGGCGGCTGCCGCCGTGAGCCAGGTCAGTTTAACCATATTCCGGGGTGGCTGTCCGTTCGGATGAATTGTCAGCTGCTGCCGGCTTCTTGGCGCGCTTTGGACTTTCTGGCAAGAAACCACAGCGCGAGGCAAACGATGCCCCAAGCCACGAAAACATCCGAAAACCCGGCCCAGAAAGCCAAAGGGGTGGCAATGGTCCCAAAGAACGGCAGCGCGTATCCGTAAAGCCGGGCGCCCAGGTCGATTCCGAGCACTGTGCAGTC